>NZ_JBEOXT010000002.1:0-359688 GCF_040296685.1 Streptomyces sp. NPDC002054
ACGCATGCGGTGCCGTCGGGGTTCACGGGCACGGTTGTGTTGAGGCCGGCTCCGGTGAAGGTGACGGTTCCGGTGGGGGTGCCGCTGCCGGGTGCCACTGCGGTGACGGTGGCGCACACGGTGACGGTCTGGCCGCATACGGAGGGGTTGGGGTTGACGGCTACGGTGGTGGTGCTGGCTGCCTGGTTGACGGTCACCGGTGCGGTGCCGGTCGATGAGGAGAAGCAGGAGTCGCCGTTGTAGACGGCGGTGACCGTGCCGCTGGTGAGGCTGGTGGTGGTGGCGCATGCGGTGCCGTCGAGGCCCAGTGGCACCGTTTCGTTCAGTCCGCCGGGGCCGGTGAACGTGACGGTTCCGGTGACCGTGCCGCTGCCGGGTGCCAGTGCGGTGACCGTGGCGCACACGGTCACGGTCTGGCCGCACGTCGAGGGGTTGGGGTTCACAGACACGGTGGTGGTGCTGGCCGCCTGGTTGACGATCACTGGTGTGGTGCCGGTCGATGAGGTGAAGCAGCTGTTGCCGTTGTAGACGGCCGTGACCATGCCGCTGGTGAGGCTGCTGGTGGTCAGGCATGCCGTGCCGTCGGGGTCCAGCGGCACCGTTTCGTTCAGTCCGCCGGGGCCGGTGAAGGTGACGGTTCCGGTGGGGGTGCCGCTGCCGGGTGCTACCACGGTGACGGTGGCGCACACGGTGACGGTCTGGCCGCATACCGAGGGGTTGGGATTCACAGCCACGGCGGTGGTGCTGGCTGCCTGGTTGACGGTCACCGGCGCGGTGCCCGTCGACGACAGGAAGCATCCGTCGCCGTTGTAGACGGCCGTGACCGTGCCGGTCTCCAGGCTCGTGGTGGTGAAGCATGCGGTGCCGTCGGGGTTCAGTGGCACCGTCGTGTTCAGCCCGGCTCCGGTGAAGGTGACGCTTCCGGTGGGGGTGCCGCTGCCCGGTGCCACTGCGTTGACGGTGGCGCACACGGTCACGGACTGGCCGCATACCGAGGGGTTGGGATTCACCGACACGGCGGTGGTGCTGGCCGCCTGGTTGACGGTCACCGGTGCGGTGGCGGTCGATGAGGAGAAGCATCCGTCGCCGTTGTAGACGGCCGTGACCGTGCCGGTTTCCAGCACTGTCGTGCTGATGCATACCTCGGCGAAGGAGTCCAGTGGCACCGTTAGGTTCAGTCCGCCGGGGCCGGTGAAGGTGACGGTTCCGGTGGGGATGCCGCTGCCGGGCGCCAGTGGGACGACCGCGGCGCACACGGTCACGGTCTGGCCGCACACCGAGAGATTGGGGTCCACCGACACGGTGGTGGCGCTGGCCGCCTGGTTGACCGTCACGTCGAAGGTCCCGGTCGAGCCGACGAAACACGTGTCCCCGCTGTAGGTGGCGATGACCATGCCGGTCTCCAGCACGGTCGTGGTGAAGCATGCCGTGCCGTCGGGGGCCAGCGGCACCGTTTGGTTCAGTCCGCCGGGGCCGGTGAAGGTGACGGTTCCGGTGGGGGTGCCGCTGCCGGGTGCCACCGCGGTGACCGCGGCGCACACGGTCACATCCTGGCCGCACACCGAGGGGTTGGGGTCCACCGCCACCGACACCGTGCTCGACGCCTGATTGACCGTCACGTCGAAGGTCCCGGTCGAGTCCTCGAAGCAGGAGTCGCCGTTGTAGGTGGCCGAGTAGGTACCGCTGGTGAGGCTGCTGGTGTTCAGGCAAGCCGTGCCGCCCCCGTCCAGCGGCAGCGTCACGTTCAGTCCGCCGGGGCCGGTGAAGGTGACGGTTCCGGTGGGGGTGCCGCTGCCGGGTGCCACTGCGGTGACCGTGGCGCACACGGTCACATCCTGGCCGCATACCGAGGGGTTGGGGTCCACCGCCACCGACACCGTGCTGGCCGCCTGGTTGACCGTCATGTCCAGTGTGCCGGTCGACGACAGGAAGCAGCTGTCCCCGCTGTAGGTGACGGTGACTGTGCCGGTTTCCACCGAGGTTTCGAGCAAGCACACCGTGCCGTCGGGGCTCAGCGGCAGCGTCACGTTGAGTCCGCCGGGGCCGGTGAAGGTGACGGTTCCGGTGGGGGTGCCACTGCCGGGTGCCAGTGCGGTGACCGCGGCGCACAGGGTCACGTCCTGGCCGCATACCGAGGGGTTGGGGTTCACCGACACTGACACCGTGCTCGATGCCTGGCTGACTGTCACGTCCGCGGTGCCGGTCGACGACAGGAAGCAGGTGTCCCCGCTGTAGGTGGCGGTGACTGTGCCGGTTTCCAGGCTGCTGGTGGTGAAGCATGCCGTGCCGTCGGGGTCCAGTGGCACCGTTTGGTTCAGTCCGCCGGGGCCGGTGAAGGTGACGGTTCCGGTGGGGGTGCCGCTGCTGGGTACCATTGCGGTGACCGCGGCGCACACGGTTACGGTCTGGCCGCATACCGAGGGGTTGGGGTTCACCGACACCGACACCGCACTGTTTGCCGGGGTGACCGCAACATCCGCGGTGCCGGTCGACGTCAGGAAGCATCCGTCGCCGTTGTAGACGGCCGTGACCGTGCCGGTTTCCAGGCTGGTGGTGGTGACGCATGCCGTGCCGTCGGGGTCCAGTGGCACCGTCGTGTTCAGCCCGGCGCCGGTGAAGGTGACGCTTCCGGTGGGGGTGCCGCTGCCGGGTGCCACTGCGATCACCGCGGCGCACACACTCACGGTCTGGCCGCATACCGAGGGGTTGGGGACCACCGACACCATGGTGGTGCTGGCCACCTGGTTGACAGTCACCGGCACGTTGCGCGCCGTCGGCCGGAAGCATCCGTCGCCGTTGTAGACGACCTGGACCGTGCCGGTTTCCAGCACGGTTGTGGTGACGCATGCCGTGCCGAAGGAGTCCAGTGGCACCGTTTCGTTCAGTCCGCCGGGGCCGCTGAAGGTGACGGTTCCGGTGGGGGTGCCGCTGCCGGGTCCCATTGCGGTGACCGTGGCGCACAGGGTCACGGACTCGCCGCATACCGAGGGGTTGGGGTTCACCGACACCGACATCCTGCTGAGCGACCGGCTGACCGTCACGTTGATGGTCCCGGTCGAGCCGGCGAAGCAGGCGTCCCCGCTGTAGGTGACGGTGACTGTGCCGGTTTGCAGCACGGTTGTGGTGATGCATACCGTGCCGTCGGGGCCCAGTGGCACCGTTTGGTTCAGTCCGCCGGGGCCGGTGAAGGTGACTGTTCCAGTGGGGATGCCGCTGCCGGGTGCCACCGCGGTGACCTCGGCGCACACGGTCACGGTCTGGCCGCATACCGAGAACAGGGGGCTCGCCGACACCGCCACCGTGCTCGACGCCTGATTGACCGTCACGTCCGCGGTGCCGGTCGACGACAGGAAGCAGGTGTCCCCGCTGTAGGTGACGGTGACTGCGCCGGTTTCCAGGCTGGTGGTGGTGACGCATACCGTGCCGTCGGGGTTCAGTGGCACGGTCGTGTTGAGCCCGGCGCCGGTGAAGGTGACGGTTCCGGTAGGGGTGCCGCTGCCGGGCGCCAGCGCGATGACCTCGGCGCACACGGACACGGTCTGGCCGCATACCGAGGGGTCGGGGCCCACCGACACCAACACAGCGCTCGACGCCTGGCTGACCGTCACGTCGACGGTCCCGGTCCCGATGGCGTAGCACTCGTCGCCGCTGTAGGTGACGGTGACCGTGCCGGTTGCCAGCGTGCTCGTGGTGACGCACGCCGTGCCGTTCGCGTCCAGCGACATCGTCTCGTTGAGCCCGCCGGGGCCGGTGAAGGTCACCGAGCCCGACGGGGTGCCGACGCCCGAGGAGACCGGCGTCACGGTGGTACAGAGCGTCACGGCCTGGCCGCACACCGACGGGTTGGGGTCCGCCGAGACCGCGACCGAGACGGGCGCATGCTCGATGACGAGGAGCGTCAGGGGGGAGTTCGACCCGTCGAAGCTCGCGTCGCCGGTGTAGAAGGCGGCTGCCTGGTGGAAGCCGACGTCCAGGTTGCTGATGGTGACCTGTGCCTGCCCGCTCGCGTCCACGGGGGCGTTCAGCACCGGGCCGTCGTCGCTGACGATGAAGGACACGAACCCGGTGGGGGTTCCCGCGCCCGGCGGAACGGGGGTGACCTGGGCGGTGAAGGTCACCGTGTCGCCGCAGAAGGCGGGGTTGGGGTCGAAGGCCAGCGTGGTGGTGGTCTCCGCGAGGGTGACCTCCTGGGTGTCTGCCCCCGGGGACGGGTCGTACTCTGCGTCGCCGGAGTAGTTGGCCTCCACTGCGTGGAGACCGACCTCCAGACCGCTGGTCGTGTACTGCGCCTGGCCGCTCAGGTCGAGCGGCAACGCGATGACGGGCACGCTGTCGATGACGAACTCGACGGTGCCGGTCGGGGTGGGGTCGCTGGGGGTTTCCGGCTGGACGGTGGCGGTGAAGGTGACCGTCTGGCCGAAGACGGATGGATCCGGTGCCGAGGTCACGGTGGTGATCGAACTGGCCATGGTATGGCTCCCTTTCGGATGACCCACGAAAGCAGGAGATTTCCTTCACCCGTATGGCCTAGTTCGGAACGTACGCGGAAGAACTGGTGCGGCGTTCCGGAAGGAGCCCTTGGTCCACGCGGACTCGGGGCGCATCACCTGCTGATATCAGTAGTAGGCATTCCGAGTGGGGTGTTGGGCTAGACAGGTGAACGGAATACCACTCGTTCGGCTCAGCGCACCCAGGCGCGTGACAGGCGCATAATCCAGAATCGCGCGGCGCCGTGGTGCGCTCTTCCGAGAGGGAAAGATTTCCCTTTCCGCCGTCTTCCAGGGTGTTGCAACCTGGCGTGCCGGGGAGTATTCGCGCTCCCGGGACAGTCTGGTGGGCTCACGGGCGAAAAGAAAGGATTCGCCACCGAGATGAACTGCGGGTGTTCCTTCGCGGTATCCGCAATTTTCGGGGGTGTCACAGAACGGCGCAGCCCCTCGGTGCACCGGCTGTCCGGTACGTCGACGGGCTGTCGGTGGGGCGTCACCCTTCCGGCGTCGCCGGAGTGGGGGCGGGATGCCCACCGGAGCCTGCACCGTGTCACCTGCGCGGTGGTGCGGTGCGGCGTATGGCCGGTACATGCCCGCGATGCCCCGGAGGTGCGCGTCCACGGGAGCCGGCCGCTTCCTGTTGCTGGCAGGGGGCTTACTGGCGGACTGCCGTGATGGAACCGCCCCCACCTGCCCTCGCCGGGGGAACACCGAGGCAGGTCCGAGTCCCCGGCTCGTTCCCTTTACCTTTTACCCCCGGGCATCGCACGCTGACACTCACCGCCATATAGTCATACTTATATGCGGCGGAGAAATTGAAGATTCTCCCAACGTTACTGTCAGTCAAGCCAGTTGGCCGCCAGGCCGGTGAGGTAGGAAAGGGTGAGCGCCATGGCGCCCGCCTGGAACCACGTTTCCCCGCCGACCCAGTGGGCGAGCACGGTCACGGCGCCCGCAACCCAGATACTGACGCACCATCCGCAGGTCATCAGGTATGCCGGATGGGATTCTTCGCCGAAACGGTCGGCTACCCGGGAGCGAAAGCCCGCGGCGAGGGTGTCCTTGGTGATGAATCGTGTGACGCGACAGACTGTGCCGAGCGACAGGAAGAAGATCAGCGCACTCATGGAGTTCATCGTAGAGTTTCCGCTCCCGCCCCTCTCGCGTTTCCTCGAATCCGACGGAAGGGCCGAAACAGCGGGGAATGCCGGGAACGCCGGGGTTTTCGACGGGCCGGAATGGGCGCCCCGCGGGGTCGGCGGCCGTGGAGTGGGACCCTGGGCCCGGCGACGTTCCGTCGGCGCGGGGCTCGTCGGCGTTCACCCGGCAACTACGGAGCCCGGCGCGGGCACGCCTTGCCGTCCGCGCCGCGGGGCATAGGGCCAGAGCACCGGGCGTGACGTCCGGGTCCCTCAGCCCCTTCATCAGCTCGGTGATGACCTCGCGGTCCCGTACCTCGCTGCCGTACGGGCCCGGAGCGGCAGTCTCGTCGCGGGGCACGAAGCGTGGCCCAGCAGGGAGCCTGGCGAACCGGTCGACGAACTTCTTGACAGCGGCGATGTCCTCGGCGTGCTCGTCGTCTTCGCCGCCGTCGTAGCCCTGGTCGAATAGGAACTGCAGCAGCGTGCCCGGCGGCTCCGCGTCGAGGAAGGAATCGTCTTCGCCGGCGACCTGGTGGAGCCCGTCGAACGCGCACTCCATGAGGGCCTCCAACGGTGGCTCGCTCAGCGAGTCCCCAGGAATCTGCCCCAGGGCTTCATAGAGGCGGATGGCCTTGTACCAGTCGCCGGCCTCCACCTGTTCCGCCAGCTCGAGCCGGATTCCGTCCGCCACCTCACCGGCGAAGCGCTCCACGGCCCTCTGGGCGATCAGCCGGCTGGCTTCCATGGCGTGCATCAGACTGGCGAGGTGCTCGACGTGCTCTCCGTGCCAGGGGCCCGACTCCGCCTCCTTGGCGACGTACGCCGCCAGCGGGGCGGAGTCCAGCAGCTCGGCCGTTTCGAGCGGGGCGCCCGGCCTCTTCCCACTGTGGGAGCCATTCGCGTCCACGTCAGACTCCAGGGGCGCGAGCCAGGTCATCTGCGGAGGAATGCCGCCGTGGTCGCCACGAACCAGTCGGCGTCGTCGAGCCACGGATAGTGGCCTGCTCCCGGCTGCACCACGAGCGTGGCGTCAGGGAATGCTTCCGCGAACTCGGCCGCGGCCACAGGCGGGCTGTTCAAATCGAACTCTCCAGTGAGCAGCAGAACGGGAGCCTCGCAGGAGGCGAGCGCCGCACGAGTGCTCTTCGGGCTGAAGGCTCCCTCGGCCGCGAAGAGAGCGACAGCTTCCTGGTTGCTCGGCTGGCTGGCTGCGTGGTGCCTCTGTGCCGTGGCGTCCCACCGGCCCCAGAAGAAGGGGGCGACGGTTTCCCAGTCGCTGCCTGTGCCCTCGGAGATCGCCTGCAGGGCGGCGAACGCCGCCGGGAACCACGGCTCGTTCTTCCGGAGCTGCGCGAGCTCGCGCCGCGTCTCTCCCGTGATCGCTACGTCGACAGCTCGGGGGCTGGGGCCGATGAGGGCGAGCTTGCTGACTTTCTCCGGGTGCCGGGCCGCGTATTGCGTCGCAATGTTCGTGCCGGCGGAGTGGCCGAGCAGGTCTATCTGCGGAAGGCCGAGGTGCTCGCGCAGTGCCTCGACATCGTCGACCAGGCGATCACAGCGGTAGGAGGTGGTGTCTTGGGGAATCGCGGACCGGCCGGTGCCGCGGAGGTCCAGGACGATCAGCTGGCGGTATGTGGACAGGCCGCCGAGGTCGCCGAGGTAGACGGAGTCCGTAGGGCCTCCCGGGATGCAGACGACCGGGTCGCCATCACCGATCACGCGGTATGAGAGCCGGGTTCCGTCGGGCGCGGGGAAGGTAGGCATGAGGCGGATCCTGTCAGTCATAACCTGGTTGTACAACCAGGTTATGACTGAGGGTGTTCTGGTGTATAACCGAATTGTGGCAGGTGAAGAGAGCGCGCAGCGGATCTCCGAGACGCTGACCGAGGAACAAGCCGAGCAGATACTCGCCGGCATGAACGAGGTCATCCGTGCGGGCGAGGAGATGCGCAAGCTACGCGCAGAAATGATCAAGGTGTTCGCAGGCTTCGGCTGGACGCAGGAACGCATCGCGCACCTCACTGACATGAGCCAGCCCGCCGTGTCCAAACAGATGGCGAAGCACAAGACCGATGAGCCACGGCCCCCGATGGAGGTGTCCCTCAATCAGCGCGACGTCCCCTGGCTCGAAGGGCGACTCTGGGGCCTCGCTGAGGAGATCTCTGAGACTCTCGATGAAACCGCGCACTGCACCCGCTACGTCAACGCGCTTACCCGGGGGAAGAAGCGCTTCACGCCCCAGAACATCGACGAACTGAGGCGTCTCGTCGAGGAGGACCTGAGGCTGCACCGGGCAGAGCTGTCCGGCGGTTACCAGGCCGCGTACGACGAGATCGGCCGCGGACTTGACCTTCCCTCGAAGGTCACCACCACCACATCGGCATCGGTACGCCGCTCTATCGCTCACCAGATCCAGCGCGACCTACTCAGGGCCTGACGCGTTAGCCGTTCTCACAAGCGAACCTTTCCCGGAGCAAGATCGGAAACGGTCGCCGGGAGCGGTCCGGATCACGGATCCACTGTCACAATCCGTTGTCACTCAAAAAGGCGAACAGGGCGGTTCCCGGAATGGTTTGTGACACCATCCAAGGTCATGACGGCCCCTCAAACCGCACCCGCGTGTGACCTCTGACATCGAAGTTGGGACGGTTGTCACCGAAGTTGGGACAACGAAGTTCTGTGTCACCGAAGTTGATATGTGACGAGGTCAGGGCGGGGACGGTGGAACAGCGCGCTCTTCTGGCACCGGTTGAACCTGCGACCGGTCCAACACCTGCGTGAGACCCAACGGGACCATCCATCATGGCCATACCGGCCGGGCAGTGTCCGGACAGCTTCCTGCGCGTGGGCCTGGCGTCCTGGGACGCTGCTGTGATGAAGACTGTGCGAGGAACCGGCCTGGACCGTCAAGGTGGTGGCTACAGCCGTCGCGCTGGACGAAGAGCGTCCAGGATGCCTGTGTCCCGTCTCAAATGATCTGGTCCGAACCCACGGCGGTGACCTGCGACGACCGGATCAATCGAGACGCAGGACCCCCGGAAATCTCATGCGAACCGGTCCCGGAAGCCTGGATGCCGGGTGTTGTCTCAGTTGATCTGGTACCTGGTGTCTCGGTGCTTGAGGCGCGCGGACCGGAGG
Organism: Streptomyces sp. NPDC002054; assembly: GCF_040296685.1. NCBI lineage: Bacteria > Bacillati > Actinomycetota > Actinomycetes > Kitasatosporales > Streptomycetaceae > Streptomyces > Streptomyces sp. NPDC002054. The sequence goes on from NZ_JBEOXT010000002.1 coordinate 8,771, forward strand.
CCAAGTGGCCTGGGAATCCGCAGCGGGGATTCTCGCGGTGGACAGCGGCGTCAGGCTTGGCGGGCAGAAGTGGTGAGCCGGTCGGCGAGCGCGATGACGAGGTCTCGGAGTTCGTCCGGTCGCTCGATGACGAACGGCCGGTCGAGCGAGGCGAGTACGGGCGGCAACCAGTCGAGCCGCTCTGCTCTCAATTCGACGTGGAGCCAACGCTCGGTGTGCGGATCTGTTCCTTCCGCGGGCGCGGGCTCCTCCACGCTCGCGACGCTGGCGGGCAGTCGGGTGCGGATCTGCTCGACCGTCCCATGGATCCGCAGGGTCACTTCGTGCCGGTACGCGGCCTTGGCAAGCCCTGACAGGACGCGCTGTGCCGGATCGAGTCCAGCGGGCGGCTCGAACGAACCCGGCAGCGTCCTCGCGTCCGCGATGCGATCGAGCCGGAAAGTCCGGTCCTGGCCGATCTCGGGATCAGTGCCCGTGACGTACCACCGGCCCGTATGGGTGACGATCCCGTACGGGTGCAGCGTGCGTTCGCTTCGTCGGCCGTCTCGGGTGGTGTACCTGATCGAGATCGGGCGGTGATGCCGTACCGCATCGGCGATGGCGAGCAGCACCCCTGTCTCCGGGGTGGCCGACTCGCCGGGCGGAGCCGTGAAGGCGAGGGATTCCATGACGGCGTCGAGCCGACGGGCCAGACGCTCGGGCAGTGCCCGGCGGATCTTGGCCGCTGCCGTCTCGCCCGCGGTCTCGGTCGCTGTCAGCAACCCCGTCCTGCGGCCGGCGACGAGGCCAAGCAACACGGCGAGCGCCTCGTCGTCGTTGAGCATGAGCGGAGGCAGGCGGTACCCGGGGGCGAGCCGGTACCCGCCGTAGCGGCCACGGACCGCCTCAACGGGGATGTCGAGGTCGACCAGGTGGTCCACGTACCGCCGCACGGTGCGCCCGTCGACGCCGAGCCGGTCGGCGAGTTCGGCCACCGTTCTGATGCCGCCCGACTGCAGGAGTTCCAGGAGGGTGAGCACGCGGCTGGTAGGTCGAGCCATGTCCACCAGCCTAGCGTTGATACCGGACCGATTCTGTCCACTATTTGCTTTAGCGTCCGAGGTGCAACAGCTTCACCAACCTGAGGAGAGCACCATGGACTTCGTTTCGATCCGGATCATCACCGGCGATGTCGCGCGCCTCGTCGACTTCTACGAGCGGGCCACCGGAGTGCGGGCGGACTGGTCCACCGAGGATTTCGCCGAACTGCGGACCGCTGGCGCGACCCTCGCGATCGGCAGCACCCGCACCGTGGCACTGTTCGCGCCCGGCTCCGCCCGTCCGGCCGGCAACAGCACCGTGATCATCGAATTCCTCGTCTCCGACGTGGACGGCGTACACCGGAACCTGGCCGATTTCGTCGCCGACTTCGTGACCGAGCCCACCACGATGCCCTGGGGCAACCGGTCGCTCCTGCTCCGTGACCCCGACGGCAACCTCGTCAACTTCTTCACCCCCGTCACACCTGCCGCCATCGAGAAGTTCGCTCGCTGACGACAGTGCAGCCGCCCGGGCGGTGGCCCGTCCAGGCGGCACATTCGATCGGGACCAGATCGTTCGAGACGCCGAGCAAATCGGACCAGATCATTTGAGACCGGGACCAGATTGAGTGAGACGGGACAGCCTGCCGGGCCGCGGATCCCGACGGGGGCGCCGGGGGTCGACGCGGTGCTGCGGACGGGCGGAGCGGCGTTGGTACCCACGCCCCGCCCGGCCGCAGAACGACCCGCCTGGCGGCTCGTACGTCAGGGACCGCCTGCGGAGCGGAAGCCCTCGGGCGCCCGGCTCAGACGTAGCACTCCTCATGGATGTCGCGGATCAGGTTTTCAACTTGGCGGCGGGTCTCGCCGCCGATCAGCGGCAGGGTCTCCTTGAGCATCCGCTGCACGACCACGGGGTCGCTGGTGTGCGGGTCGCGGCCGACCTTCGTGAGCCACGCGCGGCCATCGGCAACCAGCGTGCGGCAGGCAGGGCTGTAGCCGACCGGCGCCGTGGCCGCGGCGTGGGCGGCGGGCGCGAGGGTGGCGACGAGGCAGGCGGCGGCCATCGCGGCGGGCACCGCGAAACGGGCGGAACGACGGAGCATGGTGATCCCTCTCCTCCGGGGAGCGAACGGTGTTGACCCGTCCCATGCTTCGGGCGCACCGGCTGCGGCAACAGCTCGCCCAGTGCACAGGGGTGTGCCCAGAGCGCACGGTCCGCGGCACACGGCGCACCGTGGCGTCCTCCGATCGTCCCCGAGCGGCGAAGCGTGCGGGGCCTATCCCGCCTCCGTCCCCCTCAGCAGCGTCAGGAAGGAGCGGAAGGCGGCCGGCATGTCCACCGAGTCCGGCGCCAGCAGCCACTGTTACTGAACGCCGTCCATGACCGCGGTCAGCAGCGGGGCCGCCTGCTCCGGGGTGAGGCCGGAGGGGAGGCGGTCGCCGAACTCGGCGCGCAGCACCTGCGCCATCTCGGCGCGCACCTGGGCGTAGCGCTCGGTGAAGAACTCCCGCGCCGGATGCCCGTCGGTGACGCTCTCGCCCAGCAGCGCCGAGAAGGTCTGCACGATGCCCGGGAGGCCGGCACTACGGGTACCCAACTGGAAGCTCGAAGTGCACCGCACCGGCTACGGTCCCCGCCCCTTCCGAGTCCACGCCGGCCACTGCCCCGACGGCCACGGCAAGGAGATCACCCGGCACGAGGCCCTTCGCCTCCTGGCCGACGGCACCGAAGCGTGTCCCTTCTGCGGGCCGGACCGTGAGCTCCGGATCGACGGCGCCGCGTAGTCGGCGTCAGCCTGGCAGCGAGCCACGGGCCGGGCTGACCTGCGACAGTGAAGATGGACTGATTGCCACCGAATTTGAGCCAACGCTAGTTTGTGACAACGAAGTTGGGCCGGTGGGGGATTCGTCAGGTGGGGGACGTGGTGGGGGCACCTGCCCAGGCTCGAATGTCGGAGGGTGGCGAAGGCTCAGAGGTAGCCGGCGTGGTTGAGCCGGTCGTTCTTCACCCACCGCCGGGTGATGCTGGTCTTCTTGCCAGAGGCTCTGGTGATGGGCGAGGAGCCCGCGTACGCCTTCATGCCCCGGGCGTCGGCGAAGCGGTTGCGGTCGTCCCCGATTTCGGCGAGCACCCGGGCGCCGAGCTGAACACCGAGGCCAGGGAAGCCAAGGATGATCTCGGCGTCCGGGTGCTGAGGCAAGACTTCCTGCACCGCCGCCTCAAGGACGTCAGCAGCGCAGGCCGCATCCAGCTGAACCAGGAGGGCGAGCATCTGCTTGCCGAGCGCGTCTTCGACCAGCGGCGGCTGGTGGGCCCAGTCGCTCCGAAAGACCTGACGGAGCCGCTCAACCTCAGCTTCGATGCCACGCTGGCGGCCGGCACGCTTGAGAGCGGCCCGGAGCTGCGTGCGGGTCAACCGGGCCGCGAGGGCCGCAGTTGGAGCGGCCTTGTCCACGCTCGTCGGCTCCACTCCTGCACCGACTCCTCGATGACGCGGACGGCGGTATCGGCACAGGGCGCGTGGCGTTGAGAACGGCACCGACACGCACGAGCTCGCGAATCGGTACCGGCCGTGCTGAGCGCACGTCCGGCGGCCGACACCCCCCGTCAACGACGCGGGGCGGGCAACGGCAGGGCGAACCAAACGGCCTTGCCCTCCGCCGTCGGGAGGGTGCCCCAGGAGCTGGCGAGGGAGTCGACGAGGAGCAGGCCTCGGCCCGATTCCGCTTCCGGGGCGGCGAAGCGGGCTTGGGGAAGCACCGGGCTCCCGTCGCAGACCTCGACCCCCAGCTCCCCTCCGGCCTGCCGCATCCGGAGCCGGAGCGGGCCACGGCCGTGGCGCACCGCGTTGGAAAGGAGCTCGGAGACCAGCAGACAGGCCGTCTCTCGCAGCTGTTCGTCGTCCATGCCCCACGCGGCCAGTGTGGAGCGCAGGAACCGGCGGCCTTCACCCACGCTCATCGGATCGGCGTCCAGGACCACGGTCCGCGAAGTGGCCGGTATCTCCGGGATACGCACGAGCAGGAGGGTAACGTCGTCCGAATTGTCGTCGACGTCCGGAAGGATCTCACTCAGCAGCCGGTCGGCTGCGGCTTCCAGGGATCCGGTCGTCGCGAGGCCCTTCTCCAGCACAGCGGCGAGCCCGTCGACCTGCTCTTCGATGTCGCTTCCCGGGGTCTCCACGAGCCCGTCCGTGTACATCGCCAGCACCGAGCCGGGTGCGACTCTGTGCCGGCTCTCGTGGTGGGGTACCTCGCCGACCCCGAGCGGGACGCTGACATCCGCCGGGAGCCGGGTCACCTCGCCCCCGGGACCGGCCAACAGGACGGGCAGGTGTCCGGCCGAACAGACGGTGACCTCGGCCGCGTCGGCGTCGACGACGAGGTAGCAACAGGTGACGAACTGATCCGGGAGTTCACTCACCACGGCGTCAAGGGCGCGCATCAGCTGCCAGGGCGGCATCCCGGTCTTGGCCAGGGCGTGGGAGGCGGATCGCAGCTGCCCCATGACAGCGGCGGCATCCAGGCCGCGCCCCATCACATCGCCGATCATGACGCCGATGCGACCACCGCCCAGAGGGATCAGGTCGAACCAGTCTCCACCCACCCCGGCACCCTGCCGGGCCGGGAAGTAGCGGCTGGCCGTCGGCATCCCCGGCACGTCGGGCGGTGAGCCCATGAGGCTGCGCTGGAGGGTGAGGGCGACATGACGCTGCTGCTCGTAGAGCTGGGCGAGCGTTTCCTCGGCGGCCTTGCGTCCGGTGACGTCGCGAATGGCCGCGGAGACAAGGGTACCGTCGGGGGTCTCCAGGGGGCTGAGACTGATCTCGACCGGGAACTCGTCCCCGCCCCGGCGCAGCCCGTACAGCTCCAGGCCCGCGCCCATCGGCCGGACCTGCCGGTTGACGGAGTAGCCCTCCCGGAAGTCGGCGTGGTGGCCGCGGAACCGGTGGGGTACGAGCACCTCCACGGCCCGCCCCAGCAGGTCCTCACGGGCGTATCCGAAGAGCGCCTCGGTCTGGGCATTGACCAGCTGGATGATGCCCCTCTCGTTGACGATCACCATCGCGTCGGGCGCCGACTCCAGCAGGGCCCGGAAGCGCGCGTCGGCAGCCCTGCGCTCGCTGACATCCCGTACGGCCGCCGAGATCAGCAGTCCTTCGGGGGTCTCCAGCGGGCTCAGGCTGATCTCCACGGGGAACTCGCGCCCGTCCCGGCGCAGCCCGTACAGTTCCAGCCCCGCTCCCATCGGGCGCACCTGGCGGCTGGCCGCGTAGCCGATCCGATGGGCGGGGTGCTGGCCGCGGAAGCGCTCGGGCACCAGGACGTCGATGGAGTGTCCCAGCAGTTCCTCGCGGGGGTAGCCGAACAGGGCTTCGGTCTGTGCATTCACCAGACGGATCACCCCGGCGTCGTCCACGATGACCATCGCGTCTGGTGCCGCTTCCAGCAGAGCCCGGAAGGGCTCTTCGGTCGTCGCTGCCATGCTGTGCCTCGCACTCGCCGGATCCCAACAGAAGGGAACATCCGACCACGCGGCCGAAAACCGCACCCCTGATTGACCGAGATCCATCCACAATTGACCGGCTGTGAGCGTGCCCGCTTGTACCGGGGCGGCGCCCTGCCGTTCCGGGGCCGACCGCCCCCGGGCGCATACGCGTACAGGGTGGACGCATCGGGGCTCAGCAGCATCCGCACCTCGTCGACTCATACCGGACCGACGCGGAACCATGACGCCGGACTGTCGACCGGGCATTCTCGGTAGCGTGACCATCCGGTGCATGGGGTGTCCATGTGTCCGGCTGGTCCGTGCGGGGCCTTTCGGCGGAGAGTGATGAGGCTGCAATGAGTGAACTGACGAAGCCCGAGGTCGAGGTTCCTGAGGGTGACGCTCCTACCGAGCTGACCATCCGGGATCTGGTCGTCGGGGACGGGGCTGAGGTGAAGCCGGGCATGGTGGTCAGGGTCCACTATGTCGGGGTGACCTTCGAGACCGGGAAGGAGTTCGATGCCTCCTGGGACCGGGGCCAGCCGTTCAAGTTCGCCCTGGGCAGTGGCAGGGTCATCAAGGGCTGGGACCGGGGGGTGAGGGGGATGAGGGTCGGCGGTCGGCGCGAGATCATCGTTCCGCCGCGCCTCGGCTACGGCAATCAGTCGCCCTCGCCGTTGATCCCGGCGGGCTCGACCCTGGTCTTCGTGGTGGACCTGCTGGACTTGTATTCCAGCACAACCGGGTGGAGCAACGCCCAGTGACCCTGGCCGCTCCTCCCCTTCGACGCGCTGCGTCGTCTCCCGGGTTTGGTGCCGCCTCGTACGCGCGCGCCCACCGGCACCTGGCTGGAGGCGGCTCACGCTACCGGGCAACCGAGTGGCGGCGGGCTTCGGCGTACGCGGCGCCATAGGCGGGAGTGACGATGCGGTCGCTCGCACCCCAGAGCAGGAGGGCGGGAACGTCCACGCGCCGCAGCCGGCGGAGCAGGTTGGGGTCGTGCATGTAGGGGTCACGGTGGAAGCGGGCCGGGTCGTTCCAGGCGTACTCGGAGCACCACCTCACGCCCGCCGGCGAAGAAGTCCTGAACGCGGGACACCGGATCGCCGACGAGGTCCTCGCGACGGCGGCGCGGGCTCATAGGCCGGTCGGTCTGCTCGCGCCCTGCGCATTCCGCGGGGTACCCATGCTTGCTAAGCGGACCGGTAGTCCGTATTGTCGAATCCATACGGACTGTCGGTCCGGTTTCATTCGGTGGCCGCACCCGACAGCCTGGAATCGCCGTGTCTTCGAGCAGAACGGAAGCCTTGATCATGACAACACCCATGACCCCCGCAGAGCTGTACCGCCACGGTCTGCGCCTGCTGGTGGAGAAGGACATCCCCGGCTGGGTGGAGCTGTGGGACGAGGACGGTGTTCTGGAGTTCCCCTTCGCGCCCGAGGGCTGGCCCGCGCGGCTGGAGGGCAAGACCGCCGTCGGCGCGTACATGCGCCACTACCCCGATCACGTCGACGTCCACGACTTCCCCGAGGTGAAGATCCACCAGACCACCGACGCCGAGACGATCGTGGTCGAGATGCGCGGGGTCGGCCGCCTGGTCGAGAGCGACAGCCCCTACGACATGACCTACATCGCCGTGGTCACGTTCAAGGACGGCCTCATCACCTCCTACCGCGACTACTGGAACCCCCTCGCCGTATCGCAGCCCGGCGCCGACTTCGTAGGAGCAAACCGATGAACACCCCCAACGCCACCCTGGTCATCGGGGCCACCGGCACCACCGGCCGCCGTGTCACCGCCGGGCTCAGCGCCGAGGGCCACCGCGTCAAGGCCGCCGGACGAAGTGCCACCCCGGTGGCGGGTGCGGAGGCCGTCCGCTTCGACTGGAACGAGCCGGCGACCTGGGGCGAGGCCGTCGACGGCGTCGACCGCGTCTATCTCGTCCCTCCCATCGGCTCCTCCGACCCGGCCGCGGTCATGCTGCCCTTCCTCCGTCAGGCCCGCGCGGCAGGCGTGCGCCGCGCAGTGCTGCTCAGTTCGTCGGCGATTCCGGCGGGCGGTCCGGCGGTGGGCCAGGTCCACAAGGAACTGCCCGGCCTGTTCGAGGAGTGGGCGGTGCTGCGGCCCTCTTGGTTCATGCAGAACTTCGCCGGCTCCACCCCCCACGCGCGCAGCATCCGTGACGAGGGCGCCATCATGTCGGCCTCGGGCGATGGTCGCGTCGGGTTCATCGACGCGGAGGACATCGCCGCCGTTGCCGTACGGGCTCTGACCGACGACCAGGCGCCCAACACCGACCTGATCTTGACCGGACCGCAGACGCTGAGCTACGCCGACGTCGCCGCGGTCATCGCCGAGGCCACCGGGCGGCCCGTGGTGCACCGGCAGCTGACCTTCGAGGAGCTCCGCGACCGCTGGGCCGCCGAGATACCGATGGAGTTCGCCACCATGCTGGCCGGCATGGACCGTGGCATCGCCGAAGGGGCCGAGGACCGCACCTCGGATACCGTCCAGCGCCTTACCGGCCGGCCGCCGGGCACGTTCCGCGGCTTCGTCGAGCGGGAGGTGGTACGGAACAGTTGATGTCCCAGGACGATGCGCCGAACCCACCGAATATCATTCCCCGGGGCCGGGACAGGCCGCAGACCGAGGAGGACCCGTGGCCCAGCACACAGAACGCGCGGATGCCCTGCGCAACCGCGAGGCCGTCCTGGCTGCCGCCGACGCCCTCTTCGCCGCCAGCAGCAGCCCCCAGAGTGTGTCGATGGACGACATCGCCGCGGCTGCGGGCGTGGGCAAAGGCACCCTCTTCCGCCGCTTCGGCGACCGCGCGGGCCTGATCGCCGCCGTGATCGCCTCCCGCCTCGAACCCCTCCGGCAAACGGTGCGGGAAGCGCAGGACGCAGCCGCGTCCTCACCGAGGCAGCGGGTGCTGGACCTCCTCGATGCCTCGCTGCGCTTCAAGATCGAGAATCGGAACCTGATGTCGGCCGCGGAGCACGCCGGGCTCAGCAGCCCCTACCAGGCCGAGCACTACGGCTGGTGGCACGAAGCTCTTCGCGCGGCACTGGTTCAGGTGCCAGGAGTCCACGCCCCGGATTTCACCGCCCACGCCCTACTGGCCGCCATCCGCGCCGATCTCGTCGCGCACCTGATCGACGATCAGGAGATGACGCCCGAAGCCCTGCGGGCCTCGCTCGCGGCCCACATCGACAACGTCCTCGGCACCCGCAAGGAGGCAGGAAGTGGGGTGCCCGGAGGGTGAGTTGGCCTCCGGGCACCCCTCTGCGACGGCCGCGCGTTACGGGACGGGCTGCTGCTGGGTGACGCAGTGGATTCCGCCGCCGCCGGTGCCGAGGCGGTCGATGTTGAGCTGCTCGACGACGCGGCCGGGGAAGAGGCGGGTCAGGGTTGCCTTCGCCGCGGTGTCGGCCCGGGTGTCGCCGAAGTGGGCGCTGATCACCGCGCCGTTGCAGACGTAGTAGTTGGCGTAGGAGGCGAGGAAGTCCGGGTTGGAGGAGCGGATCTCGTAGTAGTCGGGGCCCTGGAGCTTCTCCACGGCCATGCGGACGCCGCCCACGGTCGTGGCTGCGGACAGGATCTGGAACTGCTGCCGCGCGTCCTTGGCGTAGACGTCGTTGTCCGAGGCCAACGGCATCTGGACGAGGGCCCTCCCGGGGGCGAGGAAGCGTGAGGTCGCGTCGACGTGGTCGTCGGTGATGTCCTGGCCGTACACGCCGTCGAACCAGATGACCTTGGACGCGCCGTAGGCGGTGCGCAGCGCGGCCTCGATCTGGGCCTGCGACATGTTGGGGTTGCGGTTCCTGTTCACCAGGCTGCTGCGGGTGGCCATCAGGGTGCCCGCGCCGTCCTGCTCGACCGCGCCGCCCTCGCCCACCAGCCCGGCGGCGGTGAACGGTACGCCGACGTGGGCAGCGATCCGGCCGGCGACGAGGGCGTCCCGGGCGTGGGTCTGCTTGTTGCCCCAGCCGTTGAAGTTCAGGCCGACCGCGTCCAGGCTGCCGGCCCCGTCGGTCCGGAACACCGGTCCGCTGTCGCGCATCCAGCAGTCGTCAACGGGGATGGTCGTGACGACGGTGACGGTCGGGCCGCACAGGGAGCGGGCCTTGGCGGCGCTGCCGGAGTTGGCGCAGAGGTAGACCGGCTCGTACTTGGCGATGGTGCGGGCGATGAGGGCGATGTCCGACTGGACGCCGCTGAGCTTGCCGCCCCAGATGGAGGTGCTGTCCGGCCAGGCCATCCAGGTGCGGGTGTGGCGGACGTCCTCGATCGGTACGCGGTAGGCGCCGGCCGCCGGGGCGGGGCGGGCCGCCGCTCGGGCCCGTCCCTCGGTCGCCGCGAGTGCGGCGGCTGCGGCGGTGAGTCCGGCCGCTGCCAGGAACCTGCGTCTGCCCATGCCCTCGGCGGGTGGGTTCAGTGCGTGGTCGGGTGCGTGGTCGTTCATGAGGGGTCTCCTTGGGGGGCAACTGCCCGCGCCGACTGCGGGGTTGACCGGAAAGCTAAAACTGACCAAGCGCTCGGTCAATAGTGTGGACGGGGTCGTTTCCGGGGATCGGGGGAAGCCGCAGGTGGCGATGGGCGCGCTCGTTAGAGTGACGCCATGGCAGCTTCCGCGAAGGACTCCCCGGACCTGTCCGCTCCCCCTGCCCGCGCGGGGCGGACCCGGGTCTCGGCGAAGGGCGAGCAGACCCGGGCGCGGCTGATCGCCGCCGCGCGGACCTTGCTGGCGGGCGGGATGAGCGAACGGTTCACCACCCGCAATGTGGCGGCGTTGTGCGGCGTTTCCCACGGAATGTGCCACTACCACTTCCAGGACCGGACCGATCTCGTCCTGGCGGTCATCGCGGACATCCGCCCGGAGTGGATCCACCCCCTGGAGGAGGCGGTCTCCGGCCCCGGGTCGTTCGCGGAGCGGGCCGAGCGGGTGGTCGAGCTGCTCGGCCGGCCCGAGGGTGCGGAACTCTCCCACCTCCACTCGGCGTTGCACTGGCACGCGCTGAACGACGCGCGGGTCCGGGAGTGCCTGGAGGCGGAGTACCGGCGCTGGCGCGGCTGTTTCGTCACGCTGTTCCAGGTCCTGGCCCGGGAGCGCGGCGGGGACGTCGACCCGCGGCTGCTGGGCGAGGCCGTGGCCGCCGCCGTGGACGGCCTGGCCGCCGCGGAGTCTCTGGGCTCCGAGGTCGACTCCGGGCCGGTGCTGCGCCTGCTGATCCGTACGCTCGCCGCCGGGACCTGACCCGGCTCCGGACACCTCCTATAGCGCCCGCCGGGCCGCCGCGATCGCCTCCGGGTCCCATCCCGGGCGGGGTACGGATTCCAGGAGCAGCCGGGTGTACGGGTGCCGGGGCGCGGCCAGCACCTCCGTCGTGCGGCCCTGTTCGACCACGGCCCCGTGGCGCATCACGAGGACCTCGTCGGTGACGCACCGGACGACCCCGAGGTCGTGGGTGATGAAGAGGTAGCCGATTCCGGTCTGTTCCCGGACGTCGGCCAGCAGGTTGAGGATCTGCGCCTGTACGGAGACGTCGAGTGCGGCAACCGCCTCGTCCAGGACCAGGACGGCCGGTTCGACGGCGAGAGCCCGGGCGATGGCGACGCGCTGGCGCTGGCCGCCGGAGAGCTGCCGCGGCAGGGCGTCGGCGGCCCGGGTGCCCAGGCCCACCTGGTCGAGCAGTTCGCGGACGCGCCGGGCATGGTCGCGGCCGGGGAAGTGCAGGCTCAGGGTTTCCCGCAGGGCCGCCTCGACGCTGGTGCGCGGGTCGAGGGAGAGGTACGGGTCCTGGAAGACCATCTGGATCTCGCGGGCTCGGGCGAGGCGCGCGGCCCGGCCCCGGGTGCGCCCGGTCCGGGACCGGCCGCGGACCAGGACCTCTCCCTCGTCGGCGTGTTCCAGGCCGACGACGATCCGGGCGGTGGTGGTCTTGCCGGAGCCGGACTCGCCCACGATGCCCAGGGCTCCGCCCTCGGGGAGGCCGAAGGACACGTCGTCCACGGCGCGGACGGCTCCGAAGGAGCGGCGCAGCCCCTTGACCTCCAGTACGTACGCGGACTCGGACTCGGGCTCGGGCTCGGACTTCTCAGGCATCGACGGCGCTCCCTTCGAGCCGGTCGCTGTGGTGGCAGGCGGCGTGGTGGTCCGGCCGGTCCGGGGCCGCGGACGGCAGCGGGGCCCGCTGGTCGCAGACCTCGGTGGCGAGGGGACAGCGGGTGGCGAAGGCACAGCCGTGCAGCGGCTCCCGCAGATCCGGCGGCTGGCCCTCGATCGCGGCGAGCCTGCCCCTGGGCCCCTCCATCCGCGGGGTGGAGGCGAGGAGGGCGGCCGTGTACGGGTGCCGGGGGCGCGTGAAGAGGACCTCGGCCGGGCCGGTCTCCGCGATCCGCCCGGCGTACATGACGTAGACGCGGTCGCTGATCGCGGCGGCGAGATCGAGGTCGTGGGTGACGAACAGCAGGCCGGTGCCGAAGCGCGTCCGGAGCCCCGCCAGGAGGGCGATGACCTCGGCCTGGCTGGTGACGTCCAGCGCCGTGGTGGGCTCGTCGGCCAGCAGGAGCGCGGGGTCCCCCATGAGGGCCGCCGCGATCACGATGCGCTGGAGCATGCCGCCGGAGACCTGGCCGGGGTACTTGCGCAGGACGGATTCGTCCAGGCCCACAGCGCGGAGGAGTTCCACCGCCCGGGACGTGGCGTCCTTGCTGCTCATAACCCCGGTGAGGGTGACGCTCTCGGTGAGGAAGTCGCCGATGCGGCGCAGCGGGTTGACGGCGGCGCGCGGGTCCTGGAAGACCATGGCCACCGTGCCGGCGCGTACGCCGCGCAGTCGGCCGGCGTCCATGGCGAGCACGTCCTCGCCACCGACCCGTACCGCGCCTTCGACGACCGCGCCGGGCGGCAGCAGGCGCAGGGCGCTGCGGGAGGTGAGGGTCTTCCCGGAGCCCGACTCGCCGACGAGGGCGACGGTTTCGCCGGCGGCGACGGTGAGGTCGACGCCGTCGAGGACGGGCCGGGCGGTGCCGGGCAGGGTGACCCTCAGCCCTTGGATCTCAAGTGTGTTCATCTGTCTCTCCTGGCGACGCGGTCGGCCCACCGCTCGCCCACCACGTTGAAGGCGACCACGGTCAGCACGATGAAGGCGCAGGGCAGGATCGCGGACAGCGGGTAGCCGTGCTGGATGGCGGTCTGCCCGTCGAAGACCATGCGGCCCCAGTCGGGGGTGAGCGCGGGGATGCCCAGCCCGAGGAACGACAGTCCGGCGAGGTCCATGAGGGCGTAGCCGAAGTTGACGGTGGACTGGGCGAGGACGACGGGGGCGATGTTGGGCAGGACGTGGCGCAGGCAGATCTGTACGGCCGAGTGGCCCTGGACCTGGTAGGCGCTCACATACGGGCGGGCGCGCTCGGCCAGAACCAGTGAGCGGGTCAGGCGGCTGACGTAGGGCAGGTAGGCGACGGCGAGGGCGATGACGGGGGCGAGCAGGCCCTCCCCGTAGACGGAGATGATCAGGATGGCCAGCAGCATGCCGGGGAAGGCGAAGACCAGTTCGGTGCTGCGGGAGAGGACGGAGTCGAGCCAGCCGCCCCGCCAGGCTGCGGCCATGCCGATGGCGATGCCGGCGACGGTGGAGAAGGCGACGACGCCGAGGGGGCCGAGCAGGGAGGTGCGCGCGCCGAACAGCAGCCGGGAGAGGGTGTCGCGGCCGGCGGCGTCCACGCCGAGCGGGTGCGCGGCGGACGGTCCGGCGAGGGCGTTGCCCAGATCGACGGCGTTGGGGTCGTGCGGCGCCAGCCACGGCGCGAGCAGTGCGGCGAGGACGACCAGGCCGACGATGGCCAGGCAGCCGAGGTGGAGCGGGGAACCGGTGGCGCGGATCCGGGAGAGGCCGGGGCGGCGGGTCAGGACGGCGGTCATACGGCGGCCTTCCTGGATGCGAGGGTGACCCGGGGGTCGACCAGGGGCAGAGCCAGGTCCACGATCAGGTTCACGGCCATGAAGAGGGCGACGATGATCAGGGAGATCGCCTGGACGGTGGGGAAGTCCTTGGTGGTGGTGGACAGTTCGAGGAGCTGGCCGATCCCGCCGATGCTGAAGGCGGTCTCCACCAGGATCGTGCACACCAGGAGGGTGGAGACGATCAGTCCGCCGGTGGTCAGGACCGTCCCGAGGGAGTTGCGGAAGACGTGGCGGCGGATGACCTGGCGTTCGGGGACGCCGCGGCTGCGGGCGACGGTGACGTGCTCGCTGTCGAGGGCTTCGAGCATGGCCGAGCGGGTGACCCGGGCGAGCATGCCGATCAGATAGAGGGCGAGGGCGATCGCGGGGAGGGTGAGGTGCCAGAGCATGTCCCCGAAGCCGTCGCCGGCACCGCTGCTGGGGAACCAGCCGAGCCGGACGGCGAAGAGTCCCTGGAGCAGGACGGCCGCGACGAAGGCCGGGGTGCCGACGGCGAACGTGGTGGTGACGAGGATGGCGGAGTCGGTGGCTCCGCCGCGGACGGCGGCGATCCGGCCCAGCAGCAGGCCGACCGCCACGACCACGACGAGGGCCATGGCGATCAGCAGCAGGGTCACGGGGAGCCGGTCCGCCAGGAGCCGCGAGACGTCGGTGCGGTAGGTGATCGAGCGCCCGAAGTCGCCTTGGAGCACGTCGCCGAGCCAGCGGAAGTACCGTACGAGGAAGGGGTCGTCCAGGTGGTACTGGGCGTTGATCGCGGCGAGGGCCTCCGGGGAGGCCGAACGGCCGGCGAGCAGGAAGCTCGCCGGGTTGCCGGGCGCCAGGTACATGGCGCCGAAGACCACGAACGAGGCGACGAGCAAGGTGGCGGCCATCTCCGCCACCCGTCGTACGGCGAATCGGACGAAGCTCACTGTGCGGCCCCCACGTCGGCGGCCCACGGGTAGTACATGTACGAGATCGTGGTGGGCGCTCCGGTGATCCGCTTGCCCAGGAACAGCGCGGTCGGCCACTCGGCGACGGGGATCCACAGCAGCTGCTCGGCGGCGTGGCGCTGGAGTTTCGCCTCGATGTCCATCCGCTGCTCGACCGGGTAGACGGCGGTGGCCTGGTCGACGAGCCGGTCGTACTGGGGGTCGCTGTAGCCGGCGAAGTTCATGTACGCGCCGGTCTTGAAGTTCTGCAGCAGGTCGAGCGGGTCGGTGATCGAGTCGTAGTAGGTGAGCGGGAACATGTCGATGCCCTCGCGGGCGCCCGGGTCGGTGAACAGCGCGGTGAAGGCGTTGGGGGCGATGGTCTTGAGGCGGATGTCCAGGCCGATCCGGGTGCCGGCCGCCTGGACCGCGGTGGCGAGGAGGGAGACGTCCTGGCCTATGGAACTGGTGGCCATGGTCAGGGTCTTGCCGCCGGCCCCGGCCTCCTTGATCAGGGCCTTGGCCCGCTCGATGTCCTGGCCGGAGGGCGGGAGGCCGTCGAAGGCGGTCTTGAGGGTGCGTTCGGGGGCGGCGGCCCAGGCGGCCCTGGTGGTGAGGGAGTTGGTGACGGTGCCCGCGCCCCCGAGTCCGGCCTTGACGAATCCGGTGCGGTCGAGGGCGAGGGACAGGGCGCGGCGGACGCGTACGTCGCCGAGCGGGCCCTGCATGGTGGTGATGTTGACGTTGACCGTGCTCAGGCCCTCGCCGAAGTAGAGGGTGCCGGTGCCGCTGTCGCGCAGGCGGGCGTAGCTCTCGGTGGGGATCAGGTAGCCGCCGTCGACCTCCCCGCTGAGCATGGCGTTGGTGCGGGCGGAGGGGTCGGTCAGGACGCGGAAGACGGCCTTCTTCGACTTGGCCCTGGTGCCCCAGTAGCCGTCGAAGCGGTTGAGCTCGATCGACTGGCCCTTGTTCCAGGTGCCGAGCTCGAAGGGGCCGGTGCAGGCGAGGCCGCCGGTGGTGCCGTAGTCCTTGCCCGCCGCCTCGACGCCGGACTTGGAGGCCACGACCCCCGCGGCGGTGGCCATGTACTGCGGGAACTGGGAGTCGGGCTTCTTGAGCTTGACGGTGACCTGGAGCGGACCGCTCTTGGTGACGGAGGTGACGTTCTGGAACACCTGGGCCCAGGCGGCGGCGTTGTCCGGGTCCATCTGGCGGCCGAGGCTGAAGACCACGTCGTCGGCGGTCATCTCCCTGCCGTCGTGGAAGCGCACGCCGGGGCGAAGGTCGTAGACCCAGGTGGTGGGATCGGGGTTGGACGCCTTCTGGGCGAGGCCGGGCTCGGTGGTGAGGGCCGGGGTCCAGCGCATCAGGCTCTCGCACACGTTGGACAGGATGGTGTTCTGCGGGTAGTCGAAGGCCACCGTGTAGTCGAGGGTGGGTGGTTCGGCGTAGACGGCCCAGTTGAAGGAGTCGATCTCACCGCGTGCCGGGGGCGTGGAGGTGGAGAGGCGGACGTCGGTGAGGTCGCCGCCGTTGCCCTTGGGCGGGCCCGCGCAGGCCGCGAGCAGGGCGAAGGAGGTCAGAACGGCGGTGGTGAGGGCCGCGGTGCGGCGGCCGGGGGCGCGGTGCGGGCGTCTGCTCGTGCGGGGTGGGGAGGTGGTCATCGTCGCGCTCTCTTTTCCGTGAGGGATGCGGGGGGAGGAGCGGGCGGACCGCCGGAGCGGTCCGCCTGGAACGGCCGGTTCTCGGGTCAGACGGTGGCGGCGGGGGTGGCGGTGGCGGCGGGGCGCGCGACCGGGATCTGCTGGGTGATGCAGTGGACCCCGCCACCGCCGAACGCGATGGCGAGCGCCCGTACCCCGACGACCTTGCGGTCGGGGTAGGCCGAGGCGATGACGGCGAGGGCGTCCTCGTCCTGGGGCAGCCCGGCCACCGGGACGACGACGCCGCCGTTGGCGACGTAGTAGTTCAGATACGAGACCTCGATCCGGCCGTCGGCGAGGTCCGTGAAGGCCGTCTGCGGCACGTCGATGATCTCCAGCCGGCGGCCCCGGGCGTCGGTGCCGGCCTCCAGCACCGCGCGGTTGGCGCGCATCCGGGCGTAGTCGGGGTGGGCGGGGTCGGACGGCAGGGAGACGACGACCGTGCCGGGTGCGGCGAACGCGCAGACGCCGTCGACGTGGCCGTCGGTCTCGGTGTCGAGCAGGCCGCCGTACGGCAGCCAGATGACCTTGGTGACGCCGAGCCGGGCCTTCAGCTCGGCCTCGATCTCGTCCCGGCTCAGGCCGGGGTTGCGGTTGGGGTGCAGCAGGCACTGTTCGGTGGTGATCAGCGTGCCCTCGCCGTCGACGGTGATTGCGCCGCCTTCGAGGATCATGTCGGAGGCGATCCGGTCGGTCCCGAGGTGCTCCAGCAGCAGGGCGCTGACCCGGTCGTCGGCGTCGAACGGGTGGTGCTTGCCGCCCCAGGCGTTGAAGCGGAAGTCCACGCCGGCGCGGTTGCCGTCGCCGTCGAGGACGAAGAGCGGGGCGGAGTCGCGGAACCAGGAGTCGTCGAGCGGCAACTCGATCACGGTGACGCCGGTGCCGCCGGTGGCGCCGGTGGCGCCCTCCCCGCAGCGGGCCCGGGCCTCCTCGCCGTGGCCGGGCGGGGCGACCATCGTCACCGGCTCGAAGGCGGCGATGGCACGGGCGACGTTGGCGTACTCCTCCTTCACGTCGGCCAGCACGCTTCCCCACAGGTCCTCTCGGGTGGGCCAGGCCATCAGGCAGCCCTCGTGCTCGGACCACTCGGCGGGCATACGGTATTCAGCCATCGAATGTCTCATTTCTTTCGCTGTCGGAGTTTTCCACTCGACTGAAAATTCAGTCCAGAGCGAGGGCATGCAGAGGCTGTGCCGTTCACAAGAAGTAGAGGCGGTTGAGGGAGACCTCCTGCGCCGGTTCGGAGCGCAGGGGCTCCCCGTCGAGCGTGACGAGGCCGGTCCGGGGGTTCACATGGACGTCCCCCAGTCGGGCATTGCCGACCATGTCCTTCGGGCCGATGCCACGGGTCCCCCGGACGGCGACCCGGCGGCGCCGGGTGGCGAGGGCGTCGTACGGGGCACCGAAGGAGCCCGACTCGGCCGCGGCGCGGCTGACGAAAGCCACCGAGAGGTCCGCGGGGGCGGCGCCGTGGGCGCCGAACAGCGGGCCCAGGACCAGCGGCTCACAGCAGTCGGTGGCGGCGTTGGGGTCGCCGGTGACTCCATAGGCCGGGAAGCCGGACTTGAGGACCAGTTGCGGCTTGGCGCCGAAGAACGGGGGGCGCCAGAGCACGATGTCGGCGAGCTTGCCGACCTCGATGGAGCCGATCTCATGGGCCAGGCCGTGGGCAATGGCCGGGTTGATGGTCAGCTTGGCGATGTAGCGCAGGACGCGGGCGTTGTCGTCGCCCTCGCCGTCGCCGGCCATCGGGCCCAGCTCGCCCTTCATCTTCCCGGCCATGGCGAAGGTCCGTCGGATCGTCTCCCCCGCCCGGCCCATGCCCTGGGCGTCGGAGGAGGTGATCGCGATCGCCCCGAGGTCGTGCAGCACGTCCTCGGCACCCATGGTCCCGGCCCGGATCCGGTCGCGGGCCATGGCGGCGTCCCCGGGCAGGTCCGTCTTCAGGGCATGGACGGAGACGATCATGCCGTAGTGCTCGGCGACCGCGTCCCGGCCGAAGGGCAGGGTGGGGTTGGTAGAGGAGCCGATGACGTTCGGCACGCCCGCCATCTTGAGCACGTTCGGGACGTGCCCGCCGCCGCAGCCCTCGATGTGGAAGGCATGGATGGTGCGGCCTTCCAGGACCCGGAGGGTGTCCTCGACGGAGAGGCACTCGTTGAGGCCGTCGCTGTGCAGAGCGACCTGAACGTCATGCTCCTCGGCCACCCGCAGCGCGGTGTCCAGGGCCCGGGTGTGGGCGCCCATGTCCTCGTGCACCTTGAACCCGCACGCACCGCCCTCGGCCAGCGCCTCGACGAGCGGGGCGGCGTCCGAGGAGGAGCCGCGGGCCAGAAAGCCGATGTTGACGGGCCAGGCGTCGAAGGCATTGAACCCGTGCTTGAGCGCCCAGGGCGAATTCACCCCCACGCCCCAGCTCGGCCCGATTTCCTGCCCGATGATCGTGGTCACGCCGCTCGCGAGGGAAGCCTCCATGATCCGCGGGGAGAGCAGGTGGACGTGGGTGTCCACGGCGCCCGCGGTGGCGATCAGCCCCTCGCCCGAGATCATGGTCGTGCCGGTTCCGACGACGACGTCGACCCCGTCGAGGGTGTTGGGATTGCCGGCCCGGCCGATGGCGTGGATACGGCCCTCGCGGATGCCGATGGACACCTTGCGGATGCCAAGGACTGCGTCGATCACCAGGACGTTGCTGATGACCACGTCGCAGGTGTCGCGGACGGCCGCGGCCTTGAGGTGGAGGCCGTCCCGGGCGGTCTTGCCGAAGCCGGCCAGGAATTCGTCACCGGGCTTCTGGGCGTCGGACTCGACGCGGACAACGAGTCCCGAATCGCCCAGGCGTACCCGGTCACCGGCCCGCGGGCCGTGCACCGCGGCGTACTCGTGCGGGTCGATGTGCCGGCTGCCCGGCGCGCAGTGCGCACTGTGGTCGCTGTGTCGGGTCGGTCTGCTCACGTTGCATTTCCTTCCGTGTGCGCTCCGAGGTAGCCGCACGCCTCGGCCCTGGCCAGCGCCAGCGCCTTGGCGCCCGGGGCGTCGAGCGGGCCGTCGACCAGGCCGGCGAAGCCGATCGCGATCCGGTCGCCGCCGATGGGGACGAGGCCCACCTCGACGGTGGCGCCGGAGTCGAAGCGGGTGGACGACCCGGCGGCGACGGCCAGCCGCATGCCGTAGGCGGCGGCGCGGTCGAAGTCCAGGCGCGGGTTGGCCTCGAAGAAGTGGAAGTGCGAGGTCACGCTGACCGGGACGGTCGCCGTGTTGTGTACGGCGAGGGTGAGGACCGGCACCGGGGCCTCGACGGTGTCCGAGGCGGGCAGTACGGCACCCGGCGCAGCGTCGTCTCGGGAGTGCGCCCCGAAGGGGTCACTGATCGCCGCGAGCCGGGTGCCGTCCTCGAACACCGCCTCGACCATCACCTCGGTGACGATGTCGACGACGCCCGGCAGGACGTCGTCCGGGCCGAGGACACCACGGCCGCGTTCGAGGGCGTCTGCGAGGCGGAGGCCGTCGCGCGCCGCCTCGCAGACCGTGTCGGCGATCACGGCGGTCGCCTCCGGGACGTTGAGCCGCAGGCCCCGTGCGTGCCGGGCCCGGGCCAGTTCGGCGGCGGTGAACAGCAGGAGCCGGTCACGTTCGGTGGGCGTCAGGGGCATGACGCCCTCGAAACCTTCATGATCATTCCTTCCTCCGGAAGGCGGACGCGGGAGGCCACCGGGGCCGGGAGTCCGCCGTCCGGGTGTGCGGGTACGCGGAGCGCCGGGGGGTTTGGTGACGCGATGGGGAGCGGGGGCCGGGTGCGGCCCGCAAGGGAATCCCGGGATTCCGGGGTGGGCCGAAGCGAGGCTCTGCGGGGCCGTCGGCGGCTCGGGCTCCCACTCTGGCACTGACTGAAAATTCAGTCAATAGACGAGGCGGCGAAAGGTGCCGGTCTACCGACCGGGTACGTCAGTTCTGCCGGAGCCCGGCCAGTTCGGCGTCGATGGCCCCGCGCATCAGCTCCCGCGCGTGACCGATCTTGGTGCCGCCGCTGAGCCAGCGCATGCTGAGCCCCTCCAGGAGGGCGGTGAGCCGTTCCGCGGCGGCGGCCAGCGACGAGGCCGGCGCCATCGGCTGCACCTGGCCCAGCAGCGCGGCGACCTCCTGGACCCACACCAGGGTGGCCCTGGCGAGATCCTCGCGCAGCACCTCGTCGAAGACGGCGCTCGCCCGCAGTTCACCCCAGGCCGAGCTGTTCTCCCGTACTTCCACGGTGTCCTGGAGCTCCAGCAGCAGCGTCTCCTCCAGCTCCTCGCGAGGGGTGAGCGGCGGCTCGTCGGGGTCGCGGTCGGTGGTGTAGCGCTCCGCACGGTCGTTGATGAACTCGAGGGTCTGGCGCAGGACCCCCGTGCGGTCCTTGAAGTGGTAGTAGATCAGGGCGGTGGAGACGCCGGCCTCGGCCGCGAGTTCCTCCACGCGCAGCCCGCGGACCCCGCGCCGGGCGATCACCCGGGCGGCAGCTTCGAGGATCTGAGTGCTGCGAGACGCCATGACCCGCACCTTACCCGGGCCTTCCCGAGCGGGCGTACGCGGCCCGTCACCGCGCGTGCGGACCGGTGCGAGCGCGGCCCGTCCGACGGGCGGGGCCTTCGCCGGCCGCCGGGGCGCGGCGGACATCAGACGACCGGCGGGACGGCCGGGTGCGACTGGGTCGCGCAGTGGATGCCGCCGCCTCCGCCGGCGATGTGGTCGATGTCGATCTGGACCACCTGCCGGTCGGGGTAGGCGGCTTGCAGGATGGCGTACGCGAGGCCGTCGGCGTAGCCGTCGCCGAACTGGGGCGCGATGACCGCGCCGTTCGCGGTGTAGTAGTTGGTGTAGCTGGACAGGAACTCCGCTCCCCCGCCGCGGATACGGCGGCGGTCGGGGCCGGGGAGTTCCGTGATGGCGAGGCGGCGACCGCGGGCGTCGGTGGCGCTCTCCAGGGCCCGCTTGGTCTCCTCGTAGACGGCGATCCACTTCCGGTCCGCGCCGGCTCCGGGCTTGTCCAGGATGACCCGCCCCGGGGCGGTGAAACGGGCCAGGCAGTCGATATGACAGTCCGTGATGTCCTGGCCGGCCAGACCCGGGACCCAGATGACCTTGTCGATGCCGAGCGCCGTCTTCACGGCCTGCTCCACCTGGTCCTGGGTCATGCCCGGGTTGCGGTTGGCGTTGACCAGCGAGCTGACCGTGGCCAGCAGGGTTCCCTCACCGTCGGTCTCCAGCGAGCCGCCCTCGCCGACGAACCCGGCCCGGATCCGGCGCACCCCGTACTCGCCGAGGAGGATGCCGGCAGCCGCCGCGTCGTTGGCGAACGGCTGGGCGTACGGGGTGCCCGTCTTGCCCCAGCCGTTGAAGTTGGTGTCCACCCCGGCGACGGCTCCCGCGCCCACCACGAAGGTGGGGCCGAAGTCCCGGATCCACAGGTCGTCGTTGGGGATCTCGATGACGTCGATGGCGTGGTAGGCGCCGCGCCCGCAGCGGTAGCGGGCGTCGGCGGCATGACCGGGGCGCGCCAGCATCACGACCGGCTCAAAGCGCGATATCTCGTACGCGACGTCGGCGATGTTGCCGCGAACCGATTCGAGGTTGCCCTCCCAGACCGCGGAGAGGGCGGGCCAGGCCATGTAGGTACGGACGTGGCGGTCGGTCTCCGCTGGCATCCGCAGGGTCGCGGAACCGGTGCCGGGGGCGGTGGCCGCATGCGCGGCGGCGGAGGGGAGGACCGAGCTGAGGGTGGTGAGCGGCAGGGCCGCCGCACCGAGCTGGAGCAGTCGGCGGCGGGTGGCGCGGGGCGTGTCCATGGGTCTCCCTGAGGGGGAAGGGGTGGGATGACTCGGCATCTTTGCGTTAACTGAAAATTCAGTCAAGCCGTCCGGCGGTACTGATCCACGACGATCGTGACGGAGCCGTCGTCGGCGGCCTCGATCAGCCGCACGATCGCAATCTCGCTCCGGTCCGGACTGCGCACGCAGAACGGGCGTGCGTCGGCGAGCGCGGTGAAGGGGAGGTCGGCGGCCGGTCGCGTCTCGATGCCGTGCACGCAGTCGGCCGCCGTCAGCTCCCCGGTGTCGGCCACGAAGGCGTCCGACTCCTCGGACGGCACGAACGCCTGACCCTCGTGGGCCAGGTACCAGGTGGCCGTCTCCGCGGCCACCACCTTCCCCGCCTTCAGGTCGAACTCGTAGCCGGAGTCGGGGGCGGTGAGCTCGGCCTTCGCATAGCCGGGCAGGTAGTCGGCGTCCGGTCCCTCCCCCGCGGGAACATCCAGGTAGTACACGGCTCCGGCGCAGGCCAGCAGCGTGGCGGCCACTGCCAGGGCCGCCGTCGGCAGGCGCCGCCGCCCGCGTCGCGGCGTACGACGGCCAGGGCCAGGGCCGCCGCCGGCCGCCGGGGCAGGAGCCGGGACCGGTGGTGCGGCCAGCTGCGCAGCGGCCTGGACCGGCGCGGGCACCGGCATTCCGGGCCCGGCCCCGGCCAGGGCAGTCGGGGCATGGGACCCAGCCCCGGCCGGGGCACCGCCCTCGGGGCCGGGGTGTCCGGTCGTCGCCCTGGTCGGCTGGAGGTGCTCCGGGGCGGGCCGCCCGACGCCCCCGACCTCCTCCCGGACCGGGCGCGGCAGCCAGCCCTCCGTGAACTCCGGTCGCGGGCCCACCACGGGGTGCGCGCGCACGGACGCGATCAGTTCGACGCTCGTGGGACGGTCCTCAGGACGCTTGGCCAGGCACCACGAGATCAGGTCGTGCAGGTCACGGGGTACATGGCTGAGGTCGGGATGCTCGTGGACCACCCGGTACAGGGCGCCGGCCTCCGGCCCGTCCCCGAAGGGCGGGACCCCGCCCGCCACGTACCCGGCCAGCGTTCCGAGCGCGAAGACATCGGTGGCCGGTGTCACCTGGCGGCCCAGCGCCTGCTCGGGCGCCATGAAGGCGGCGGTGCCGATCCGCAGGCCCGTGCCGGTGAGGGCGGCGGCGTCGGCCGCGCGGGCGATACCGAAGTCGATCACCCGGGGGCCGTCCCCCGCGACCAGCACATTGGCCGGCTTGAGGTCGCGATGGACCACGCCCGCCCGGTGGATGGCCTGGAGCGCCTCGGCGATACCCGCGACAAGCAGCAGGACCGTACGCACCGGCAGCGGTCCGTGCCGTTGCACCACCTCCTGCAGCGAGGGACCGGGCACATAGGCCGTGGCGAGCCACGGCATGCGGTCGTCGACCCCGGAGTCGACCACCTGGGCCGTGAACAGGCCGTGGATCCGGCGGGCGCTGGCCACCTCCTGGGCGAACCGCTCGCGGAACTCGGGATCCGCGGCGAACTCCCTGCGGACGGCCTTCAGTGCGATGGGGCGGCCACCGGGCGTGTACGCCAGGTAGACCACCCCCATGCCACCGGAGCCGAGGCGGGCATGGAGGCGGTAGCCACCGATCTCGTAGGGGTCGTCGGCGGACAGCGCCGCAGGGGTGGGCGGTACGCCGGGGAGCTGCTCGGGCATGCGGTGGCTCTTTCAACGATGGAGCAATGACCTGCGCGCATCGTGCCGCTAACTAAACTTTCAGTCAATGTGTGACAATGCGAGACGCACACGGCCAGGAGGGACCACCAGGAGGGACCACACAGTGACCGACCGCAAGAGAGCGATCCTCACCGGCGCCGCGCGGGTCATCGCACGTCAGGGCGTCCGGGGGCTGCGGGTGGCGGACCTGGCGGCCGAGGCCGGCGTGTCCACCGCCCTGATCTACTACCACTTCAAGGACCGGCCCGGCATCCTGCGCGAAGCCCTGGCGTTCATCGGGGACCGGGCGGACCGCTACACCGCAACCTGGGAGGGCGAGGTCACTACTCGCCCGTCGGAGCCGCGGCAGCTCCTGGAGCAGACCCTGCTGCTGGAGTTCCAGGACCTGCCCGAGGTACGCGAGAACAGTACGGCCTGGGGTGAGCTGCGGGCCCACTCGGTCTTCGATCCGGAGCTGCGGGACGAGCTCGCCGCGGCCGGCGCGGCCTGGGTGGCGGAGGTCGCGGGCCATCTCGCCGCACTCTGCCCGGCCGCGCCGCCCGGCGCCGTCACGGCAGCCGCGGAGCGGCTGACCGCCCTGCTGGAGGGGCTCAGCGTCCGCTGGCTCAGCGGTCTGCTCCCCCTGGAACATGCCCGCGGCCTGCTGCGCGAGGCGATCGGAGTGGAAATCGACCGGCTGGGTTCCCATCCGGTCGCGAATTGACTGAATTTCCAGTCAGTGTCACAGTGACGACACGAGGCCGCATCCCTCTCGACGCAGAGCGGCCGTCCGCAGTGCGGAGCGCGCACCCTTGTCGTAGGGCCCACGATCGGAGTTCCCCGTGTCCTTGCTTCCCCCCACCCGTCGGACCGTCCTGCGCACCCTCGCCGGCATCGGCGCACTCGTCGCGGGCTCCTCGGCCTGCAGCCCCTCCGAGACCGGCGCACCGGCCGGCGCCACCGTCGGGTCCTCCCGGCCCGCCGCCGCGGGCAGCAAGCGCCGCCTCGGCGCCGAGTGGGAGAGCCACACCCGTACGTTCATGTCCTGGCCGGCGTTGTCCTCGGTCTGGGAGCAGGACCTGCCCTACGTACGCGAGGACATCGCGCGGATCGCCCGGGCCGTCGGGGAGTACGAGGCGGTCGTCATGATGGCCCGCCCCGATCAGGTGACCGCGGCCCAGCGGGCGTGCGGCTCGCAGGTCGAGGTGATCCCGCTGGCCGTCGACGACCTCTGGGCCCGCGACACCGTCCCCGTCTTCGTCGAGCAGGACGGCAAAGTCGTCGGAGTCGACTTCAACTTCAACGGCTGGGGCAACAAGCAGGAGCACAAGAACGACGGGGTGGTCGGCCGCAACCTGCTCCAGAAGTACGGGATCCCCCGGGTCCAGGCTCCGCTGGTCGCGGAGGGCGGATCCTTCGAGCCCGACGGCGAGGGCACCCTGCTGATCACCGAGAGCTCGATCGTCAACGACAACCGCAACCGGGGCAAGAGCCGGGACACGATCGAGGCCGAGCTCAAGCAGACCCTGGGCGTCGAGAAGGTGGTCTGGCTGGCCGGCGTACGCGGTGAGGACATCACGGACGCCCACGTGGACAGCCTGGTGCGGTTCACCGCGCCCGGTGTGATCCTGCTCGACCGCGCGCACCCCAGCACCCCGGCGGACTCCTGGTCGCGCTCCGCCGACCAGGCGAAGTCCGTCCTGTCGAAGGCGACGGACGCCCGCGGCCGGCGCTTCGAGGTCATCGACCTGCCGCAGCCCGACCTGAACAGGATCACGGGCGAGGGCGACGACTTCGTGTCGACCTACGCCAACTTCTACATCGCCAACGATGCCGTCTTCATGCCCAGGTTCGGGGACCGCAAGGCCGACGACCGGGCCCGCGGCATCCTCCAGGAGCACTTCCCCAAGCGGGACATCGTGCCGGTCGCGATCGACACGATCGCCTCGGGCGGCGGCGGCATCCACTGCTCGACCCACGACCAGCCCGGCAAGCCCGCCGCCTGACCGGGAACAGGCCGTGCGGGCTGCTCAGGCCGTGCCGAGTGCGGCGCGCAGCGTGGCGGTGGCGAGGCCGATGGCGGCCTGGGTGCCGTGGGTTTCCCGCAGGGGGTTGAGCATGACGAAGTCATGGATGACGCCCTGGATGCGCACGGCGGTGACGGGGACGCCCGCGGCGCGCAGCTTGTTGGCGTAGGCCTCGCCCTCGTCGCGCAGGACATCGGCCTCGGCGGTGATCACCAGGGTCGGGGGCAGGCCGGTGAGCTGCTCGGTGGTGGCGCGCAGCGGCGAGGCGGTGATCTGCGCGCGCTCCGCCTGGTCGGTCGTGTACTGGTCCCAGAACCACTGCATGCCATCGCGGCGCAGGAAGTACCCCTCGGCGAACTGGTGGTAGGAACCGGTGTCGAAGGCGGCGTCGGTGACCGGGTAGAAGACCACCAGCTGGAGCAGCGGCAGGCCGCCGCGCTCCTTGGCGAGCAGGGTCAGGGCGATGCTGATGTTGCCGCCGACCGAGTCGCCGGCGACGGCCATGCGGGTGGCGTCCAGGCCGTGTGCGGCTCCGTCGGTGACGACCCAGCGGGCGACGGTCCAGCACTGCTCGATGGCGACCGGGTAGCGGTGTTCGGGTGAGAGGCCGTACTCGGGGAAGACGACGGCGGCGCCCGCGCCGACGGCGATATCGCGGACGAGGCGGTCGTGGGTGTGGGCGTTGCCGAAGACCCAGCCCGCGCCGTGGATGTAGACGATCACCGGCAGGGCGCCGGTAGTGCCGACCGGGCGGACGATCCGTGCCCGGACCTCGCCGGTGGGCCCGCCCGGGACGGTCAGCCACTCCTCGTCGACGGCGGGCTTGGCGATCTCGCCGGACTGGACCTCGTCGACCGCCTTGCGGCCCTCGACGGGCGGCATCTCGAACAGGTACGGCGGCTTGGCCGTGGCCTCCGCAAACGCAGCAGCAGCGGGTTCCAGGACCGGGCGAGCACTCGTCTCACTCATGTCGGGTTCTCCAGAGCGTAGGGCGTCGAGGGAAGGAGTCCGGCACGCTCTTCCCGCTGCCCAAGCGAAGCACAGGGCCTGGTCCTGCGCGAGCCGATGCCGGGCCCCCGACACGCGCCCTAAGGACGGACTAAGGCAACCCACAGAGTCGTGAGCACCATGACTGACATGGGAAAACGCCCCACGGTCCCTCAGGAAGGGGGTGCTCTGGCCATGGACGGTCCGGCCGATGCCACAACGGCTCCAAAGCCCGGCTCCACCGGTCCCAAGGACGTCATCTGGGACATCACCTACGCGTGCCCGCTGCGCTGCACTCACTGCTATTCGGAGTCGGGCCGGCGCCCCGCCCGGCAGCCGGAGCACCAGGAGTTGCTGCGGATCGCCGATGCCATCATCGCGCTCCGGCCCGGTGTGGTCTCCCTGGCCGGCGGCGAGCCCCTCCTGGTACCCGGGATCGCCGAGATCGCCGCGCGGCTGACCGGCGCCGGCATCCACGTGGTGCTGTACACCGGCGGATGGCGACTGACACCCGGCATGCTGGACGATCTCGCGGACGTCTGCCACCGCGTCGTCGTCAGCCTGGACGGTGCCACAGCGGAGGTGCACGACCGGATCCGTGGCAGGGCAGGGTCCTTCGAACGGGCGCTCGATGCGCTCTGCCTCCTCGACCGGACCTCGCGTGCCCGCCGCGAACGAGGCCTGCCACCCGTGCAGTTCGGTGTGGACTGCGTGGTGGTCCGCAGCAACTTCGACCAGCTCGAAGAGTTCTGCACCCGGATCGCGCCGCGCTTCCCCGAGCTGCGGATCCTGTCGTTCGGCGCGGTGATCCCGGCCGGACTCGCCAGCCGTGCCGGCTTCGCGGAGCATGAGCTGCTCTC
This sequence comes from Streptomyces sp. NPDC002054, assembly GCF_040296685.1. NCBI lineage: Bacteria > Bacillati > Actinomycetota > Actinomycetes > Kitasatosporales > Streptomycetaceae > Streptomyces > Streptomyces sp. NPDC002054. The sequence continues at coordinate 36,253 of NZ_JBEOXT010000002.1, forward strand.
CGACGCGCAGATGGCCCAGCTCTCCGGAGGGCCGCTGCACCAGCGGCTCACGGCGCTGGCCCCGTCGTCCGTACTCGTCCTGGTCACCGACAACCTGCACCTGCAGATGCACCCGGACCAGACCGCGCGGGCCCTCGACTTCCAGGCGATCCAGGTGGAGCCCGACGGCGCGGTGCGGGCCATGCCGATCTACGAAGGCACGGTCGGCAACCTCCTTGACGACCCCGCGGACCTGCTCTGGCAGCGCGCGGTCGCCCGGTGGAGCGACCCGTTCGTGGTCCGGACGCTCACCCCGGTACGGACCGTACGCGACTGGGCCGAGGCCGCCCGGCGGATCGACTACCGCTTCGGCTCGGACGCGGACCGCGCCCGGATCGACCGGCGGCCCGTCTTCACACCCCCGGCTCCCGGAAACCGAGGTCAGTGACATGGACGACACTTTCCTCCTCGACATCGTGGAGTCGGTGCTCTCACGGCACCAGGCTGGCGCATGGCGCGTCCGCCCCGGGGACTTCTGGTGTTACGTGTCCCCCGCCGCCGAGCCCACCAGGGTGCAGGGCTGGAAGCTGCACATCTCCGCCACACCGCTGTCCGCACCACTGGTCCTGTCCCGCGCCGCGCAGGTCCTGGTACGCCGGCGGTGCAGGTTCAAGTTCGCCGGCACCCTCGGCCGGGCCGGGGAGCTGGTGTCGCACCGCTACGACCGGGGCGGCGGGGGCAAGTTCCTCACGGTCTACCCGGAGTGCGACGACAACGGGCTGCGCGCCCTGGCCGAGGAACTGCACCGGGCCACCGAGGGGCTGCCGGGACCGGGCATCCTCTCCGACCGGCCGTGTGTTCCGGGCAGCCTGGTCCACTACCGGTACGGGGTGTTCAGCGGGGTACCCGCCCTGGGCGACGACGGCATGCACGGCGCGATGCTGATCACTCCGGACGGCACGCTCGTACGCGACCAGCGCAAGCCCTGGTTCTCCCCGCCGCCCTGGGCGCCCCGCGACCCCTTCGCCACGGAGCAGACCCCCGCACCGCGCAAGGCCACACCCGCAACAACCCGCCCGGCGGCCAAACCCGTTCTGCTGGACGGCCGCTACCTGGTCCACGAAGTGATCCGGCACGCGTTCGCCGGCGGCGTCTACCGGGCCACCGACAAGACCACCGGCAGCCCCGTCATCGTCAAGCAGGCACGCCCGCACACCGCCGCGAACCTGACCGGGCAGGACGTCCGCGACCGGCGGCGCCACGAGGCCGCCATGCTCGACCTGTTCGCGGACAGCGGCTACACCCCACGCCCGGTCGCCGTCTTCGAGCAACAGAACGACCTGTTCCTCGTGCAGGAGGCCGTTTCCGGTACGACGCTGCGTCAGTGGGTGCTCGACCACCTCGACTTCGACGACGGACGCCCCTGGGGGATCCCTCCGACGGACGCCCTGCGCCTGGCACGCGGCCTGACCGGTGTCGTGCGCTCCGTCCACACCGCGGGGTGGGTGCTGCGAGACTTCAACCCCAACAACCTGATGGTCGACGACAGCGGCGAGGTACGCCTCATCGACCTGGAAATGCTCGCCCGCCCCGGCGAACCCGCCACACGTATCCACACACCGGGATACGCGGGCGCCGAGCAGAGCACCACGCCCGTCATCGGTGCGGCGCCGCTCCCCCCATCGGACCTCTACAGCCTCGGTGCCACCCTCTTCTACCTGGTCACCGGCGTCGACCCGCTGCTCGCCGCCGACGCACCGGCCACCCGCCCGTACCGCGAACGCCTCGCCGCCTGGCTCGTACGGCTGTCGTCCGGCAACACGGCGGCGCACCGGCTCGCCCCGCTGATCCTGGACCTCCTCCACGAGGACCCGGAGCTGCGCCCCGGGGTGGACGAGGTCCTGGAGCGGCTGGCGGAGACGGCCGTCGACGGGAGGCCGCCGAGCGGCCCCGCCCCGGCGCGCGGTCTCGCGGACCACGAGCTGAAGCAGCTCGTCGCGGACGGCCTCGACCACCTCCTCGCCACCATGGACCCGGAACACCCGGAACGGTTGTGGCCCACCGGCCCGGTGGGGGCGACAACGGACGCGTTCAACGTCCAGCACGGCGCGGCCGGGGTCCTCGGCGTCCTCGTCCGCGCCCACGCCGACGAGCCGCATCCAGGGCTGCGTACGGCGGTGGAGCAGGCGGCCCAGTGGATCAGCCGACGGGTCGGACGGGAGCCGCGGATCCTTCCGGGGCTGTACTACGGCAGGTCCGGGACCGCCTGGGCCCTGCTGGACGCGGGCGAACTGCTCGGCGACACGGCACTGCTCGCCCATGCCAAGGACCTGGCCCTGCGGGTTCCGGTCCGCCGGCCCGGCCCCGACATCTGCCACGGGGTGGCCGGCGCGGGCATGACCCACCTGCGGTTCTGGGAGGCCACCGGAGAAGAGCGGTACCTCGACCGGGTGCGGCAGGCGGCCGACCATCTCTCCTCGGCCGCGGTCCGCACGGAGGGCTCCGTCCTGTGGCCGGTGCCGGGGGAACTCCTGTCCAGCCCCTCCGACATCACGCACTACGGGTTCGCCCATGGTGCCGCCGGAATCGGCGCGTTCCTGCTCGCGGCGGCACGGGCCACCGGCACCACCGGGTACGGGGAGCTGGCGGCCGAGGCTGCGCGGACCCTGCTCGCCCTGGCCGAGGTGGAGGAGGCCGCCGCGTACTGGCGCAGCGGGGAGAAGAACAGCCCCCGCAAGACCCACTGGTGCAGCGGCTCCTCCGGGGTCGGGACCTTCCTGGTGCGGATGTGGCAGGAGACCGGCGAGGACGCCTTCCGGGAGGCCGCGCACGGGGCCGCCGTCGCCGTGCGCCGCTCGCGCTGGCACGTCGGCACCTCTCAGTGCCATGGCCTCGCGGGCGACGGGGAGTTCCTGCTCGACCTCGCCGAGGCCTGCGGCACGGACATCTATCGCGAGTGGGCGGGAGAGCTGGCTGCCGGGATCCATGTCCGGCACGTCCTGCGGGACGGACGCACCGTCCTGCCGGACGACAGCGGGACCGAGGTGTGGGCCGACTTCAACACCGGCCTGTCGGGAGTCCTCGCCTTCCTGCTCCGCCACGCCCACGGCGGGCCCCGCCTGTGGCAGCCGCGTTCCTTCACGGGGCTCGGCACCCTCGACTCCGGCACCACCGCGGCGCGGGCCGCGGCCGTGCCGGCCCATCAATACCGGACAGCGGAGAGGGGGTGAACATCATGGAGTTCGACGTGAACGCTCTCCAGCTCCTGGAGGAAGAGACCGACGAGAGCGGCGCCTGGCCGCCGCCGACCGCGTGTTCCTGCTGCAGCACCTTCTGACGCAGCGACACCTCCCGCCCACCGTTCCCGCCCGCCGACGGCGAGAACGGTGGGCACCTTCATGCGGGCACGGGCCCGGGACGACGACACACGACAGGAGCGCGACATGAGCGCACGGCATCCTTCCGGCAGTGCGGTACGGGGCGTGTTCGCAGCCGCGGCAAGCGGTTCCGTGCTCGTCGCCCTACTCGCGCCGGCATCGCCCGCACCGGCCGCCGCCCCGCTGCGGGTGCTGTCCGCCGAGCGGGCCGTACCCCGGCCGTGCCACTCCGCCCTGCTGCCCCCGCACACACCGGGCGTGGCCGTGCACCCGGTGACCGCCACGGCGGACGGCGTGCTGCGCGCCCGGCTCGCGCCGCCCGGCGGCGGAGCGGAGGGCGACTGGGACCTCGCCGTCTTCGACACGGAGAGCGGCACGCTCCTGGCGGCCTCGGCCGCACCCCGCAGCCGCGAACTCGTCGAGACCGCCGTCACCGGGGGCCGGCGCCTGGTGGTGCAGAGCTGCCGGAGGGCGGGGCCCGCGCGCACGGTGTCGCTGCGGGTGGAGCTGCTGTCCGGCTCGGCAGCCGCCGCGGCCCGCACGGAAGAGGGTGCTCCGCACGGCTCGGCGCTGCCGTCCGGCCGGTCCGGCTACCGTCATCTGTACGAGTACGAGTACGAGCTCAAGGAACTCTCCCGCGCCCACCCGACCCTCGTACGCTCCTTCGTCCTGCCGCACCCGACGGTCGAGGGCCGGGACGTCTCCGGAGTGGAGGTGAGCGGCAACGCCCCGCACATCGCCGACGGCAAACCGGTGATGCTCACCCTGGGTCTGCACCATGCGACCGAGTGGCCCAGCGGGGAGATCGCCCTGGAGTGGGCCCACGAGCTGGTGAACGGCTACCGCACAGACCCGCGGATCCGGGGCCTGCTCGACCGGACCCGTGCCGTCGTCGTCCCGGTGGTGAACCCCGACGGGTTCTCGGTCTCCCGCCGGGCCACGCCCCGGGGGGACTTCACCCGTTTCGACTACGAGAACAAGCGCAAGAACTGCAGCGCCGCGGACGCCCCGCCCTCCCATGCCTCGGGGTCGTGCGGGGCCAACCCGGCCGGCCGCGACCGCGGTGTGGACCTCAACCGCAACTACGCCGGGTTCTGGGGCGGTGCGGGCAGTGCTCCGGAGTGGCATGCCGACCACTACCGCGGCCCCGCCCCCTTCTCCGAGCCCGAGACCCGCAACATCCGCCATCTCGTCTCCACCCGGCAGGTCACCGGCCTCGTCTCCCTGCACACCTACGGCAATCTGGTGCTGCGCCCGCCGGGAGCCCTCGGCACCCGTCCGCCGCTGGACGAACCGGCGTACCGGGCCCTGGGTGCGCTGCTGGCCTCCCGCACCGGCTACCGCAATGAACAGGCCTGGAGGCTGTACGAGGCGACGGGCATGACGGAGGACTGGTCGTACTGGGCGACCGGGGGCTTCGGCTTCACCCTGGAGATCGGTCCCGCCAAGGCCCACGGCCCGTACCCGGACGCGGTCGTCGCCGAGTACACCGGCAGCCCGCCGGCGGCCGGCGCGGGGAAGGGCGGTGTCCGGCAGGCGCTGCTCGATCTGCTCGCCCACACCGCCGACCCCGCCGCGCACGCGACGCTGACCGGCACGGCCCCCCGCGGCCACCGGCTGCGGCTCCACAAGACTTTCCGGACCCCGACCTCGCCGGTGCGCGGCCCCGATGGCTCGACCGCGCCGCCGCTCGAGGTCACCGACACGCTGGTGTCGGATCTCATCGCTCCCGGCGGCCGGTTCACCTGGTCCGTGAACCCGTCCACCCGGCCGTACGTCGCGGGGCGCGACGGCAGGGACCCGCAGGGTCCGGCCCAGCCGGCGGCCGAGCTGTCCAACCCTCCCGGCCTGCCGCCCGAGAACACCGGGTACCCGCAGGATCCGGCCGCGGACCGGATCCCGTTCTCCGTCCTCGGTCCGCCGGAGGCCGACACCGGCCGGATGACCGTGTCGGTGTCGTGGCGGTCGCCCCGCACCGACTGGGACCTCTATGTCCTCGACGCGGACGGCCGTCCCGTGGCCCAGTCCGTCACCGGCGGGGCCACCTCCGAACAGGTCGTCCTCGTCGATCCTCCCCCGGGCCGCTACACCGCCGTCGTCGTCAACTACGACCAGACGGAGCCGGACCCGGACGACTGGACGGGCCGCGTGACGTTCCGGTCACCGCTGCCCGCCACCCACGGCCCCGCGGAGTCGTACTCCGTCAGCTGTACGGACCCTGCCGGGCGCCCCCTCGGCACCGTCGAGGTGCAGGTCGGGCGGGGTGAGCGAGTGGACCTGGGTGCCGTGTGCGGCCGGCCGGCGGGCGGCGGCGCGGTCACGCCGGCCCCGGTCACGTCGGCCGCGGTCACGCCGGCCCCGGTCACGTCGGCCGCGGTCACGCCGGCCCGGTCGGGCCGTGCCGCAGATAGGTGAGCACGGCGGTGACCCGGCGGTGCAGCTGGGACTCCTCCGCCAGGCCCAGCTTGGCGAACGTCGAGTTCACATGCTTCTCGATGGTCGATTCCGACAGCGACAGCGACTCGGCGATGGTCCGGTTGTTCATGCCCTGCGCCATCTGCCGCAGTACGTCGAGCTCGCGGCGGGTGAGCTGGGCCAGCGGTGAGTCGCTGGTCCGGATGTGGCTGCCGACCAGCACCTCCACGATGCGCGGATCGATCACCGAGCGCCCCGCGGACACCTCGCGCAGGGCGCGCAACAGCTGATCGAGTTCGCCGATACGCTCCTTGAGCAGGTACGCCAGGCCGTCCGTGCCGCGCTGGAACAGGGCGAAGGCGTACTGCTCGTTGGCGTGCTGCGACAGGACGACCACGCCGGTGTCCGGGTGCCGCTCCCGGATGGAGTGTGCGGCGGTGATGCCTTCGGTGTGGTGGTCGGGAGGCATCCGGATGTCGGCGATGACCGCGTCGAGCCGGAACCGCTCGACCGCGTCGAGGAGTTCCCCGGCCGTGCCGACCGCCGCGACGACATCGACCTCGCCGGTGTCCTCGAGGAGCCGTCGGGTGCCCTCTCTGACCAGATAGTGGTCCTCGGCGATGACGATGCGCAGCCGGTCGGGGCCGGTCATCTCGGGTGTGTCAGGCATGGGTTGCCTCTCTCCGTCGCTCGGTGAGCCGTGCGTGAACGGTCGTGCCGCCCCCGGGCCGGGAATCGATGGACAGCTCGCCGCCCACCGCCTCGATCCGGTCGCGCATCCCGATCAGCCCGGAGCCGAGCCGGGACCCGGCGGGGAACCCGACTCCGTCGTCGCTGATGGCCAGGAGCAGGGCCTCTTCCGCATGCGAGATGCGGATGGTCACCCGGGCCGCGTCCGCATGTTTGAGCACATTGGTCAGCGCCTCGGACACCAGGAAGAACGCGGACTCCTCGATCTCGGGCGCGAAACGCCGCGCGCACAGCTCGGGTTCCACATGGACGGTGACGGGGATCGGCAGCCGGCGGGCCCGGGAGGTCACCGCGGCGGCGAGGCCCTGGTCGGTCAGGACCGGAGGGTGGATGCCGTGCACGAACTCCCGCAACTCGTCGATGACCCGGACGGCGTCCTCCTGGATCTCGGTGAGGGTGCCGTCCACGGTGCCTCCGGTGCCGCGCAGTTGATTGCGCGCGAGCCGCAACTTCGCCACGAGTGCCACGAGTTCCTGCTGGATCCCGTCGTGCAGCTGCCGCTCGATGCGCCGCCGCTCGGTGTCCTGGGCCTGCACTATCCGGGTCCGGGAGGCGTTGAGCTCGCTCGCCTGGCGCTGTACCTCGTCGACCCGCGCGGACAGTTCGGCCGTGAGCCGGGCGTTGTGCACGGCGAGCGCCGCCTGTCTGGCCAGGGTCTCGACCAGGTCCCGGTCCTCGGGGGTGAACCGGCCCTCGTCCTTGGGCCCGTACTCGATGAACCCGAGGTCCTCCTCGCCCTGCCGCAACCCCACCCCGGCCCGTGCGCCGGTCTCGCCCGGGGCCCGGGAGCCGGCCGTCGCCACGGCGAAGGGCCCGCCGCCGGCGTCGGCGGCGCCCAGCTCGATCCGTACCCAGCGCAGGTTGAGCCCCTCCCGCAGGCTGGTCGCCAGCTGCGGTGCCAGCCGGGTCACGTCGTACGCGTGCTCCAGCGTGGTGCCGCACTGGACGAGCAGTTCGAAGTTGGACGGGCGGGCCCCGAACACCCGGCGCGCCGCGAGCCGGTTCAGCCGGCCCCGCACCGGCTGGAACAGCATGGTCGCGCTCACCGCCACCAGCACGGCCAGACCGATGGGCAGGTACTGTCCCGCCGTCAGGCCGAGTGCCGTGGTCATGCCCAGGTACCAGCCGCCGATGATCAGCCAGAGCAGCCCGTACACCACGGGTTTACGCAGGGCGATGTCCATGCCGGGCAGAAGATGCCGGAACCCGCCGTACAGTACGCCGACCGAGATCAGGAGATAGGGCAGCGCCCCGAGCGCCGCACCGATGAAGTACGCGATTCCCGTATCTCCCTGCCACATCCGGAACAGCCGCGACGAGCCCCGCCCCAGCAGTACGGCGAACGCCACCGCGGCGACCAGCGTCAGGCGGCTGCACCGGGCGCCGCGCTCCCGCGCCTGCAACAGGGACCGGACGAGCAGCAGACCCGCGCCCACCGCCGGCAGCCACGCCTCCGGCTGGACCAGCAGCCGGGGCAGCAGCTGTTCGGGAACGCCCGATGCCATCAGGGCCAGCGGGCAGAGGGTCAGCAGCCACAGCGCACCGAGCAGGACCCGCTCGTGGACGTACCGGTGACGTCCGTCCGGCAGCAGCGCCACCAGACGGAGGATCAGCAGGCTCACGACCACATCGAGGGTCCTGGCCACCAGCAGACCGGTCCACACCAAGGGCGTGGGCGGGTTCCAGTCCGCCGGCCCGGCGAAGAGCGTCAGCGAGAAGCGGATGACCAGCCCCAGCGCCGCGCAGGAGCCGGCCGCCACCAGCCGCCGGGCCACCGGGTGCGCCGGAGCCCGCCACCACAGGAACAGCCCGGCCGCATAGCAGGGCAGCACCGCGCCCAGGCTCCATGCCAGGGTGCGCTCGGCGGAGATCCAGATACCGCCGGCAGGCACGGCGTAGAGCAGTCCGAGCCCCCCGGACAGGACGAGAACACGGACGGGCCATCTGTCAACACCTGCCATCCCACAAGCTTCCCCGGTCCCGCCGCGCGGTGTACAGAAAGCCTGCCTCCGTCCCCCCTGGGGGCAAACCTCCATACCGAAGCGAGGCTGCCCGGGTGCCGCGCAGCCCGCGGGCACGAGCAGACTCGTCCTGTCCGGGGTCTCGCCCCGGCGCCGGAGGGGAGCACGATGACGATCACACCGACCAAGGAGTCCGGCCGCGCGGTGGGCGGCACTTGGGAGGACTGGACCGTCGCGCCCGGCCTGCTGCGCCGGGCCGCGGCCGGGACCGATCCGATGGAACCGGCGCTCGGGCAGCGGCTGGGAATGGCCTACCAGTTGCTGGGCGAGCCGGACCGCGCCCTGGATGTCCACCGCAGGACCGCCCTGGCCGGAGCCGGGACGCCGGACGAGATCACGGCCGTTGCCTGGGCCGCTGCCGCGCACTGCTCGGGGGGAAGGCTGCGCCCGGCCCGCGCGCTGGGGCAGGCCGCCCTACGGGCCCTGCGGCACTGCTGCGATCCCCGCGCCCACGCCGTCACCCACGCCACCGCCGCGACGATCGCCGCGCTGGAGGGGCGCGGCAGTCATGCCGAGCACCACGCGGACCGGGCCAGGGAGGCTGCGCGTTCCTCGGGGGACGCCATGCTCCATCTGTTCGTCCATACGAGCCTGGCGGCGGAACGCCTCGAGCACGGCGCCTGCCGGCAGGTCTGCGACACCCTGGGAAGCGTGCTCCGGGCCCTGGACGGCGACCACGACGGCGTCGATGTGCCACTGATGCCGCTGGTGCTGCTGGCCCGCTGCCGGCGGGGCGCCGCGTATCTGACCCTCGGCGAACTGGACCGTGCGATCGCGGACTTCACCGGGGCGCTCGACGGCTACCAACGGCTCGGCGAGTCCCTGGAGAGCGGCCCGCTGGGTGCCGAGGCGCTGGTCGGCCTGGGGGACGCGCACCGGGAGCGCGGTGATCTCGGCCAGGCGCGGGCGGCCTACCAGGAGGCGGTGGTGCGCACGGAACATTCGGGCGATGCCCAGCTGCTGGCCTCGGCGCTGACCGGTCTGGCGCTGACCCGGTGCACGGACGCGCCCGGTACCGCGGCTGTGCTGGCGCGCCGGGCGGCCGACGGGTGCGTCGGCCCGCAGCGGATCCGTGCCCTGCTGGCCGGCGGCTGGATCGCTCTCGCGGACAACCGCCCGGAGGCTGCGGCCGAGGCGGCCCGGCAGGCGGCCGGGGAGCACGGCGCGCAGATCTGGCGGGCGGTGTGCGCGGAGATCCTCGAGCTGGAGGCGATGTGCCTGGCCGACGGGCAGGCACGGCAGCGGCTCCTCGACGACGCGGAGGCGTTGTGGGTCACGGCGGAGCGTCCGCTGGCGGTGGCGCGGGTGGCCGTGGCCCGGGCTCGGCTGCGTCCCGCGCCGACGCCGGACCCGGACGCGGACCCGGCCCCGGCACTGTGTGAAGCGACGCTGTGGCTGCGCCGGTTCGGTGTATCACCCGCGGCGGCCGTGGCGGCCGGACTGCTCAACCGGGTCATGGCGGACCGGGAGCCGTGTGCGAGCGTCCGTGTCCTGGGCGGCTTCCGGGTGATCCGGGACGGTGTCCCGGTGGGTGCCGACGAGTGGCAGTCGAAGAAGGCCCGCGATCTGCTGAAGGTGTTGGTGGCCCGGCGCGGCCTGCCCACGTCCCGCGAGGTCCTGATCGACACCCTGTGGCCGGACGAGGATCCGGCCCGCTGCGCCAACCGGCTGTCGGTCGCCCTGTCCACGGTACGGCTGGTGCTCGACCCCGGACGCAGGATGCCGCAGGACCACTTCATCACCGCCGACAAGCACGTGGTCGGTCTGGCCCGGCTCCGGGTCGACGTACAGGAGTTCCTGACCGCCGCCCGCCATGCGATCAGCGGTGCGCGGCGCACTGGAAGCGGCGCCTTCGCCTCTCTGGCCGCCGCCGAGGAGCTGTACCGGGGGGACGTCCTGGAGGACGAGCCGTACGCCCCGTGGGCGGCGGGCCTGCGCGAGGAGGCGCAGGCCGTCTATCTGGAGCTCCTCACCCAACTCGCCGAGGCCGCCGCCGAGAACGACGACCGGCACGCCGAGGCCCGCTACCGCCTGCGGCTCCTGGAGCGCGACCCCTACGACGAGGAGGCCCATCTCGGTCTGGTGTCCCTGCTGACCGCCACCGGCCGCCACGGCGAGGCGCGCCGCCGCTACCTCCTGTACGCCGCGGCGATGAACGAGATCGAGGTGCCCCCGGCCGCCTTCCCGCCCGCCCGGCGCGCCACGGCGGCAGGAGCGGCCCTCCATGGGGTGGAGGGCCGCTCCCGGTGAGCCGGTGCCGCTACGGTGCTACGGCGTTACAGCAATACAGCGTTACGGCGCCACCTTCAGCAGCTTGTTCGCCGTGCCGGTGGACGGGTTCTTGATGGCGCCCGCGGTCGCGGACCCGGTCAGCGCGGCGGCCGTGTCGGCCGGAGTCGCCGACGGGTTGGCCGCCAGGTAGAGAGCAGCGGCGCCCGCCACGTGCGGAGCGGCCATCGAGGTCCCGGAGATCGTCTTGACGCCGGTGTCGCTGTCGTTCCAGGTCGAGGTGATCTCCGAGCCGGGCGCGTACAGGTCGACCACCGAGCCGAAGTTGGAGAAGTCCGACTGCTGGTCGTCCTCGGTGCTGGACGCGACCGTGAGGGCCTCGGTCACCCGCGAGGGCGAGCCCTGGCCGGCATCGGAGGACTCGTTGCCGGCCGCCACGGCGAAGGTCACGCCCGAGGCGATGGCGCGCTTGACAGCCGCGTCCAGCGCCTCGTCCACGCCGCCACCGAGGCTCATGTTGGCGACCGACGGCCCGGAGTGGTTCTGCGTCACCCAGTCGATGCCCGCCACGACCTGCTCGGTGGTGCCGGACCCGCTGTCGTCCAGCACCCGCACCGCGACGATCTTGGCCTTCTTGGCGACACCGTGGGAGGAGCCGGCGATGGTGCCCGCCACGTGGGTGCCGTGGCCGTTGCCGTCGTCGGCGGTGTCGTCGTTGTCGATCGCGTCGAATCCGTGACCGGCCCGACCGCCGAAGTCCTTGTGCGAGACCCTGACGCCGGTGTCGATCACGTACGCGGTCACCCCCTCACCGCCGTTGTCGGGGTAGGTGTACTTCTGGTCGCCGGCGGTGTCGGCCTGGTCGATCCGGTCCAGGCCCCAGGACGGGGGCTTCTCCTGGGTCTCGTTGATGCTGAAGCGCTTGTTCTGTACGACCGTGCCGACGGCGGGGTCTGCGGCGAGCCGCTTGGCTTCCTTCTCGGTGAGGCCGGATGCGGAGAAGCCGTTGACCTTGGAGCCGTAGGCGCGCTCCAGCTTGCCGCCGTACTTCTTCGCCAGGTCGTCCTTGTTCGCGGATGCGTCGAGGATGACGACGAAGCTGCCGTCCACGGCGCCGGGGGCGCCGAGTCCGTGCACGGTTCCTTCGGCCGGTGTGGCGGCCCCTGCGAGCGGGCTCGCAAACAGGGCCGCGGCGGCTGCGGTTGCAGCACCGGTGACTATGGCCGCGTTGCGAAGGCCGTTGGATCGCTTGTGAGTTGCCATGTGGAGAGTTCTCCTCGTACTGACGTGTGGGGCGTCAAACGTTCTGTAGAACCCTGTTCCGATTGACAGGAGCAAATCAAGAGCGAACCCGGGGTAAGGCCTTCTTCAACAAGGTTTCTTAAAGAGCTCTCCGCACCGCCTCCATCTCGCACACGCGTTCTTGCGAACTCCTGCACGAGATGATCACAGACCGGGCTTTCACAACTTCCGGCACAGCACGGCGTCCGGTGTCTTGCCCTTGGCCCAGGCTCCGGTGAAGGCGATGCCCGCGGCGTACTCGTCCGTGGCGCACTGCCCCTTGTAGTTGCCCGGCGCGAACTCGCCTCCCGGGCCGCCAGCCGGCCGGTTGTCACCCCGGTCGAACCAGACCGTACGGCCGTTCGTCCCGAGGGTCCGTCCCGCCTGGGCACACAGGACCGCGGAGACCGCCTGGCCCCGGACGCTGTAACCGGTCACGAACTGGTTGGGCCCGCACTGGTACTTGGTGTAGCCGCCGGCCCAATCGCCCTGCTGTACGTGGCGTTCGTCCCGTACGACGGTGGGGGCGGGACCGGTGGCCGCCAGGCCGCGGGCGCCGGCATCGGAGCACAGGCCGCGCCCGTCGCGGTGCGACAGACCGACGAGCCGCTGCCCGTCGGGGCAGGTCCCCTTGCGGGCTCCCGAGTCCCAGTCCCCCAGTGCCCGTACTCGGGCCGACTGAACCGCATCGGCGTGGTCGAGGTTGAGCATGTTCCAGGTGTCGGAGACGGCGACCTGCCCGGTCTTCTGGGGGGAGGAGACCAGCCGGTTCCAGTCGGTGGCGCGCCAGTCAGCGCCGTCCAGGATGCCGGAACGACGGCCCTGGGCGTCGAAATTGAGGATCGACCAGGTGCCGTGGCCGGCCCAGCCGACCAGCGGCCAGTAGGCGAAATCGGTGTCGTTGGCGATCAGGTAGTCCACGAAGTTGCCGAACCAGGCGCGTGCCTTGGGGTTGGACTCGTCGCTGCCGATGCCGAATTCGCTGATCCACACAGGTGCGGTGAAGTGCCGGCCGGTTTCGGCCGAGACGTAGAACGCCTGCCGCTGGAGCGTGGCGAAGAGGTCCTCGCGGGAGAGGTCCTGGTAGCGCGGGTCGTGGGTCTCGCCCATGCCGGTCGCGCCGGTGTGGTTCGGCCCGGTGTAGCCGTAGAAGTGCGCCGCGTACACCAGCTTGTTGGAGGCGACGAGGGTGTGCGAGAGGGTGCGTACCGGTTCGAGGGTGGGGCGTCCGTGGGGCAGCCCGTCGGCCGGGATGCCTTGCCAGTTGATGCCTTCGACGACCACCAGCAGGTCGGGATTGGCCTCGGTGAGGAGCCGGTCGCCGAGGCGCTGGGAGGCGGCCCACCAGTCGTGGTCGTTGCCCCAGTTCCAGTTGGGGTCGTCGGTGATGGTGCGGCGGACTTCGTTGTAGAGGTCGACGCCGACGACGCGCTTGTTGTCCTTGTAGCGGCGGGCGAGGTTGATCCAGTCGTTCTCCCACTGCGCGGTGGACTGGCTGGTGTTCCAGCGTTCGTTGCCGTCCAGGCCGCAACAGAAGCGCGAGGTGATGGTGTGGTTGTTGAGGATCACCGCGAAGCCTTCGGCCGTGGTGGCGGCGATGACGGCGTCGAAGACCTGGAGCGGGGTCTTGCCTCGCAGTTGGGGGTTGGCCGCGACCGAGGCGTCGGAAACGGGGCGCGGGTCGTGCAGCATCTCGTTCGAGAACGGCAGCCGGATGCTGTTGATGCCGAGTTCGTGGAATCCGGCGAGGATCCGCGCGATCGGAGCGCGGTCCAGACCGAGCGGCATCTGGTCGGCCTTCTCACCGTCGTGGTGGCTGGCCGGGTCGTTGATGTCGCCGGAGCCGCTCCAGGATCCCTGAGCGCCCTGCCAGTTCGCGGACTTGAGCTTGAAGCGGTTGCCGCCGGCATCGACGATGTAGCGGCCCCGGGTGCTGAGGGGCGCACTCCAGGAGTCGGCCAGTGCGGCAGCCGGCGTGCCGGCCGCCGCCGGAGTTGCAGGCGTGGCGGCGGCCGGGGTGGTGCCGAGCGCTCCGAGCAGGAGCGCCGCGGCGAGTATCGCCGGCCTTAGTCGTCGTGCTCTTCTCACAATGTCCTCCGGGGGTGGGGGCGGGGGTGGACGTGGAGCGGTGGTGCGGTGGTGCGGTCAGTTGCCGAGGACGGCGACGCCTCGCGGTGCCAGGACCACGTGACGGACGAGGGGCCTTCGGTCGTCCAGGAGGTCCCGGCGGTCGGCCGGCAGGGTCACCTCGTGGGTGTCCTCGGTGTGGTTGAGCAGGATGAGGACGTCGTGGTCCGCGCCGTAGCGGATCGTCGCCTGGACACCGGTGGGCAGGCCGGGCAGCACGGGGGCGACTCCCGCGTCGGTGAGTGAGCGGTCGACGATGGCCCGCATTGTGACGGGATCGGGGCGGGTCGCAACGTAGCGGGCGGTCCCTGCGCCATGGGTGTGCACCGTGGCCGCCGGGCGGTCGTCGTCCCAGTCGGGCCCGGCGAAGTAGAGCTCGGGGCGCGCGCCGGTGAGCTTCACGTCCTCGCGCCACAGCGAGGCCGGCGCGGGGGCCGGGGCGTCTGCTTCCGGGGCTCGGAGAGGTACCGCCTCACCGGCTGCCGCCGGCCAGAACTCCTCGACCCGTACGCCCAGTACGTCGCCCAGCAGCGCGGGATAGCCGCCCGTGTGCACGCGGTCGTGCTCGTCGACGATCCCGGTGAAGAACGAGGCGAGGAGGGATCCCCCGTCCGCCACGAACCTCTGGATCCGCGCGGAGTTCTCGGCCGACAGCAGGTAATGGCTGGGCAGCACCAGCAGCTTGTACGGGGAGAGGTCCGCGGAGGGATGGACGACGTCGATGCCGACGCCCGCTTCGAACAGCGGGGAGTAGTGGTCGAGGACGCGGTCGAGGCAGCGCACGCCGTCCGAGGGGTGCGAGTCGAGTTCGATCGCCCACCAGTTCTCCCAGTCGAAGACAACCGCGACCTCGTTGCGGATGCGCGTGCCGGCCAGTTCGGGCACCAGGGC
Source organism: Streptomyces sp. NPDC002054 (assembly GCF_040296685.1). Lineage (NCBI taxonomy): Bacteria > Bacillati > Actinomycetota > Actinomycetes > Kitasatosporales > Streptomycetaceae > Streptomyces > Streptomyces sp. NPDC002054. The sequence goes on from NZ_JBEOXT010000002.1 coordinate 51,323, forward strand.
CAGTTCGCGGCCCAGCTCACGCACCTCGGTGTGCACCCGGGTCTCGGGTCCCGCGTGCGGGACCATGCCGGAGTGGAACTTCTCCGCGCCGCCGCGGGACTGCCGCCACTGGAAGTACATGACGGCGTCCGCGCCCTGCGCGACGGCCTGCCAGCTCCACAGGCGCATCCGGCCGGGGCTCTTGCCCGCGTTACGGCCCCGCCAGTTGACGGCGGACGGGGCCTGCTCGGTCAGCAGCCACGGCTTCCCGCCGGCCGCGCCGCGCAGGACGTCGTACGACAGGGCCGCGCTGATGTGCGCGGCGTCCTCGTGCGGGTCCGGGTAGCTGTCGAAGGCGAGGATGTCCATCTCGGGTGCCCAGGCGTGGACGTCGACCGACTTGACTCCGGCGAGGAAGTTCGTGGTCACCGGTGTGTCGGGGGTGATGCGGCGCAGCACGTCGCGTTCGAGGCTGAAGCAGGTGCGCAGCGCGTCGCTGCTGAACCGCTTGAAGTCGAGCTGCTGGGAGGGGTTGGGGTAGGTGGGTGCGGCGCGCGGGGGCAGGATCTGGTCGAAGGAGGTGTAGCGCTGCGACCAGAAGTCGGTGGACCAGGCCTCGTTGAGTGCGTCGACGTCGCTGTACCGGGCCGTCAGCCAGCGCCGGAAGTCGGCGGCGGAGGTGTCGCAGAAGCATTCGGTGACGTGGATTCCGTACTCGTTGCCGACGTGCCACAGGCCGAGCGCCGGATGGTCGCGGTAGTGCGTGGCGACGGCTTCGACCAGGCGGACCGCTCGGTCGCGGAAGACCGGGCTGGAGGGGCAGAAGTGCTGGCGGCCCCCTGGTGACAGGATGTCTCCGGAGGCGGTGACCGGCAGGATCTCGGGGTGCTCGACGGCGAGCCACGGGGGCGGCGAGGCGGTCATGGTGGCCAGGTCGGCGGTGATGCCGTGGGCGGCCAGGTCGTCCATGACGGTGTCGAAGAAGCTGAAGTCGTAGGCGTCTTTGGCGGGCTCGACGCGGGCCCAGGCGAAGATGGCGAGGTTGACGAGGTTGACGCCCGCCTCGTTCATCAGGCGCAGGTCTTCGGCGCGGGTGGCCTTGTCCCACTGCTCGGGGTTGTAGTCGCCGCCGAATCCGAGGCCGCCCAGTCGGGTGCCGAGGGCTTGGGCACGGTCGTGTGCCGGTGAGTTCATTTTCCTTACCCCTTCAGGTACTTGAGACGCGCGGCGGCGCCGCGCTGTCACGTTCCACCAGGGTCGGCATGACCGACACGATGGAGGAGTCCGCCGACGGAGCACCTTCGATCTGGCTCAGGAGCCGGGCCACGCAGGCCGCTCCGACCCGGGAGAGGTCCTGGTCCACGGTGGTCAGCGGCGGGAGGAAGTGGGCGGATTCGGCGATGTTGTCGAACCCGACCACGCTCACGTCATCCGGAACCGAGCGCCCCGCCTCGCGGAGCGCACGGACCAGCCCGAGCGCCATCTGGTCGTTGGCGGCGAACACGGCGGTGACCTCCGGCCGGCCGGCGAGTTCCCGGCCTGCCCGGTAGCCGCTTTCGGCACTCCAGTCGCCGTGGACGGCCGGCGGGACCGGAGCGCCCGCCGCGTGGAGCACGCGCTGCCATGCCTCGGCGCGGCGGCGCGCGGGGTGGGAGTCCTGTGGGCCTGCCAGGTGCCACACCGTGGTGTGGCCGAGCTCCAGCAGGTGTTGCACGGCGATCTCCGCACCGGCCGCGTGGTCGGTGTGGACGCCGGGGTAGCGATGGTCGTCGCCGCCGTCGACGACCACGACCGGAAGCCCCAGGGGAAGCATCAGCGAACCGGTCAGGATCTGCGCCTCGTTGACGATGACCCCGTCGACCGCATGGCCGCTCAGTCTCCGGAAGGCATCCAGCACCGCCTCCTGGGTCTGTGCCTGCGGGACGACGACGTTCACCGAGTACTCGGTGGACTGCACGGCGGAGACGATCGACTCCAGGGTGCTTGCGTTTCCGTGCGCCCTGAGGTCGAAGCTGATGACACCGATCGTCCGGAACTTTCCGGTGGCCAGCGCCCGGGCCGCGGTGTTGGGACGGTATCCGAGCATGCGTACGGCCCGGACGACCCGGTCACGGGTCGCGTCGTCGACCCGGGCGGTCGCGTTGACCACCCGGGAGACGGTCTGTGCCGAAACCCCTGCCATGGCCGCGACATCGGCCATCGACGGGGGCCTGGGGCGATCCGCAGCCGGGGAGCGGGGCTTGCGTGGCCGCTGCCCATCTTTCGCCATGGTGCAGTTCCTCTCGCACGGTGATGCCCGGGCATCTTCCCGACCCTCATCATGTTTGCGCGAACATGCCGCGTTGGTCAACAGGCCATCGAGCAGACCCGGTTGGACCGGCAGCCCGGCTGCCACTGCGCAGCACCCTTAAAATCCACGAAAACACACGGCAATTGACGATGCGCCAGGAGACTCGGTCAAAACTCTTGACACCCTCCGAGAGCTGTCGACACACTTCCGAACCGCGCCACCATGTTGGCGCTAACATGCATCGGAGGTCTTATCCGTGAGCGCTGCTCGGCGCAACCTCACCGCCCATGCGTTCCTCCTGCCGTTCCTCTGCGTCTTCGTCATCGGGGTCGTCGCCCCGCTGATGTACTCGGTCAACCTGAGCCTCTATCAGGAACGCATGATCGGCGGCATGGTCTTCACCGGGCTGGACAACTACACCAAGGCGTTCAAGGACAACCTGTTCCATGCCGGACTCGGCCGCGTCGCCCTCTTCTTCGCGATCCAGGTACCGCTCATGCTCTGCCTCTCGCTGGCAGCCGCCCTCGCGATCGACAGCGGACGGCTGCGCGCGCCGGGGCTGTTCCGGATCGGCATCTTCGTCCCCTACGCCGTTCCCGGTGTGGTCGCGGCACTCATGTGGGGCTACCTGTACGGCGACCGCTACGGCCTGGCCGGGGAGATCGGCAGCCTGCTGCACACCGAGGTGCCCGACCTGCTCTCCGAGAGCTGGATGCTCGCATCGATCGGCAACATCGTCACCTGGTCGTACGTCGGCTACAACATGCTGATCTTCTACGCCGCCCTGCGCTCCATACCCGAGGAGCTGTACGAGGCGGCCGAGGTCGACGGCGCCGGAGCCTTCCGCAAGGCGTTCAGCATCAAACTGCCGGCCCTGCGCCCGGCCCTGCTGATGGCCACCACCTTCTCGGTGATCGGCAGCTTCCAGCTCTTCAACGAGCCGAGCATCCTCCAGTCCCTGGCGCCCGCCGCCGTCTCCACGAACTACACCCCCAATATGTACGCCTACAGCCTCGCCTTCGACGGGCGCCAGTTCAACTACTCGGCCGCCGTCGCGGTCCTGCTCGGCCTGGTGACCGTGATCGTCGCGTACGCGGTCCAGCGCGCCACCGCCCGAAGGGAGCGCATGCTGTGACCACTTCCTCCCCTCGGCGCCGCCCGGGCAGATCCACCGCACTGACCGTGGCGATGGGCCTGATGCTCGCGTACACGCTGCTCCCCCTGCTCTGGCTCGGCATCAGCGCGACAAAGTCCAACCAGACCCTCTTCGACTCGCCCGGCCTCTGGTTCGGGGACGGTTTCCACCTCTTCGAGAACATCCGGGACGTCTTCACCTACGACGACGGGATCTACCTGCGCTGGTTCGGCAACACCCTGCTCTACGCGGTGGTCGGAGCGGGCGGTGCCTCGATCATCGCGACGATGGGCGGGTACGCCCTGGCCATGTACGAGTTCGTGGGCCGGCGGGTGCTGTCCGCCGTGGTCATCGGGGCGATCTCGATCCCGGCGTCCGCACTCGCGGTCCCGACGTACCTGCTGTTCAGCGACATGGGCATCGTCAACACGCCGTGGGCGGTCCTGCTGCCCTCCCTCGCCAGCCCCTTCGGGCTCTACCTGATGCGCGTGTACGCGACCGAGGCCGTGCCGGCCGCGATGCTGGAGGCCGCACGCATCGACGGCGCCGGAGAACTGCGCATCTTCCTCACCATCTCGCTGCGCCTGCTGGCTCCCGGTTTCGTCACCGTGCTGCTGTTCACCCTCGTCGCCACCTGGAACAACTACTTCCTGCCGCTGATCGTGCTCAACGACCCGGAACTGTTCCCCCTCACGGTGGGCCTGCGCCAGTGGGACTCGCTCGCCCAGGGCGGCGCCGGCGCCGGTGCCATACCCATCCTCCCGCTGGTGATCACCGGCAGCCTGCTGGCGATCGTCCCGCTGATCGTCTCGTTCCTCTTCCTCCAGCGGTTCTGGCAGTCAGGGCTGGCCGCCGGCGGCGTCAAGCAGTAACCCACCCCTCCCCACGTCCGGAATATTCGTCATAGAAGGATTCGAAATGAGCAGATCCCTGCGGCTGCCGGGTCTCACCCGCAGCCTCACCGCGGCCACCGTCACGGCTCTGTCCCTGTCCCTCTCCCTCACCGCATGCGGCGGCGGCTCCGGCACCTCCTCCGGCAGTCAGAAGGCCGACCCCGCGGCCGTGCAGGCCGCACTGGACAAGCCCGCCGAGATCACCTTCTGGACCTGGGTCCCGAACATCGACAAGACGGTCGCACTGTTCGAGAAGAAGTACCCGAAGGTCAAGGTCAACATCGTCAACGCGGGCCGGTCCAAGGACCAGTACACCAAGCTGACCACCGCACTCAAGGCGGGCAAGGGCGCCCCCGACGTCGCGCAGATCGAATACTTCGCACTCCCCCAGTTCGCGCTGAGCAAGTCGCTGCTCAACCTCGCCGACTACGGTGCGGCCGGCCTCAAGGAGAAGTTCGCCGACTCGGCCTGGTCCCAGGTCAGCCTCGCGGACGGCATCTACGGCATACCCCAGGACACCGGGCCGATGGCGATGTTCTACCGCAAGGACATCCTCGACCGGTTCGGTGCGAAGCCGCCGACCACCTGGGAGGAGTACGGCGCACTGGCCAAGAAGATCCACGACACCGATCCGAACGTCCGCATCAGCTACGTCGACCCCGGCGACGCGGGCACGTCCAACAGCCTGATCTGGAACTCCGGCGGCAAGCCGTACACCGTCAAGGGCACCACCGACGTCACCGTCGACCTCAAGGGCGACCCCGGCGCCAAGGCCTACGCCGACACCTGGGGCCCGCTGATCCAGAACAAGCTGGTCGACTCCACGGCGAGCTGGAACGACGAGTGGTGGAAGTCGATGGCCGCCGGACGGTATGCGACCTGGCTGGCCGGAGCCTGGGCGCCGGCGGTTCTGGAGCAGAACATCCCGCAGAGCAGGGGCCAGTGGTCGGTCGCGCCCATGCCCGGCGGTGCCAGCGCGGAGAACGGCGGCTCGTCGGTGGCGGTCACCACGCAGGCGAAGAACAAGGAGGCCTCGGTCGCCTTCGCCCAGTGGCTCAACTCTGACCCGGAGGCCGTCAAGTCGCTCAACTCCGAGGTCGGCCTGTTCCCCGCGACCAAGGTGCTGCTCGACGACCCCGGCTTCCGCAGCGCCGAGGTGCCGTTCTTCCCCGGCAGCAAGCCGAACGAGATCTTCGCCGACATGTCGAAGGCCGTGCGCCCCGGCTGGCAGTACCTGCCCTTCCAGGTCTACGCGAACGGCGTCTTCAAGGACTCGGTGGGTCAGGCCCTGCAGCCCGGCGGAGACCTGCCCGGCGCGCTGGGCGCCTGGCAGGACCGGGTGACGGCGTACGGCAAGGAACAGGGCTTCACCATCAAGTAGTCCGGGGCCGCGCCGCCCCCCGCCCCCCTTCCATTTCCCTCACGAGGAAAGACCCCACAGGTATGACGACACTCGAACTCCCCCTCCTCGACGGGGAACGCTGGTGGGGCGGAGCTGTCGCCGAAGGGCGGCACATGCCGTACCCCGACGGCTACACCTTCGACCTGCGTGACGTCCTGGCCAACCAGGGCATGCCGCTGCTGCTCTCCGACCGTGGCCGCTGGGTGCACAGCGAGCGCACCTTCACCTTCACGATCTCCGACGGCCGGCTGACCGCGCACCCGCACGAACCGGACGCGGTCATCGAATACGGCGAGGGGCACGGCGATCTGCGCGGGGCCTACCGCCACGCGATCACCCGCCACTACCCGCCGTCCGGCACGATGCCGGACCCCCTGCTCTTCGGCGCACCGCAGTACAACCTGTGGATCGAGACGGTGTTCGAACCGACTCAGGCGAAGGTGCTGGCGTACGCGGAGCGCCTGCTCGCGGAAGGCTTCCCGCCGGGCGTGCTGATGATCGACGACCGGTGGAGCAACGACTACGGGGACTGGACCTTCCACCCCGGCCGCTTCCCCGATCCGGCGGCCATGGTCTCCCGGCTCCACGAGCTCGGCTTCAAGGTGATGCTGTGGCTCGTGCCCTTCGTGACCCCGGACTCCCCCACCGCCCGGCAGCTGGGCGACCAGGGCCTGCTGGTCCGCGACACCGGCACCGGCGCGGACGGGCGGCGGGCCGGGGTCGCCTGGTGGTGGAACGGCTGGAGCTCCGGCCTCGACCTGCTGGAGCCGCGGGCACGGGCCTGGCTCACCGGCCGCCTGGAAGCCCTGCGCGACGACATCGGCATCGACGGGTTCAAGTTCGACGGCGGCGACGCGCCCTGGTGGCGCGCGCTCGGGTGCGCGGACCCGGAGGCGTACACGCATGCCTGGAACCGCTTCGGTGCCGACTGGCCGCTCAACGAGTTCCGCGACGCCTGGCGCGCCGCGGGCCTGCCGCTGGCCCAGCGCCAGCAGGACAAGTACCACCTGTGGGAGGGGCGCTTCGGGCTGGCCAGCCTGATCCCGAACGCCCTGGCCCAGTCGCTGACCGGCCATGCGTTCAGCTGTCCCGACATGATCGGCGGCGGCGAGTTCCGCTTCGTCCCGGGCGAGGACGGCGAGGGTTTCGACGAGGAGCTGTTCGTCCGCTACGCCCAGATCGCGGCGCTGTTCCCGATGATGCAGTTCTCCGCGGCGCCCTGGCGGGTGCTCTCCCCCGAGGGCCTCGCCATCGTCCGCGCCGCCGCCCGCCTGCACACCGAGCTCGCCCCGGAGATCCTCGCTCTCGCCGCGCACGCCGCGGCCACGGGCGAGCCGATCCAGCGACCCCTCGAATGGGCCTTCCCCCACCAGGGCTATGCGGCGGTCACCGACCAGTTCATGCTGGGCGACGGCCTGATGGTGGCTCCGGTGGTGGCCAAGGGCGCGGTCGGGCGTGAGGTCCTCATCCCGCCGGGCACCTGGCTGGCGGACGACGGCCGGTCGTACGAGGGCCCGGCCACGGTGTGGATCGACGCGCCACTGGCCCGGCTGCCGTATCTGCGGAACACCGCCGCGCCGGAGGGGTGAGAATGCCGCCATGACCGATACCCCGGCGACAGTGGCAGAGCAGCAGTCCTCGGCACCCGCCGTCCGCGTCGAGCGGGCCGGCCCCGTGACCACCGTGGTGTTGTCACGGCACGCCGCCCGGAACGCCGTGGACGGGCCGACGGCCCGGCAACTGGCCGACGCCTTCCGCGCGTTCGAGGCCGACGACGAATCCTGTGTCGCCGTGCTGTGGGGCGAGGGCGGGACGTTCTGCGCGGGCGCCGACCTCAAGGCCGTCGGCACCGAACGCGGGAACCGGGTGGAACCCGACGGCGACGGCCCGATGGGGCCGACCCGGCTGCGCCTGACCAAGCCGGTGATCGCGGCCGTCGCCGGCCATGCCGTGGCCGGCGGGCTGGAACTGGCCCTGTGGTGCGATCTGCGCGTGGTCGAGGAGGACGCCGTCCTCGGGGTGTTCTGCCGCCGGTGGGGGGTGCCGCTGATCGACGGCGGCACGGTCCGGCTGCCGCGGCTGATCGGCGAGAGCCGGGCCATGGACCTGATCCTGACCGGCCGGCCGGTCCCGGCTGCCGAGGCGTACGCGATCGGGCTGGCCAACCGCCTCGTGCCGCCGGGGCGGGCCCGGCAGGCGGCGGAGGAGCTCGCCCGGGAGATCGCCGCGTTCCCGCAGCTGTGCCTGCGCCACGACCGGCTGTCCGTACGGGAGCAGCACGGGCTGACCGAGGCCGAGGCGCTGGCGGCCGAGCTGCGGCACGGCATGGTGCCGCTGTCGGCCGGCGAGACCCTCTCGGGTGCCACACGCTTCGCGTCGGGGGCGGGACGGCACGGTTCGTTCACCGACTGAACGAGCCGACCATTCCGCTGCCGCCTTTCCTTTCGCGGGGTGCCCCGCGTGTTCTCTTAGTGGTGCGGTCCGTGGTGCGCAACCATACGGACGCGAAACACCGAGACAGGAAGAAGGACGGACGTGGCCGGCAGCGAAAGTGAAAATCCGGTAATCCCCTCCCCGGCCCCCGCGCCGACTGCCCCCAGGACGAACCGGGACTGGTGGCCCAATCAGCTGGACCTTCAGGTTCTCCACCAGCACTCGCCCCAGTCCAATCCGATGGGTGAGGATTTCAACTACGCAGAAGAATTCGCGACCCTGGACGTCGACGCGCTGAAGCGCGACCTCTTCGAGGTGATGACGACCTCGCAGGACTGGTGGCCTGCCGACTACGGACACTACGGGCCCCTCTTCATCCGGATGAGCTGGCATGCCGCAGGCACCTACCGCATTGCCGACGGCCGGGGCGGCGGCGGCTCCGGCGCCCAGCGCTTCGCCCCCCTCAACAGCTGGCCGGACAATGCGAGCCTCGACAAGGCACGCCGGCTTCTCTGGCCGGTCAAGCAGAAGTACGGCCGCAAGATCTCATGGGCCGACCTGCTGATCTTCGCCGGCGACTGCGCCATGCAATCGATGGGATTCAAGACCTTCGGGTTCGGTTTCGGTCGGGAGGACATCTGGGAGCCCGAGGAAATCTTCTGGGGGCCCGAGGACACCTGGCTCGGGGACGAGCGCTACACCGGCGACCGGCAACTCGGCGGTCCTTTCGGTGCCGTCCAGATGGGCCTGATCTATGTGAATCCGGAGGGTCCCAACGGAAATCCGGATCCGCTGGCCGCCGCCAGGGACATTCGCGAGACGTTCGGGCGGATGGCGATGAATGACGAGGAGACGGTTGCGCTCATCATCGGCGGCCACACGTTCGGAAAGTGCCACGGCGCGGTCGATCCCGAGTACGTCGGTCCGGAGCCCGAGGCCGGCCCGATCGAGCTGCAGGGCCTCGGATGGCACAACTCCTACGGCAGCGGCAAGGGCGCCGACACCCTCACCAGCGGGCTCGAGGGCGCCTGGACCTCCGAGCCGACGAAGTGGGACAACGGGTACCTGGACAACCTGTTCCGGTACGACTGGGAGCTGACGACCAGCCCGGCCGGTGCGAAGCAGTGGACTCCCAAGGACCCCGCGGCCCAGGGCACGGTGCCCGATGCGCACGATCCGTCGAAGCGGCACGCTCCCATGATGCTGACGACGGACCTCTCGCTGAAGCTGGACCCGGTCTACGCGCCGATCGCGAAGCGCTTCCACGAGAACCCGGAGCTGGTCGCGACAGCGTTCGCCAAGGCCTGGTACAAGCTGTTGCACCGCGACATGGGTCCGCTCTCGCGTTACCTCGGACCCTGGATTCCCGAGCCGCAGCTGTGGCAGGACCCCGTCCCCGACGTGGATCACGAGCTGGTCGGCGAGGCGGAGATCGCCGACCTCAAGGCCCGGATCCTCGCCTCGGGGCTGTCCGTATCCCAGCTGGTCACCACCGCGTGGGCGGCGGCGGCGAGCTTCCGCGGCACCGACAAGCGGGGCGGGGCCAACGGGGCCCGGATCCGGCTCGCGCCGCAGAAGGACTGGGAGGTCAACGCCCTGCCCGAGGTGGCGGAGGTGGTGCAGACCCTCGAGCGGATCCGGCAGGACTTCAACGGCGCCCAGACCGGCGGAACGAAGGTTTCGCTCGCCGATCTGATCGTCCTGGGCGGCTGCGCGGCCGTCGAGCGGGCCGCGAAGGACGCCGGGCACGACATCACGGTCCCGTTCGCGCCGGGGCGTACGGACGCATCGCAGGAGCAGACCGATGTGGAGGCCTTCGCCGTACTCGAACCCAGGGCGGACGGCTTCCGCAACTACCTCCCGGCGGGAGAGAAGCTGTCGCCGGAGACCCTCCTGCTGGACCGCGCCAACCTGTTGACCCTGACCGCACCCGAGATGACAGTGCTGACCGGTGGCATGCGGGCCCTGAACACCGGCTTCAAGGGGTCCCCGCACGGGGTCTTCACCGACCGGCCGGAGACGCTGACCAACGATTTCTTCGTCAACCTGCTGGACATGGGTACGGAGTGGAAGGCGTCGGCCACGGACGAGAACGTATTCGAAGGCCGGGATCGCGCCACGGGCGAGGCCAAGTGGACCGCCACCGCGGTCGACCTCGTCTTCGGTTCGCACTCCCAGCTCCGAGCCGTGTCGGAGGTCTACGCGTCCAAGGACGCGGGGGCGAAGTTCGTGCGTGATTTCGTGGCGGCGTGGGACAAGGTGATGAACCTCGACCGGTTCGACCTCGTCTGAACCTGCTGTCCCGTGAACCTGCTGTCCCGGTCGGCCGACCGTCGGCAACTCATCGGCCGACCGGGACACGTGTCAGGCGAACCGGAACGTCGTGACCACCGCCGCGTGGTCGGACGGCCAGTCGTTGGCGGCGACGTCCGGCCAGGGGGCGATGCGGCCGGTCGCCAGGGCGGCGGAGTCCAGAACGGTGAGCCGGTCGCCGGCGTGGAGTACGAAATCGATACGGTCCTGCGGCTCCGGCCGGCCGCTGCCGTCCTCGTGCCGGGGGTGGATCGGCGACCAGGTGGTACCGGGGGCGGACAGCGGGTCCGGGTGCGCCTCGCGGTAGGAGTCGCGCAGGCCGGCCCGTTCGACGGCGCGGGAGACCGGCCAGTCCACCGGGCCGTGCCCGTCGTGCAGTGCGGTGGCGCCGGAGGTCCAGTCCAGGTGTGAGGGGGCGTTGAAGTCGCCGGTGAGCAGGACCGGGGTGCGGTCGGCCGCGGCCAGGTCCGGTGCCATCGCGGCCAGAATCTCCCCGATCTCGCGGACCCGGCCCGACTCCCCCTCGCGGGCGATGAGTTCGGGTTCGGTGAGGCCGTCGAAGCAGGCGTCGTACGGGCCGTACGGGGTGTAGTTGAGGTGGGCTGTCCACAGCACCAGCTCGTGCGGGGTGCCGTCCGGGTGCTCGTCCAGCCGGATCCGGGCGCCGGCCGCTCCGTAGAAGCCCACCTCGGGGTCGCCCAGGGTGGCCACGATGGGGTGGCGGCTGAGGATCGCCAGGTTCTCCCCGGCGCGGTGGTGGAACCAGCCCAGCGCGTCGGCGAGTTCGGGGCCGGCGTGCACCGCGGTCTCCTGGAGGCCGACCACGTCGACGTCCGCGGCGAGGAGCACGGCCAGCTGCTTGTCGCGGTGGTCGTCGACGGGGCTGCCGCCGAGCCACAGGTTCCAGCTCATCACCCGGAGCCGGTCGAGCGGGGGTGCGTCGGCCGCGGCCACGGGGATGCGGACGGTGAGCCGGGCGGTGGCGCCGTGCGCGTCGACGGCGGTGACCGTGGCGACGGCGGTGTCCGTGGCCCCCGTGGCCGGGGCGGGGGCGGGAGCCGGGGTGCCGCTGAGGGTGCCGTCGGCGCGGACCGTGAGCCAGTCCGGGCGGTCGGCGGCGGCGAAGGTCACGGGCTGGGCGGCGCCGCGCACCAGGCCGGCGACGGTGGCGGTGAAGGGGCGACCGGCCCGAGCCCGGTGGGTGGTCAGCTCGGGTACCAGGAACCGCGGCGCCGGCGCGGTGGCGACCAGCGCCCGCAACCGGTCCGGGGTGGCCCGTTCCAGGGAGTCCAGTACGGTCCGGCCCGGGGCCGCCTCGATCGGGGCGACCGAGGGCACGGCGAGGACCTGGCAGCCGGCGGCCTCGGCCGAGGCCACACCGGTGGGCGTGTCCTCGACGGCCACGCAGGCGGCGGGCGGGACCCGCAGGGCGCGGCAGGCCGCGAGGTAGGGGTCGGGGTTCGGCTTGGTGAGCGGGGTGTCGTCGGCGGTGACGGTGACCGTGAAGCCGCCGTGGCCCGCCTCCGCGAGGGCCGCCACGACGGTGTCCGCGACCTCCCGGGGGGAGGCGGTGACCAGGGCGGTGGGGACGCCCTCGTCCCGCAGCGCGCCGAGGAGGGCCAGCGCGCCGGGCCGGGGCACGACCCGGGTGCGGACCCGCTCGGCGAAGGCCCGGTGCAGCTCGGCGGCGATCGGGCCGAGCGGGGCGCCGGTGAGCCGGGCGAGGACCCCGGCGGTGTGCTCGACGGGCCGGCCGAGCACGTCCGGCTGGTCGGCCGTGACAAGGTCGTACCCGAGCCCCGCGGCCACCTCCGCCACGGTGTCCCACCACAGCTGCTCGGTGTCGACGAGCGTGCCGTCCATGTCGAAGAGGACGGCCTGGAGCACCGGCGGGGCGGGGGCAGGGGCGGGGAGGAGCGTCACGAAGGGTCTCTTTCCGGAAACGGGGTGGTGAGGGCGGTGCGGAGGGGGCGGAGCGCTGGCCGGGTCAGGCGGCGCGCGGGGCCACCAGCACCGGCCGGTCGGGCAGCGAGAGGCGGACCGCGGCACCGGCGTTGAGCGCGGAGGCCTCGTGGGCGGGCAGGTCCGCCTTGACCCGGGTGCCGTCGGCGAGGGCGACGGTGACCCGGACGGTCGCGCCCAGGAAGGAGGTGCCGAGGACCCGGGCCGTCCCGGCGTCGTCCGCTTCGACCTGGACGGCCTCGGGCCGGACGAGGACGTCGACCTCGGCGTCGGCCGCGCCGGCGGTCTCGGGCGGCGTACCGTCCACCGGCAGGCGGCGGCCCAGTACCTCGACGGTAGCGCCGGTCGCGGCGGCGGGGTGCAGCCGGCCCGGGATGCGGCTCATGGTGCCCACGAACTCGGCGACGAAGGCGGTGGCGGGGCGGGCGTACAACTCGGCGGGGGTGGCGACCTGCTCCAGTCGGCCGGCCCGCATGACCGCGACCCGGTCGGCCATGGAGAGCGCCTCCTCCTGGTCGTGGGTGATGAAGAGGGTGGTGATGCCGAGCTCCTGCTGGAGGCGGCGGATCTCCTCGCGCAGCGTCAGCCGCACCTTGGCGTCGAGGGCGGACAGCGGCTCGTCCAGGAGCAGGACGCGGGGGCGCAGGGCGAGGGCGCGGGCCAGCGCGACGCGCTGCTGCTGGCCGCCGGAGAGCTGGTGGGGGAAGCGCTCGCCCTTGTCTCCGAGGCCGACCAGGTCGAGCAGTTCCGCGGCGCGGGCGCGCCGCTCGGCGGTGCGGACCTTGCGCATACGCAGTCCGAACGCCACGTTGTCGATGGCGTCGAGGTGCGGGAAGAGGCTGTAGGACTGGAAGACCATGCCGGCGTCGCGGCGGTGGGCGGGTACCGCGGTGACGTCCTTGCCGTCGATGAGGATCTCGCCGGAGTCGGGGTGCTCGAAGCCGGCCAGCATGCGCAGGGCGGTGGTCTTGCCGCAGCCGGAGGGGCCGAGCAGGGCCAGCAGTTCACCGGGGCGCACCGTCAGGTCGAGTCCGTCGAGGGCGGTCGTGGCGCCGAAGGACCGGCGCAGGGCGCGCAGTTCGACGGTGGCCGCGGCGGACTGCGCGGAGGCGGCTTCCGCGGGGTGCGCGGGGGCGGTGAGGCTCATGAGGGGTGTCATTTCCGGTCGGTGGTCGAAGAGGGGGTGCGGCGGCTGCCGATTCCGGCGAGGAGGAGCAGCAGCAGCCAGGTCACCAGGAGGCTCATGACGGATACGGCCACGGACATCTGGGCCTGTGAGCCGCTGATGTTGACGATCCAGACGGCGAACGGCCGGAAACCGAGGAGCTGGGCGGTGGTGAACTCGCCGAGGACCAGGGCGAGGGTGAGGAAGGAGGCGTTGAGCAGGGCGCCGCGCAGGTTCGGCAGTACGGCGCGGAGCAGGGCGTGCGGCATGCTCGCGCCGCAGCTGCGGGCCGCCTCGACGAGGGTGCGTACGTCGATGGCGCTCAGTCCGGCGTCCAGGGCCCGGTACACGAACGGCAGTGCCATCACCGCGTACGCGAGGACCAGGACCACGGGGAAGTCGGGGTTCTGGATGGCGACGAAGGTCTGGAAGAAGGGGGTGTCGGAGAAATGCTCGGGTCCCCACTTCAGGACGGTGCCGATGCCGGCGACGAAGGCGATGGGCGGCACGACCAGCGGAAGCGAGCACACCACCTCGACGACGGGCCGCAGCTTCGGGGCGGTCAGGCGCAGCGCCACCGTGGCGGGGACCATGAGCAGCAGGACCACCGCGATGGTGGCGGCGGCGAGTTCGAGGGAGAGCAGCAGGCTGGGCAGGAAGCCCTCGGTGTCGAGGATGCGGGTGTAGGCGTCGAGGTTCGGTGCCCGGCCGGGCACGTCGACGGTGAAGACCACGGAGGCGGCGAGCGGCACCAGGAAGTACAGGGCTGCCGCGGCGAGCACGAGGGCCCGCCAGGGAGTGGTGGTGGTCGTGGTCAGGCGAGCCATCGGGCGCTCCGTCGTTGCAGGGGCAGGTAGACCGCCATCACCAGGCCTGCGACGAGGACCATGTCGAGGCTGAGGGCGAGGGCCACGTTCTCCTGGCCGATGAGCACGTTGCCGGAGATCGCGTCGGCGATCTGGAGCGTGACGAGCGGGACCGAGCTGCCGACCATTGCGGCGGCGGTGGCGTACGCGGCGAAGGCGCTGCCGAAGAGCAGGACGAATCCGCCGAGTAGTGAGGGGGCGAGGACGGGCAGGGCGACGTGCTGCCAGTACTGGCGGTGGGTGGCGCCGTTGTTCTGGGCGGCCTCGCGCCACTGGGTGCGCAGCCCGTCCAGGGCGGGGGTGATGGTGAGGACCATGAGGGGGACGAGGAAGTAGAGGTAGACGAGGACCAGGCCCCAGAAGGTGTAGAGGTTCCAGCCGGTGTCGGCGAGGCCCAGCTTGCGGGTGAGGACGCCGGAGTTGCCGAGGGTGGCGACGAAGGCGAAGGCGAGGGGGACGCCGCCGAAGTTGGCGAGGACGCCGGAGGCGGTGAGTACGGCCTCGCGCAGGGCCCGCAGCGGGGAGCTGACGACGGCCTGGGCGAGGAGGAGGCCGAGCAGGGCGGCGAGGACGGCGGAGGTGGCGGACAGCTTCACGCTGCCGAGCAGGGCGGTGCGGTAGGCGCCCTGCCAGGAGGCGGTCAGGTTGTCGAGGCCGTAGCCGGTGGCGCCGGTGGCCGGGTCCTTGACGGTGAAGGCGCCGTCGAGCATGGCGGCGGCGGGCAGGCCGAAGGCGACTGCGGTGAACAGCAGCAGCGGGACGACGGCGAGCGCGCCGGACCGGCGGGCCCGCCGCCCGGATGGGGCGGCGGGGGCGGCGGGCGCGGCGGCGGGTGGCGCGGCTGCCGTGCGCGGGCTGGTCGTATCGGTGGTCATGTTCCTGATCGGGTCGGTGACCGGGGGCGATCGAGGGGCGATCGGGTCCGTGATCGGGCGGGCTGTCGGGGCGGGCGGCGAGTCGGGGCGGCGATGGGCTCGGCGCCCCGGGGCGCCGGTCAGCCGGAGACGGCCTTGCCCCAGCTCTGGGCGAGGACGCCCTTGGCCTTGGTCTGCTGGGCCTCGGTCGGGAAGGCCGGGGCGGTGCCGGTGAGCTTCGGGAGCTTGGCGGCGGCGGCCTGGTCGAGGGTGCCGGCCTTCTCCATGGCGGGCAGCAGGACCGGGCGGGCGTAGCCCTTCAGCCACAGGTTCTGGCCCTCGGCGCTGTAGAGCCATTCCTGCCAGAGCCGGGCGGCGGCCGGGTGCGGGGCGTCCTTGTTGATGGCCTGGGCGTAATACTGGGCGTACTTGCCGTCCTCGGGGACGGTGACCTTCCAGTCGAGGCCCTTGCCCTTGAACTGCTCGGCGTAGCCGGCGTTCAGGTAGTCCCAGTCGAGGCTGATGGGCGTCTCGCCCTTCTCGACGGTGGCCGGGGTGGACTCGACGGGCGTGTAATTGCCGTTCTTCTTCAGCTGGCCGAAGAAGTCGATGCCGGGCTGGATGTCGTCGAGGGAGCCGCCGCTCGCGAGGGCCGCCGCGTAGACGCCGCCGAAGGCGGAGCCGGACTTGGTCGGGTTGCCGTTGAGCGCCACCTGGCCCTTGTACTCGGGCTTGAGGAGGTCCTTGAAGGTGGTGGGGCAGTTCTTGACCCGCTTGGCGTCGCAGCCGATCGAGATGTAGCCGCCGTAGTCGTTGTACCAGCGGGCGTCGGCGTCCTTCTGGCCCGCGGGGATCTCCGCGTAGGCGGCGACCTTGTACGGGGCGAACAGGCCCTGCTGGGCGCCGCTGACCGCGAAGGAGGTGCCGAGGTCGAGGACGTCGGGGGCGCGGTCCTGGCCCTTGCGGCTGGTGACGGCGTTGATCTCGTCCTGGCTGCTGCCGTCGGGGTTCTCCACCTCGACCTTGATGCCGTACTTCTGGGTGAAGCCGTCGATGAGGGCGCCGTAGTTGGCCCAGTCGCGGGGCAGGGCCATCGCGTGCAGCACGCCCTCCTTCTTGGCGGCGGCGACCAGGGCGTCCATGCCGCCGAAGTCGGCGGCGGAGGTCGCGGTGGCGGCGTCCTTGCCGGTGGCGGTCTTGGCCGCAGCCTTGTCCGGGGCCGCGCCGCAGGCGCTGAGGGTGAAGGCGGCGAGGACGGCGAGGCAACCGGCGAGGACGGTGTTTCTCGGGTGTCTCGGCATGTACACGGTCTCTCCTGGGGTGCGGCGCGAGCGGGCGCGGCGGGGGTGGGGAGGGGCCGGCGGACTGAAAGATTCCGCGGCCAACTTGTCTGAACAAGTTGGCCTCAGTAGGCACGGCGTCCATGACCTTCCGGTGAACGGCGGGCGACGGAATCCAGCCAATAATCTGGACACTCTCCCCTCGTTTCGGCCCGGCCCGACCTGCGCTTACGCTGTAGGTGACCAAGGACGGGAGCACTACGGATGACGGCGCGGCACGAAGAGATCGCCGAGGAACTGCGCCGGGCGATCGACCGCGAGGAGTACGCGGTGGGAGCACTGCTGCCCGCGGAGACACAGCTGGCGGAGCGCTTCGGTGTCTCCCGCGGCACCGTCCGCCAGGCCGTGCTCGCCCTGACCACCGAAGGCCTGATCGGCTCCCGCCAGGGCGCCCGCCGGGTGGTGCTGGCCAGCCGCCGCAGCCAGAGCTTCGCCGAGCTGCGGAGTTTCGCCCAGTGGGCCCGCGCGATGGGCCGTACCGCGACCGGGCGGGTGGTGTCCTCGGAGTACCACCCGGCCGGCGACCTCGACGCGATGCGGCTGCAGGTGGCGGCCGGCGCACCCGTGCTGCACGTCCTGCGCGTACGCGGCCTGGACGGCGAACCGGTCCTGCTGGAGCGCACCGTGTACGCGGACTGGATCGCACCCGCAGTCGAGCTCATCGACCCCGACTGCCCGTCGGTGACGCAGCGTCTGCTCGACGACACGGGGCTGGTGTTCGCCTACGGGGAGCACCTCATCGACGCGGTCGCGGCGAGTGCGCAGGACGCCGAGCTCCTCGAAGTACGGCGCACCAGCCCGCTGTTGCGGGTGCGCCGCATCACCACCACCCGCGAGGGCCGTCCGGTCGAATGGTCCGACGACCGCTACCGCTCGGACGCGGTCAGCTTCAGCGTCCACAACTCGATCGGCAACAACGCCTTGGCCCGCCGCACCGGCCCGGCCCTCACGGAGGACTGACCGCCGGCGTCAGCCGGGCCGGGAGGCCGTTCCCGCCAGACGGGGGAAGAGGCGCTCGGCGTTGCCCCGGTGGATCGCGTGGAGCTGCCCGTCCGTCCAGTGCGGGTAGCCGTCCAGCCCCTCGTCGAAGCCGCCGCACCACTCCTCGGGCACCATCGGGAAGTCGCTGCCGTACAGGACGTGTCCGGGCGCGGCGAAGGCGAGCAGCGAGGGCAGCGAGGCCGGGCCGGCGCAGAACGCGGTGTCGAAGTAGAAGCGCGGTGGGGTGGACGAGGACCACCGCCGCCCGCGCGTCGAGCTCGGCCCGGAGCGGCTCGAACTCCGGGTCTCCGAGGTAGCGCCCATGTGCGTTGGACAGCACCGTCACCCCGTCGGCGCCGATCTCGTCCAGGGCGTGGACGGCCTCGGCGAGCGCCGCCTCCACGTCCGGCAGGGGGAGGACGGCGAAATTGCCGAACCGGTCGGGCCGGTCCTTGACCAGCTCGGCGGTGAACTCGTTCACGTCCCGGGCCGCGGCGCGGGCCCCCTCGGCAATTCCGCGGCTGCGGTCGGGCGGGATCACGTGGTGGTGGACGTCGATGCGTGCGCGTTCGTTCATGCCGGTCCGCTCTCCTCCAGCCGTTCTCCGGGCCGGCCGGCGCGCACGGTGGACGGGGCCACCGCGGGCCGGCCGCAGTCCATGAGAGTCGACCGGCACCGGCCGCCGCGGGCCGCGTACGCCGCCACCGCCGGTCCACCCGTCCGGCCTAGGTGGCGGGCGGGGGTGTGGGCCGGCTCAGGTGGTTGCCGTCGTCCTGCAGGCGGTCGCCCTGCGTGGCCAGCATGCGGCGGACGACGGGCTCCGGCATGCGGATCACCACCGGCTGCGCCAGGGTCGTCTCCCGTACCGCCGTGGCCGCACGGCCCCGGACCCTGCCGGTCACCTTGGCCACCACCCTGACGTCCAGCGTGAACTGGACCAGGACCGCCTTCGTCTTCGGCTTGTGCAGCGGCATCGAGCCGGAGGAGTTCACCGTGGCGTCGGCCTCGCCGCCCGAGCCGCCCGTGTTGCCCAGCAGCCCGTTGAGGCGGAACTCGGAGGCGTTGAGAACCCCCGCGCCGAACAACGGGCGGGCGGTCCTGCTGTGGTCGGAGGAGCTCTGGCCGTCCTTCTGGGAGGGGCGGGGCGTCTCCAGATGGCTCTGGCCCACCGTCTCGAAGGTCATCGTGTCGCCGAGGCCCAGCACCCGCCCGTTGCGCAGCCGCGCGTGGAGGGAGGCGTGCAGGTCCTGGCCCTCCGTGCCGGAGGCGTGTACCGGTGGCAGGTCGGCCCCGGCGGCGGTGAGCAGCGGCAGCGCAGCGATCATCCACTCGGTGGACACGGCCTCGTTCAGGGCGTACGCAGCGGCCTTCCCGCCGTCCTTGAACCCGCTGCCGCCGCCCGCCTGCTCAATCGCGGAATCCACCAACTGCCGGACCTGCGGGACCCCTTGGAAGCCGTTGACCTGCGCCTCCATCGGCAGCCGCACACCGGCCGCCCGCCAGGAGCCGAGTGCGGTCCCGCCGCCGTCGCGACCGCCCCACACAACCTGGGGCGTGTCGGCCACCGGAAGCTGCAGTCTCGACAGCGCCTCCAGGTCATTGCGCAGGATGCGGTGAACCATCAGATGCGTCAGCTGGGCGAGCCCCACCCGGGTGTTGCCCTTGTACAGTTCGAGGCTCGCCCGGATCGGCAGGTGCATCTTCACCGACTTCGCGGAGCTGTCCGCGACGGACTTCATGCCGAGCTGGGCGCGGCGCACATCACGGCGCCCGCGCGACCTGCCGGACGCGTAGCCGAGGCCCGCCGCCCCACCGACACTCTTCAACCGGCCGGCCCCGCCCTCGGGTCTGCCCGATCCGGCAAGAATGCCCTCGACACCGGTCCCGGAGCCCTCGTCGTGGGAGTCGGCCTGCTGCACCACGGCCGAGGTGATGTACTCCATGTCCCGGCCGTCGTTCACGTCCTCGCCGTCCGCGGAGGTGCCGTCGCCCAGGCGGTTCACCTTGAACACCGCCCAGTACGGGTCGTTGCGGCCGTCGAACAGCTCGACGGTGACTCCGCCGTCCATGGCACTGGACAGCAGCCCGGCGGAACCGTCCCGGTCCAGGACGCGCAGCAGCCGCTGCACATTGTCGTTGCGGTCCGCCAGCTGCTGCCGGGGCAGCAGTTCGTCGGCGAGGCTCTTGTGTTTGCCCTGGGCGAGGCGGGTGCGCAGCTGCCCGAGCAGCGGGACGAAGTCCGGCAGTTTCTCGATCATGCCGAAACCGAGGGCGCGGTTGCCGTCGAGCCTCGGGGTGGGGCGGGCGGGCGGCCGGGACGAGGACGCACCGGAACCGGCACCGGCACCAGCGGCTTGCCCGGTGGGTGCCGCCGCCTCCTGCTGTCTCACCTGCTGTCGGATGTCCTCCGGGAGCTGGGCTTCGGTCAGCCACACCCCCGCCGCGGCCGGCAGGGTCCGGGCGCCCTTCGCCACGTACGGGCCGCCGCCGGTGACCTTGACCTCCGCGACCATGTTGACCAGCACATCGCACTGGACCAGATACAGCGGGGCCTTCTTCGGGGTGTGGGCGTTGCGTTCGACCGTGCCGGACACGCTGAGGGCCTCGGAGTCGCCCTTGCCCGAGGTGTGGGACACCGACAGGCCCTGGCCGAGGCGCCACGCGGCACCCTGCTCGATGACGGTGACGCCGTACTGGAAGGCCTGAGAGGTGCCCTCGCCCGACTGCCCGGCGGACTGGTGACCGCCGAGTACGAAGGTCTCGGTGCCCGGGCCCGCGCCCTTGTGCAGGAATTTGGGGTTGGCCAGGGCGAGCCGGGTACCGACCGCGCCGTTCAGGCCGGCGAGCCGCCGCGGATGGCGGAGGTTCTTTACCACCCAGCCCGAGGACGCGGCCTGCCGCAGCGCGCCCTGGATCGCCCGCTCGCCGAACCGCTCCTCGATGGCCAGCCGTGGCGCGAGCCCTTCCGTCGCCAGCGCCGGGTCCTCGCGCAGGCTCTTGTTGCGGGCGGCGGCCCGGGACAGCAGCTGGTGGGCGAGGGCCCGGACGGGCTCCCCGTCGATGGTCTCCACCAGCTGCCAGTCCCGCAGCAGGAACCCGGTGGACGGCCGCGGGGTGATCGAGGCCAGGTCACCGATGCCCTCGGCCCTGACCTCGTACTCGGCAGCGGCGGGCTCCGCCCTGCGGGCGTCCGCCACGGCGTCGAGCCGGTCCTTCCCCGCCTGGTCCAGGGTGAACTCGGCGGGCGTGAGCAGCCGTACGTCCTGGGGCCCGAGGTTCATGTACGCCAAGGTCTCGGCCTCCGGCACCGACCGGCCCGGCGAGCCGGCGATGACAGTGCGGGTCATCTTGCGGGGCCGGGAGGTCATGGTGACCTCCACGTCGAGCTTCAGGGCCGCGTCGAAGGCACTCGCCGTGTCGGAGCCGTTCGCCACGATGTCCGTACGGCCGGTGGGTCCCGCCTGGTTGCGGCGGTTGCCGGAGTAGTGCCTGTCGTAGCGGGCCACGCCGGTCAGGGTGCCGGGGACCAGCCGGGCCTGGCCGAGGACCAGTCCGCCGATCGACCGCGAACTGCTCCGTCCGCTCTGTGAGTTGCTGACGACACCACTGTGGCTGCGCACCGACCAGTCCTTGATGTCGCCCTGGTAGGCGGCTTCGCTCAGCGCGCCCTTGACGAGCAGCTGCACGTCGTGCGAGTGGAGACTCGTCTTGCGGCGCAGCCGCACCCGCAGTCCCGTGGACAGCAACTGGTCCTTGTTGACCCGGATGTTGGTCTCCGAGAGGGCGGCCATCAGCTCGCGGTAGTTGCGCCGCTGGGCCTCGGCCTCATCGCCGGTGGGCTCAGTGCGCCCCGTCATCGCAGTGGCGCCGAAGTCGGGGAGGTAGCCGGCCAGCCGGGGATCGTTCTCGAACAGGCCGAGCACGGCCCGCACCATGGGCCCGGTGTCGAGCCGGCTGAGCGCGACGCTGGATCCCCTGCCGCCGAAGGGGAGGTGTCGCTCGACCTCCGCCTCGTTGCCGTTCTCGTCGGTCGTCGTCGGCTTCCTGACGAAGTCGTCGGCCTGCATTCCCGGCGGCAGGGGCAGCCCGAACTCCTTCGCCTCCTCCGCCCTCAGGCTGATCCACATGTTCATGGTGTGCCGGGCGACCCGGGTCTCCGGGCGCAGGGTCATCCCGGGCGAGCGCAGGCCCGTACCCTCCGCGGTGAAGGTCACCGTCCCGAAGTAGAGCACCTTCTCGCCGCGGACCTCCGCGCCCTGCCGGCTGGAGACGGTCTGTTCGGTCGCGGTGAAGCGCGCCTTGCGGGCCGCCGCGACCGGCATGGCGGTGCCCCGGACGATGGCCGCGTTGCCCACCGCCCCGACCCCGATCGCGGGGCCCAGCCCGCCCTGGACGAACCGCCCCTTGCCCGCACTCTCCGTGACGGAGGTCTGGGTCTGCTGGTGGGTGCGCAGCTGGGTCTTGCCGGTGCCCCAGGCGGGGGCGAGGCTTCTGATCGCCGCCCGGAGGCGGTAACTGCCCACCGTTTTACCGTCCTTGGCCTGCAGGTCCTCGCCGGTCACACCGTCGCGCAGCAGCCGGGGCAGATCCTCCAGGACGGTGGCCGTGGCGGTCGCCTCGTACAGCCGGGCCCTGCCGGGCGCGCCGGGTGCGGTGATGTCGGGGTGCAGGACGGAGGCGAGCGCGTCGAACAGCCCGGCGCCGCCCTGGTGCGGGGCGCCCCGCTCGGTCACGGCGACGGGGGCCATGGAGTCCGCGAGGGAGACGGCCCGGGCGGTGGCGGGGGTCAGTACCCGCCGGGAGCCGGGCCCTCGGGTGCCGGCCGGGACGAGGTGCTCGGTCGGGACCCGCTGGGTGAGCGTGCCGGAGCCCCGGTAGACCTCTGCGCTGCGGGCACCGTGCTTCTTGAACCGCACCTCGTAGCGCACCTTGCGCGGCACCTCGACCGAGCCCTTGTCGCTGCGCAGCACCCGTGGTTCGGCCACGTTCCGCTGGCGGCGGGATTCACGGGAGGACTGCCAGGGCTGGAGGCCGGCGGTCCCGGCAGCGCCGAGCCACACCGCCGGCGCCACGGGTGCGAGGCCGAAGAGCAGGCCTCCGGCGCCCTTGCTCGACGACCCGCCGGCCGTGCTGCTCACGGTGGCGGCGGTGTTGTGCTGGACGTCGACCTTGGTGTCCTTGCCTTCGGGGTCCTCCAGTTCGGCCTGCGAGGGAGCGGCGGCCGGGGGGTCCTTCCGGAACGTGGGCGGCCGGTCGTCGGGGGCCGGGCAGATGCGGACGGTGACGTCGTACCACTCCTCGCCCGAGTCCTCGCCCGACTCCTTGCCTGTCCTGCCCTGGACGGCGAAGGCGCGGCCCGCTCCGAAGAAGCTCTCCGGCCGTCCGGCCAGCTCGCTCTCGATGTCGGCGACGGTGCCGTCGCGGTGCCCGACCACTGCGGCGACCGCGTGCGGCACGAAGTCGTGCCCCGTCAGCCCGTACGCCGTGGAGAGCCCGCCCGCCTGTAGGTGCATCAGGTACGACGGCAGCTCGAAGCCCGTCTCGGCGGGCTCCGCCTGCCGCACCGCTTGCGTGGTGGCCGCGTTCCCCGCGGACTGCTGGAAGGCCAGCAGGGCGTGGCGGGGCAGCTGGGGTGCCTGGGGCGCCTGCTGGGTGTCGCCGGTCCGGCCGTTCCCCGGCTGTTGCTGAGTCCGTGCCATCGCTACGAGGCTCGGCTGCTCTTCGACGGACCGAAGAACTCGACCTCGGCGATGGCGACCTGCTTGTCGGCGGCGGCGGCGTAGGCGGAGCGCAGGATGAAGCGTACGGCGGTGACGTCGCCGGCCCGGAAGGTGCGGCGTTGGCCGCCGGCGCCCTGGTCGAGGGTGAGGGAGCGGGTGGTCGTCTTGCCGTCGGAGGTGGTGATCACGGCCTCGATGTGGTGCGGGAGGGCCGACTGTGAGAGCCGGTCGGCGCGGGTGGAGACGCCCGGGGTGATGATGACGTCGAGCAGCCGGGTGGGCCGGTCGAAGCGGGCTTCGACCCACTCCCCCGCGCCGGACTGGCTGATCCCCGGGCCCCACCAGGTGTTGTTCAGCTTGTCGAAGGCGAGTTGGGGGTCGTGCCCCGGGTAGGACCGCGAGGCTGAGACGGCGTCCGGTCCGACCGGGGTGCGCTTGGCGAAGTGATCGCGGACGGCGCCGACGGCGTTGTCGGCGTAGACGACGGCGGTGATCAGCAGGGCCGCCACCAGTGCCCAGAGCACCCAGGTCATGAGGTAGCCGAAGCCGCGCCGCAAGCGCGGGCGGTCGCCGGCCCATGGGGTCTCCCGGTTACGGAAGTCCCGCACGCGGCGCCACCAGGGGCGGCGCTGCCCGGGGACCGCGGGGCCGCCGGACAGCGGCATGGCGCACACGACGCAGAAGTGCCGGTCCGGCCGGTTGGGTGTGGCGCACCAGGGACAGGGCGCGCCGCCCTCGGTGCCGGGCTCCCGGCCCGGGGTGCGGACCTGCGGGCGGTCCGCGACCGGGCGGCCCGGCAGCACCGGCGCCACGGAGGGTACCGCCGCCGCCCGGGGTCCGGGGTCGGCGACCGGCACGAGCAGCGACCTGGCGCGTGCGGCCGGGTCGTCCGCACCGGCAGCAACGGCCGCAGTAAGCATCGCCCCGCTGCCCCCACCCGCCCCGGCCGAACCCGGCCCGTCCCCGCCCGACCGGCTCACGTCCCGCCGGGCCGAACCCGGCCCGGTCGAGCCAGCCCCGGCCGGATCCGGCCCAGTCGTGCCAGCGCCGGCCGAACCCGGCCCGGTCGCGCCCACCCCAGCCGAACCCAGCCCGGTCGAACCCGGTCCGACCGAACCCGGTCCAACCGGGCCCGCCTCGGTCGTGCGCGCCCCGGTCGTGCGGGCCCCGGTCGCGCCCGCCCCGATCGTGCCCGGCCCGTCCCCGCCCGACCGGGTCACGTCCCGCCGGGCCGAACCCGGCCCGGCCGTGCCAGCCCCGGCCGGATCCGGCCCGGTCGTGCCAGCCCCGGCCGAACCCAGCCCGGTCGCGCCCACCCCAGCCGAACCCAGCCCGGTCGTGCCCGGCCCACTCGGGCCCTGCCGAGTGGAACCCGGCCCGTCCGGATCCGGCCTCGCCGAGTCCGGTCCCGTCGCGTCTGGCAGGGGGGTGCCCGGTCCGGCGGGGCCGAACCGGGACGGGCTCGCGCCGTCGTCGTCGCCGTGCGGCCCAGGGGCCCGCCCGGGTGTGGGCGCGCGGTCGGCATCCGGCCGGGGCAGGGCCCCGCCCCGGTCGGCGGGCGTCGCGCCCGCCGGGGAAGCGGGCCGCCCGGGCGCCGCCCCGGCGTCCCCGGCTGCCGTACCGGGCCCGTGGGCCGGGGTCGTACCGAGCCCTGCTCGCGCACCGGCGGGGTCGGCCGCCTCGCCCCGCGCGTCAGCGCGGCCGGCGCGGCCGGACCAGCCCAGCACCGCGCCGCAGGAGTCGCAGAAGGACTGGCCGGGTTCCGCCCGGGTGCCGCATTCGGCGCAGTTCGCGGCCCCGTCCCTCCGGGGACCGGTGGCGGGGGTCTGGCTGGTCATCTGTCGGGGTTCCTTTCCGCAGCGGTCACCTGGACCGTGTAGGGCATGTGCGCGGGGCGGGCCGCCGCCACGAGACGGTCGAGCCGGTGTTCGTCCGCAGGGGTCGGGTCGGGCAGCCGCAGCAGCACGTGCAGCCGCGGGCGCCGCTCGCCTGGCACCGGGCCGAGCGGCCGGGCGCTCCAGTCGGCGGCTCCGCTCTCGCTGATCTCCGGTTCCACGCCGAAGGTCAGCCGGATCGCCTCCGCCAGCCCGCGCCGGGTGCCCCGTACCCGGTGCAGACGCGCGGCGGCGGAGACGGCCGCGCGCAGCCGGTCCTCGGGTTCCGTGCCGTCGGTCTCGGCTCCGACCCAGCCGCCGAGCCAGCGGGTGAAGTCCACCGGGGCCAGCGCCGGAGTGAAATAGGAGTCCAGGCAGTCCAGGGCGTTCAGGACCGGAGCGAGGACCTCGTCCAGCCCGGCGACGAAATGCTGTGCCAGCCGGTCTTCGGCGAAGACCGCGGGCAGCAGCTCGCCCAGCGGCGCGGAGGACCTCAGCCCGTCGATGGATCCCCTCGTGCTCACGCTCATGCTCATGCGTCGTCTCCGATCACACGCACCCGGTGGTCGAAGGAGAACACCAGCGCCGGCGCTTCGAGATCGATACGGTCCGTGGCCTCGCCGCGTTTGCCGGTCAGCGGGTCCGCCGGATGCAGCCGGACCTCGTCGACCAGTTCCACGCCGGCCACGCGCTGCAGCACCGCGAAGATCTCGCCCGCCTGGACCCGGCGGCCGAACGGCCAGCCGGTGCCGTCGGCGCCGCCGGTCAGCGGGTCGAGGTGGCGGTAGAGGGCGTCGTGCGCCTGCCGCCGCACCCGGTCGGTGTCCACGCCGCGGAAGGCGTGCACGGTGGCGACGACGGTGACGCCCTGGTAGAACGGCGGACCCACCGCCAGCCGCGTCCCGATGAGCCGCCGGTCGTCGAGATGGCGGGTGATGCGCCGCAACAGGGCGTCGCCGGGGACCAGTTGCTCGAAGCGCAGCCGCCCACCGGGGTCCGGTACCGCCTGCGGGACCACCAGCACCCGTACCGCGTACGCCCCGTACTCGCTCTCCTCGCCCTCCAGGCAGGCGATCCGGGCCGTCTCGGGCGCGGCACGGCGCGCCAGTTCCTCGTAGTCGCGCAGGGTCACGGCACGCTCCTGGGCCCGCAGGGTGATCGGCGCCCGCGCCTTCGCCTCCGCCACCGTCTCGCCGTCGACCCCGCCGCGCGCCGCCTCCCGGTTGACGACCTCGGAGACGTACGGGACGGAGTTGCGCAGCACCTGCACCGCGCCGCGGGCCACGTTCCCGGCCCGGCCGCCGCCGATGCGGTAGCGGCGGGCCCGGATGACCGCGCCCTGCGGAGGTACCGCCCCGTACTGCCGCAGGGTGCCGTCCGGTTCCCGTACCGCCGGGCCGAAGGCGATCTCCCCGGTCGTGGCGTCGAGCGTGAGGTGCCGGTCGCCCGGGCCGGAGGCGGCGAAATGGGGCACCACGTCCCAGTTCCGCCAGCCGCCGTCGCCCTCACCGTCACCGCCGTCGGCGGTCTGCAGCAGCACCGGCGGGTCGTCGCCCACCACGGGCGCATGGGCCAGACTCAGCCGTTGGCCGGGCAGGCCGGTGGACTCGCCGAGGGGCTCGTCGTACACGGTCTCGGCGTGCACGACGCCGGTGGTGCCGCCGATCGTGAACGCCTCGGCGGACCGCACGGTCGGCGACGTGGTGTAGAAGGGCTGGCCGGGCAGGGGTTCGGTGACCCGGCAGCGCAGCCAGCCGGCCTGCCGCCCGCCGGTGCGGGACAGCACATGCCCGCCGGGGACGTGCAGCACGGCCTCGCCCGGCCGGTTGAGGCCGCCGGTGCCGTCCCGGTCGACCTCGCAGGGAGCCCAGCCGTCCTCGGTCCACGCCTCCCACACCAGCGGCGGCTGCCGCGGATCCACCCCGACGCCGTCGACCCGGCTGTCCAGACCCAGCGCCACCGCGCAGTGCGGCACGGCGGCGCTCAGCCCGAGCAGCATGCAGTCGCCGGGCCGCGGGGCCTCGGCGAAGCACATCACGTCCTTGGCCGCGGTGAGGTCGGCGGTCAGGTCGGCGACGGTTTCGCCCTGGCGCTGCACCATGAGATGGCACAACTCGCTGGGCACTACGGTCAGTTCGTGCTCGGTGGCGAAGACGACCGCCTCCTCGCCCTCCGTCCGCGCGGTGGCGACCTCGGTACCGACGGGCAGCAGCACCGGCTCCTCCTGAGGTGCGGAAAGCCAGAACGTGACATCGGTCCGGGCGGCCGACGGCGGGAACAGCGTGATGCCGACCAGGTCGAGGAAGGCCAGATGGTTCTTCTCCGGTACCCGGTTCAGCCGGTAGACGATCTGGTCGGCCATGTGCGCGACCGTCTCCACGAGGGTGACACCCGGGTCGGAGACATTGTGGTCGGTCCACTCGGGGGCGCGCTGCTGGATGTAGCGCTTGGCGTCGTCGACGAACTGCTGGAAGCGGCGGTCGTCGAGGTTCGGGGAGGGCAGGGCCATCAGCGTTCGCTTTCCGGAGGGGTGTCGCCGTCGCCGGGCTCGTCGTGGGACGGGATGACGTAGAACGGGAAGACCAGGCTGCGCGGGTTGTTGGTGCCGCGGATCGCATAGCGGACGTCGATGAAGAGCACACCCTGGTCCGCGCCGGCGGTGACCTCGACGTCGGTCACCTCGATCCGGGGCTCCCAGCGGTCGAGACTGGCGTACACCTCGTGCTGGATGCGGCCCGCGGTGGCCTCGTTGACCGGCGCGAACACCAGGTCGTGGATGGCGCAGCCGAATTCGGGCCGCATCGGCCGCTCCCCCGGCGCGGTGGCCAGCACCAGGTGGATGGCCTCCTCGATCTCCCGCTCCCCGCTGACCAGGGCGATGCCTCCGGTCGGGCCGATGCGCAGGGGGAACGCCCAGCCGGACCCGACGAACTGCTCGGCCATCAGCAGACCACCCGCCTTCTCCTGTCGAACTGCGAGAACTTCAAGGACCTTGAGGACTTCCCGGCCGTCACGGGATCGGATACGGCTTGTTGTTGACAAGCACCACGCCCTGCAGCAGGAGCGAGGCGGCCCGGATGCCCACGTTCGCCGCAGCGTTGACCTGGACGGTCCCGGCCGAGCTGATCGTCGCCGCGCCCGCCGCCTTCAAGCTGAGGGCCCCCAGCGCGTCCACATTGACCGCCCCGCCCAGCGACCTGAGGTTGACCAGGCCGCGGCCCTGGACGGTGAGGGGTCCGCCGCTCTTGATGGTCAGGGCCCGGCGCGCGCTCAGCGTGAGGTCCAGGCCCGCCTCCACCGACACCGACATGCCGCCCGTGATGGTGACGGACCCCTTGCTGTCCACCGTGATCTCGGTCCTGGTGCGGTCGAGGTTGATGGTGAGCCGGTCGTCCCCGGTGGCGATGCGCACGCCTTGCCTGCGGGCCCCGGTCGTCTGGCTGAGCAGGTCCACCCGGTTGCCGTCCCGGTCGGACAGCGTGTGCCGGATCGCCTTCTTCCGCAGCCCGTCGTGCAGCGGCACGTCCCTGACCGGGGTCGGGTTGTCCCGGCCGTTGTAGAGGCCGCCGATGACGAACGGATGGTCCAGGGCCCCGCGGTCGAAGGCCACCAGCACCTCGTCGCCGACGTCCAGCGGGAAGATCCCGCCTCCTGCCTTGCCGCCCATCTGTACGGTACGGGTCCAGTCGCTGACGTACGCATCGTCCAGCCACGGGAACCGCAGCTTCACCCGGCCCTGCTTCAGCGGGTCCTGTACGTCGGTGACCAGGGCGTTGGCCACGCCGGGCAGCCTCGGCGCGGCTGCTGCTGCGCCGCCGGCACCGGAGGCGAGGCCGTAGAGGGAGCGCCACTGCCGGCCGCTGACGGTCACCCAGGTCTGGTAGTGGCTGTCGTCGCCGAAGACGTGCCGTACGGAGGTGACCGTGTACTTGCCCTCGAACGGGGTGCCCACGTCCCTGAGCGTGACCGGCACACCGGGGCGCAGCTTCGGATTGCCGCGCACCGTGACCTCCAGCTCGGCGAAGGAGGAGGTGATGTCGTCGGCGAGCGAGTCGGCGGCGTGTTTGACCTCGGACTGGCGGTCGTACGGAGTCTCGGTCTCCACCAGTTTCCCGGCCTTGAAAGCCGAGGCGGCGGCCCCCGGGGTGGTGCCGATGGCGACGGCCGGCGTGCTGGTCGCGGTCGAGATCGCGGTGAGCGCCTTCTTCGTGGCGACGTCCCAGCCGCGGGACTCGACCTTGCCGATCTGGTCCGCGGAGCTGACGGCGGCGCGGCAGCGCAGTACGTCCTGGCCGGCGTGCAGGACGAACGGGCTCTTCTCGCCGTCGGTGCTGGTCGGCGGCGCGCCGGATGCCGGGGCCGGCCGGACGAACTGGAACTTTCCCTTGGAGTCGAGGGACATCACCATCGCGTTCTCGTCGGCGAGCCGGGAGAGGAAGTCCCAGTCGGTGACGTTCGACTGGCTGATGAACTCGTAGACGGTCTTGGTGGCCTGGACCCTGCCGATCGGTATGCCGCTCTGCCCGGCCAGCTTGCGGGCGATGTCGGCGGCGGTCTGGTTGCGGTACGCGGCGACCCTGCGCTGCCGCATCAGCCGGTGGCCCAGGTCGTAGCCGCGGATCACGGTGAACGTGCCGGTGCCGTCGTAGTCGGTCTCCATGCCGGTCACCTCGCCGGTGAGCAGCGGCGAGGACGCGCCCTTGCTGGCCGCGACGGGCGCCACGACCACCTTGGTGCCGAACTTCACCTTCAGCTCGCCGAGCAGCAGACCGTGCGGGTCGCGGAAGGTGAGCCGGAACGCGCCGGGCCCCCCGGCCCCCAGGTCCACCCAGGCGCCGACGAGATCGTCGGCGATGTGGTCCGGGAGTTTGCCGCCGCCGATCGAGACGTGGACGACGTTGGAGAAGGACGCCTGCACCATCAGTGACCACCCACTTCCTCGGCTGCCGGAAGCACCACTTCCGTGCCGGTCCGCAGCCGGGACGGGTCGTCGATGCCGTTGGCCCCGGCGATCGCCCGCCAGACGTTCGGGTCGCCGTACTCCCGCCATGCCAGCGACTGCAGCGTGTCGCCCGCGACGACGCGGTGCACGCGCTGCGCGGTGAGCGCGCCGGAGGTCGGGTTCTGTCCCTTGGTCTTGCCGGGGATCTCGTGCAGCCGCACCTGACAGGTGACCCGGATCGGCACGCCCGTCATGCTGAACAGCGAGTAGGTGGCGTCCACGGAGGAGACGTACGCCGTGAAGCGCGCCGTCGAGAAGGACCCCCACTGGAAGACCACCCAGGGGGTGGAGGGCTGCTTGGCGGCGATGCTCTTCGCGGTCACCTCGCAGCAGGAGAAGAGGGCCTCCACTTTCTTCAGCACCGAGTTGCCGCCCGGCTCGTCGGAGGAGTCCAGGAAGATCTCCACCGTCATCTCCCTGGGCTCGGGCCCCATGAACTCCGGGACGGCGCCGTCGCGCACCGCGGCGGTCGGGGTGGTCTTCCACTGCGCACGCCGGCTGAGCGCGAGCTGGGACGGGTTGAACTCGAAGGTGAAGTTTTTGATCAGACCGCCCGGGGTGGTGCTCTGGCCGATCGGCGGCTCGTGAATGGCCAACGAGGCGCGCACCAGACTCTTGCCGGCGCCGCCCTTGCCACCGCCGGCAACGCCGCCGCCTCTTCCTCCCTTGCCTGCCATGTGCTGGGCCGTCCCCTCAGTCCGTGAACCCGTGGTGCGTGATCTCCAGAACCTCCGTCGCCACGCCCGGGTTGGCGGGGTCGAGGGAGGGCCCCTGCCAGCTGACCGGGAGCACGTCGATCAGCCCCCAGCGGGCCACCTCGGAGCCGTCCGCGCGCAGCGCGGCGATCTGGGCGGTGGGCCGGGTGACGCCCGTCGTCACGGAGGAGATCCAGGCCGCGACCTTGGCGGTGTCCGGGGTCAGGGGCCGGGTCAGCCGAATGGTGGAGAAGGTCACCCGGGACGGGAGCTGCCAGACGAACCCGTTGTTGCCGCCCTCGTGGCGGTGTTCGATCTCCACCGTGGAGGAGAGTCCCTCACACCCGTTGAAGTAGCCGAGGCTTTCGCCGTCGATGGTGAGGGTGAAGAAGACGGTGGAGCCCGGGTCGAGATCGCTGGGCATGGGTGGGCCTTTCGGTGGTACCGGGGTGGGCGGGGTCAGTGGCGCGGGTCGCGGAGCTTCCCGACCCGCTCCCGGTCGAGCCGGAGTTCGGTACGGAGCTGCCGTGTGATCCGGCTGATGAGCCGGTGCGCGAGCTCGTCGAGCTGGAACTCGGTCAGGGAACGGGGATTGAACGCACCGTCGGGGACCGGGGTGTGCGTGGGTGCCTCGTGCGCCTTGTGCGTTTCGGGTGTCCTGCGTGTCGTGGGGACGGGGGCTGGGGCGGGGGCGCGCTGGATGGACGTACGAGGGACAGGCGGCAGGGGCGGCGTCGCCGGGAACCGCTGCACCGGCAGGGCGGCTGCGATGGGCAGCGGGGAGCGCTGCACGGAGGCGGGTACGTCGCCGCTGGTGCCGGGCGACCGCGGCGGGGTGACCCCGCCCCCCGGCGACGGCTCCGGGCCGGCGAGCCGTCGTACGGGCGGCACGGTGCCGCCGGGACCGGCTGGTACCGCAGGGGTTCCGGCGGTCATCCGCTGGACGGCAGGAGTGGCATGACGCAGTGGTACGGCCACCGGCGCCTGCGGATGCCGAGTGGGAAGGGGCGCGGCCAGGGGTACGGGGGCTCCGACCCTGTTCGCACCGGCACTCCGCGTCCGGTCGTCCGAACCCGGTGCGCCCGGAACAACGGCGGCACGCTGAACGGCCCGGCCCTGCTGGGGCAGCGGCCTTGGCGTCGGGGCCGGTGTCCCGGCACCGCCGCCACCGCTCCGCGCGCCGGCCTCTGACGTCGGCTTCGACGTCCTCACCGCGCCGGTGAGCGGCCTGGCGCCTATGGGCGTCGCCGACAGGGGCGCGCCCAGCAACGGCCGCCTGCGCGCGGCCGGGGTAGCGGACACCGGCGTGCCCTTGTCCTGCTGCCGCTGCACAGGGGACACGCCGGCAGACCGGACAGGAGGCGATGCGGGCGCGGCCGGAGCCAAAGCCGGAACGGCGGATACCGGTGTGCCGAGCCCCGCTCGCGGTGGCCTGGCGGCAACACTCCGCTGTACGGGTGCCGCCGCACCGGACGGCTCCCGACCTGGGCCGGCCTCCACCGGCCCGACCGGTCCCTGCCGCCGCACCCGGTCGGCAGCACTCCGCTGAACCGAAACCGCCGCACCGGACGATGACGCGTTCCGGGACGGGGAAACGCCCCCGCCCGAAACCGGACGCCCACTCGACCCGGAGACCGGCACTGCGGGCAGGACCGGCTTCGACCGCACCCCATCGGCGGCACTCCGCTGAACGGGAGCCGCCGGGCGCGGGGCGCGAGACGGCTCTTCAGCCGGACCGGACACCGGAACCACGGGCCCGACCGGGGTCGGGCGCACCCTATCGGCAGCACTCCGCTGCACGAAGGCCGCCGCACCGGCCGACTCCCGGCCCGGCCCGGCCTCCACCGGCACGACCGGCCCCTGCCGCCGCGCTTCGGCGGCAGCACTCCGCCGGACGGGGCTCGCCGCACCGGCCGATGACGCGCTCCGGGACGGGGACACGCCCCCGGCCGAAGCCGGACGCCCACTCGACCCGGAGGCCGGCACTGCGGGCACGACCGGGGTCGGCTGCGACCGGCCGGCAACACTCCGCTGAACAGGAGCCGCCAGACCGGCCGATGGCGTGCTCGGGGACGCGGACAAACCGGCAGCCGAAGCCGAGCGCAGACCTCCAAACGGCTCTCCACCCGGGCCGGAGACCGGGGCTACGGGCAGGACCGGCTTCGACCGCACCCCATCGGCAGCACTCCGCTGAACAGGGGCGGCCGGGCGCGGGGCGCGAGACGGCTCTTCAGCCGGACCGGACACCGGAACCACGGGCCCGACCGGGGTCGGGCGCACGCCATCGGCAGCCCTCTGCTGCACGGAAGCCGCCGCACCGGACGGCTCCCGGCCCGGGCCGGCCTCCACCGGCACGACCGGTCCCTTCCGCCGCGCCCGGTCGGCAGCACCCCGCTGAACAGGAGCCGCCCCACCGGCCGATGACGCGTTCTGGGACGGGGACACGCCGCCAGCCGGAGCCGGACGCCCGCCCGACCCGAAGGCCGAGGCTGCGGGCGCGGCCGGGTTCGGCTGCGACCGGTCGGCAACGCTCCGCTGAACAGGAGCCGCCTGACCGGCCGATGACGTACTCGGGAACCCAGGCACGCCGGCAGCCGAGGCCGGACCGGGCGCCGGGACCACGGGCCCGACCGGGTCCGGGCGCACCCCATCGGCAGCACTCCGCTGCACCGGGGCCGCCGCACCGGACGACTCCCGGCCCGGGCCAGCCTCCACCGCCCCGACCACTCCCAGCTGCCGCGCCCGATCGGCAGCACTACCGGCCGATGACGTGCTCCGGGACGGGGACACGCCCCCGGCCGAAGCCGGACGCCCACTCGACCCGGAGGCCGGCACTGCGGGCACGACCGGGGTCGGCTGCGACCGGTCGGCAACGCTCCGCTGAACAGGAGCCGCCAGACCGGCCGATGACGTACTCGGGAACCCAGGCACGCCGGCAGCCGGACCGGGCGCCGGGACCACGGGCCCGACCGGGTCCGGGCGCACCCCATCGGCGACACTCCGCTGCACCGGGGCCGCCGCACCAGACGGCTCCCGGCCCGGGCCGGCCTCCACCGGAACGACCGGTCCCAGCCGCCGCGCCCGGTCGGCAGCACTACCGGCCGATGACGTGCTCCGGGACGGGGACACGCCCCCGGCCGAAGCCGGACGCCCACTCGACCCGGAGGCCGGCACTGCGGGCACGACCGGATTCAGCCGCACCCGGTCGGCAACGCTCCGCTGAACAGGAGCCGCCAGACCGGCCGATCGCGTGCTCGGGGACGCGGATGCGCCGGGAGCCGGAGCCGAGCGCGGTGCCGTGCGCCGTGCTTCGGCAGCAGCACTTCGCTGGATGGGGCTCGCCGCACCGGTCGGTGACGTGTTCCGGGACGGGGAGACGCCGGCAGCCGGTGCCGGGCCCGGTGCCGAAGAACCC
Organism: Streptomyces sp. NPDC002054; assembly: GCF_040296685.1. NCBI lineage: Bacteria > Bacillati > Actinomycetota > Actinomycetes > Kitasatosporales > Streptomycetaceae > Streptomyces > Streptomyces sp. NPDC002054. Next base: position 85,642 of record NZ_JBEOXT010000002.1, read on the forward strand.
GGGCTGCTGGAAACCGGAGACGGAGTCGGCACCGGCGGGGCGCCGGCAGGCGCGCGGTTCCGGTGGCCCGGCTCCGGAGAACCCGGGCCACCGGAAACCGGGGCCGGGTCGGGGGAACCCGGGCCCGCGGGAGCGGCGGTGGCGGCCACCGCTCCGCTCGAAGCCACCCGTCGCGCCACCGGCAGGGCCCGCCGCTGCACCTCGGGCGCGCGGTGGGACCTGGTCAGTGTGGTCGGATGGGCGGGCGATGGCCGGACCGGGGTCACCGCGACGCCCGCCGGAAGGGCCGCCCGCTGCATCGGCAGGGCGTCGTCGGCCGTCTCGCCGTACGGCACGACGGGCAGGGTGCGTGACGGCAGTTCAAGTCCGGAGCCGGGCTCCGCCGACGCGGTGAGCACCCCCTTGACCAGGCCGCCCGGCGCACCGTCCAGCACGGCATGGGACAGGGTCCCGCGGAAGGAAGGGTCCTGCCATGTGGTCAGGCGACCACCGAACCCCGCGTCCGCGACCGGCCCGGCCACACCGGAAGCGGTCATGCGCTGAATCGGCGGCAGCGCTGACCACCCGGCCGGCCGGACCACACCAGCACCCGGACCAGGACCCGGCCCGGCAACCGGCTCCACCACAGCCGCCCGCTGCTGCCCCCGGCGCCCCGTCAAACCACCCATCAGCCGGTCAAGGAGACCCACGCCGTCACCCCTCCGCCGCGGCACGGACGACGAATCCGGCGATCTGTTCCGTGTACCGGCGACGGTCACGGTGTTCGAGATCCAGGATCTCCTCCAGGCTCCAGTGGAAGTGGTAGGCGATGTACGCGATCTCCTCGTGCAGGCGGTCGGTCGCGTACGTCACGATTCCCCCAGGCGGCTCCCGCCGAGTTCGACCTCGAACGGCTGGTCGCAGTGCGGGCAGGTGACTCCCGCCCGGGTGTGCCCCTCGGCGTTGACCTGCCGGTAGAAGTCCTGCAGGAAGGCGAGGTCGGAGGCGAACATGTTCTCCACCACCCCGTCGTGCACCGCCGGCAGCGTGCCCAGGCGGGTGATCACCCGGCCGAGGAGCACCACCGACAGGTAGGCCGGGTTCTCCTGCACCCGCATGTCCCGCAGCGGGATCAGCTCGTCCCGGGCGGTCGCGAGCCGCATGGTTCCGTCCCGGTGCACGGCTCCGGCTTCGTCGACGTATCCGCGCGGCAGTGTGAAGGCGAATTCCGTCCGAAGCCGCTCGGCAGCCGGGGAGGCAGCCTCGGCGGCAGTCGGCGCCTCAGCCGGAGCACCGGCCTCCACCGAGGCCGAGGCCTCGGCCACCGCCCCCGCCCGGAGAGCCGTGCGCCGCATTATTCGACGACCAGTTCTTCGAACGTGATGGTCACGGTCTCGGTGAGCGCCGCCGCCTCGCCGGCCTTCACCGTGCTGGTGTCGATCTTGCTGCACCAGGCATTGCGCAGGTTGTACCGCTTGACCGGGTTGTCCTGATAGTCCATCACCATGATGGTGGCGTTCTTACGGGCCGTGGCCATGTTGCCGTTGACCGACTCGTTGATCCACTGGTTGAAGGCAGCCGACTGCGTCATACCGCGGACGACGGTGCACGTGCCGGCCTTCTTCACGCCCGGCAGCTTCTTCGTCACCGCCTTGCCCTGCGCGGAGACCTGCTGGTACTCGATGACGTCCTGTTCGAGGCTGAGGCCGCTGACCTCCGCGAGGTACTCGACCATCACGCCGTCGATCTGGAGCCCGAAATTGTGTGAGGTGAGGGCGTCACCCGGCTGGAGACTCATCTGTGCTCTGCCTTCCGAAAGGTCTTGACTGCGTACGGGGAAGAAGGGACAAGGGACTCAGGGGCCCCGGGCCCGGGACTACTCCTCCAGCTCCCCGCTGCCACTGGAGAACTGGGCCAGCCGGAAGATCACGAACTCGGCGGGCTTGACCGGCGCGATGCCGATCTCGCAGACGACCCGCCCCAGGTCGACCGACTCCGGCGGGTTGGTCTCCTCGTTGCACTTGACGTAGTACGCCTCTTCGGGCCGGCCACCGAAGAGCGCGCCGTTGCGCCACTCGTTGACCAGGAACGCAGAGACATTGCGCCGGATCCGGGCCCACAGCGCGTGGTCGTTCGGCTCGAACACCACCCACTGGGTGCCGATCAGGATCGACTCCTCCAGGTAGTTGAAGTAGCGGCGCACGTTCAGGTAGCGCCAGGCCGGGTCGGAGGACAGGGTGCGGGCGCCCCAGACGCGGATGCCGCGGCCCGGGAAGGCGCGGATGCAGTTGACGCCGACGGGGTTGAGCAGGTCCTGCTCGCCGCGGGTGATCTGGATCTCCAGGTCCACCGCGCCGCGTACGACCTCGTTGGCGGGTGCCTTGTGGACGCCGCGCTCGGAGTCGTTGCGGGCCCAGATGCCGGCGATGTGACCGCTCGGCGGGATCATCCGGGACTGGCCGGTGACCGGGTCGAACGCCTTGATCCAGGGGTAGTACAGGGCCGCGTACTTGGAGTCGTAGCCCGCGGTCTCCTGCCGCCAGACGCGGATCTGGCGGGCGTTCAGGCCGGGCGGCGGGTCGATGACGGCAACGCGGTCGCCCATCAGCTCGCAGTGCGCGATCAGCCCGAGCTGCACCGCCTTGACCTGCTCCAGGTCGATCGCGCCACGCTGGTAGGCAGCCATCAGGTCGGGCACCGCGACCATGGAGACCTCGTCGACCGCCTCCAGACCGCCGAAGCCGGTCCGGTCGGCGGAGTCGCCGAGGTACTCGGCGGGGCCGGGGTGGGAGATGTCCGCCCCGGACGGGACCGCCGACCCGGACGGCACGGGGGCCGCGGCCGGGGCAGGGGCCGGGGCCGCCAGCGCCACCGTCTGGTTCTCGGGTCGCGCCAGCTGTCCGGCGGGAGCCGCCTCCTGCACGGTGATGAGCTTGGAGTGTTCCTTGACCTGCGTGACGACGTAGTTGCGCCCGCCCTTCCTGGCGGTCACGTCGAAGGTCTCGGCGACCTTGTCGCCGTCCTTGACGATCAGCTTGAACCGCTCGGCGGGGCCGTCGCCCTCCGGGTCGGCGACCTCGACGGTCAGCGAGCCGGGTGCCGCGGCCGTCACCGTGAAGGTGCCGAGCTGCTGCGGCTCACCGGGCGGCAGTGCGGCGGGGGCCGTGGCGGGGGCCACGGAGCCCTTCACCGCCGCGGGGGCGACGGAATCGCCGGACGCGCCCCCGGGGGTGCCGCCGACCCGGACGACATAGGCGGCCGTACCGCCGTTGTTGAAGAAGCCGTAGACGCTGTGCGCCAGGTAGTACCCGTCGGTGAAGTCACCGAAGGACGCGACGTACTGGGTCCAGTTGGTCACCAGAGTCGGCTCGTTCAACGGGCCGGCCGGCGCCAGACCCACGAAGGCCGCCACCGAGGTTCCCACCCCCTCGATGGGGCGGGAGCCGCTGGCCACCTCTTCGACATATACGCCCGGCGACAGGTAGGACGGCATGCTCTGCTCTCCTCGGGGTACGAGACGTGATGCCGTCCAGCCTCGACCGCGAGCCGGTCCGCCGACACGTCCTCCGGTACCTGTTCGAGGGCAGCACGGTTGCCCGTAGGGGCAGTGCGTCGAGCCCGGATGCCCGGTGCCCGTTCGGGCAGGGAAGGCTGCCCCGGGGCCTCTGACCGGCGTCCGGGCACCGTCGTAGCGTCGTGGCGTGAGCCTATGGACCTCCTTGGAACCCCCCTCCGCAACCGTGGACCCGGGCGCCAGTACCACCGTTCGGCTGCGGTTGCGCAACACCGGTGATGTCGTCGACGAGTACCGCTTCGAGGCGGTCGGTGACATCGCACCGTGGACCACCGTGGAACCGGCCACGCTCCGGCTGTATCCGGGGACCACGGGGACGGTGGAGCTGACGTTCGCGCCGCCGCGCACCCCCGACGCGACGGCCGGCCCAAACCCGTACGCCGTACGCATCACGCCGACCGAGCACCCCGAGGCGGTCACCGTCCCCGAGGGAAATCTCACCATCACGCCCTTCAGCGAGATACGCACGGAGCTGGTGCCGCCCACCGTCAAGGGCCGCTTCCGCGGACGCCCCAGGCTCGCCGTCGACAACATCGGCAACACCACGCTCACGGCGTCCATCAGCGGCAGCGACAACGGCGACGAGCTGTCGTACGACATCCATCCGGGCAACGTCCAGATCGAGCCGGGCCGCGCCGCGTTCGTGAAGGCGACGCTCAAGCCACGGCAGATCATCTGGTTCGGCTCGAAGCAGCAGCGGCCGTACACGCTGACCGTGCAGCGGTCGGGGGTGGCCCCGCTGGAGGTCGACGGCCGGTATGTCCAGCGCGGATTCCTGCCCGGCTGGCTCGCCACCTTCCTCGGCGTTCTCCTGGTACTCGCCATCACGTTCCTGATGCTCTGGCTCGCCTACCGGCCCCAAGTCCGCAGCGCCGCCGTGGAGCAGCTCCAGGAGGCCGGCGCGAGCGCGCTTCCGCCCTCGCCCGGTCCCAGCCTGGCTCCGCCGCCGATCGCCCCCGCCGAACCCTCCCCAGCCCCGGCCGGCGAACCGGCCGCGTCCAAGGCCCCGAACGGCTCCGGAGGCGGCGGAGGAGGGGGTGGCGGCGGCGGGGCTCCGAAGCCGACGGCCGAGAAGCAGCCCGAGCCGCGGTCCCTGAACAACATTCTGATCAGGCTCAGGGAGGCCAAGGCCTGCGCCGATGTCCCGGGCATCGCCCCGCCCGCCCGGGGCGCCGAGGTCAACGCCGGCACCTGCAACCCGAGCACCGCCGACAACCAGCGCTGGAACCTGGAGCTGGTCAGCCCGAAGGCGGGCCCCGGGGGCACGGCCCTGTTCCTGATCCGCGCGGTCAGGGGCGGACTCTGCATGGACCTGCCGGGGTTGGGCGCCAAGCCCACCCACAGCCCGATCTCCGCGTACGGCTGCAACAGCAAGACCGACAACCAGCTCTGGTGGCTGCAGAAGCAGGACGCCGACACCTACTGGATCCGCAGCGCCTCCAGCAACAGCACCTGCCTGGACAAGGCGGGCCGGGACCACGCACCGAACCGGCTGGTGGTCCACGACTGCGTCCCCGGCGAGACCCAGAGGTGGCAGCTCGTCAACCCCACCGATCCGGACTGGCAGGTGGTCCACCCGCTGGGCTGACGACAGCAGACGACAGCAGATCCGCCGCGGGCCCCGCACGGGCCCGCGGCGGAACACTGCTACCAGCCGCCCTCGCCCGGCACCAGGCGGCCCGCCTTGCGGTACTCGCGGCGGGCCCCCTCCAGCAGGTCGGCGGTGGTGACCGGGCCGCCGCGGCCGGCCGCAGCGTAGGCGGCAGTGACCACGGCGCTGCGGATCGACCCGCCGGCCAGCTCGAAGTCGCGGGCGCACGCACCGGGGTCGGTGCCCTCCGCGCACGGCACCCGGACGAGGCTGTGCCGCCACAGCGCCAGCCGCTGCTGAGCGTCGGGGAACGGGAAGTCGACCACCAGGTCCAGCCGCCGGGTGAACGCCTCGTCGATATTGGCCCGCAGATTGGTGGTGAGCAGGGCGATGCCGTCGAAGGACTCCAGGCGCTGGAGCAGGTAGGCGCTCTCCATGTTGGCGTAGCGGTCGTGCGCGTCCTTGACCTCGGAGCGCTTGCCGAAGACGGCGTCGGCCTCGTCGAACAGCAGCACGGCGTCGGTGCGGCCGGCCTCGGTGAAGATCCGCTCCAGGTTCTTCTCGGTCTCGCCCACGTACTTGTCGACGATCGAGGAGAGCTGGACGACGTAGAGGTCGAGGCCGAGTTCGGCGGCCACGACCTCGGCCGACAGCGTCTTTCCGGTACCGGATTCGCCGGCGAAGAGCCCCAGGACACCGTGGCCCCGGCCACCGCCGGCGCTGAGCCGCCAGTCACCGAGGACCCGGTCGCGGTGGCGGGCGCGCAGGGCAAGTTCATGCAGCTGGGCCAGGGGCTTGTCCGGCAGGACGAGGTCCTCCCAGCCGACGTCGGGCCGGATCCGGCGGGCGTGCCGCTCCAGACCGGACGCGGACTGCTGGCGGGCGGCCAGCCGCAGATGGGCGGCGGTCGTCGGGGTGCCGTCGAAGGCGGCGAGCTCCCGGGCGGCGCGCGCGGCCCGGACGATCCGGTCGCCGCCGAGGTGGTACGGGGCGACGGTCGCGGCCAGGTCGAACCCCGGCTCCTCGCCGAGCGCGGCCGACCACGCCGCCTCGGCTCCGGCCGGCAGCCGGGGCGCGTCCAGGACCAGCGGGTCACGGTCCTCGCACCACCGCGGGTCGTAGGGCCGCTCACCGATGAACACCATGGGGACCTCGGCCGAGGCCAGCGCCCGGAACAGCGGGCCCGGATCGTCCGGAACCTGTGACACGACGAGCCCGCAGCCGCGCAGCCGGGCCTCGCGGAGGAGCTCCGGGCACGGTACGTCGCCGTCGCCGCCGGCCGCGGCGGCGCTGACGTGCAGGGCGTCGAGACGGGCTGCCCGCAGGGCCGCCGCGGCCACGGCCAGTCCGTCGCCCTCGCGGTGTTCGCGCAGGTAGACGGTGAGTGGGGCGGCGGTCAGCCGCTCGGCAAGCCTGCGGGTGAAGTCCTCGTCGTACGGTCCGGTGGGCGCCGCGAGCGGGCGTATGTGCCCGGTGAGCGCGGCGTCCGGGCCATCGTCGCCGAGCAGATGGGCGATCAGCCGGTCGGGGACGCGCAACGTACGGCTGAGGAAGGGGCGTTCGGGCTCCTCGACCTCGACCAGACCGAGCGCGGACAGCGGCGCCGAGGGATGGAACCTGGCCCGCGCCCACGCCAGGTGCACGGGAAGTCCGCACAGGTCGAGGGCGAGCCCGGTGGTCGCCCGGCGCCGGCTGACGTCGTCGTTCAGGTAGCCGTACAACGGCTCGAAGGTGCGGTCGACATCGGGCGCGAGGGCGATCAGCAGCAGGCCGGCGTCCAGCTCGGTGAGTCCGTTCCGTTCCACGAGCCGCGCCAGCCGGTCGTCGCCCGTCGCCGCGGCCTCAGGCATCGTCCGGTCCAACGCCTCTGCCTCGGCCTCTGCCGCTGCCGCGCCGGGCACGGTGGCCAGCAGGTGCCGTACGGCGTCGTCGGAGAGGTACAGACCGCGCAGCGGGTCGGCTGCGGTGGGATCGGTGACGCTGCGCTGCTCGACCAGCAGGGCAACCCGGTCGCGGACCCGGGCCAGCCGTGCGAGGAGCGCGTGGGCGGAGGCGTACGGGGTCATCGCTGTCGTGTCTCCTGACTCGCACCGTGCCGCTGCCGGTGCAGCCGTACCGGCGAGTCCTCCAGGCTGCCGTCGATCGCGCGTACCCGCACCGCGGCGCCCTCCGTGACCGGTGGCCCGGCGTCGTACTCGGGGAACGCCGGAAACGGGGCGGTGACCACCACGTCCAGGGACGGCTTGAGTTCGCCGCCGAGGGCGGACCAGATCTCGGCCAGGGACCGCGACTCGGTCTGGATCCCGGCGACCGTGAGCGGCACCGACAGTCCCAGCGCACCCAGCGAGCCCGGGAGTTCACTCGCCGGCAGCATTTCGCGGGGCAGCAGGGTGGCCAGCACCGCGGAGAGCAGCCGGTGTTCGTCCTTGGGCTGCTTCGTCCAGGCCGTGACGAGATAGGACAGCCGGAACCAGCGGGGCGGCTGACGGCGTTTCATCACCGCTCCCCGGTCGTCCTTGACCGGCACCGTGCCGCGCTGGCGTCGGCCCACGTCCTCACGGATGTCGTACAAATAGGCGTTGACGGCAGTGGTGTTGCGCCGGGCAGCCCAGTCGCGGGTCGGAGCCTCGAAGGAGACCTCAATACCGGAACCGGCCAGCGCGCCTCCGTTCAGCAACCGTTCGAGGACCTCGTCCACCTCGTGGATCATCGTCGTGCTCCCGCCTTGCCCGATGTGCCGCAATCCTTTTCGTCGCCGCGGCCGCCCGCAAGCACTCGGGGGACGGAGCGAGGGCCGACCCCGGCGTCCGGGCGGCCCTGCGCCGTTGCCCTCGAGGTCCTCGAGGTCCTCGGGGTCAGATGTAGCCCTCCCGCAGGGCATAGGCCACGGCGTGCGCCCGGTTGCGCAGGTACAGGCGGGTGGTCAGCCCGTGCATCACGTTCTTGACGGTGCGTTCGGAGTAGGAGAGCTTGCCGGCGATCTCGGCGGTGTCCAGCCCCTCCGCGACCAGCCGCAGGACATCCACCTCGCGGGCCGTCAGCCCCGTCGCGGGCGCGCCGGTACGTCCGTCGGCGGATCGCTGGAGCGTACCCACCTGGCTCAGCAGCCGGCCGAGCAGGTCGGCCGGGAGGTCGCCGTCGCCCCGCGAGGCCGCGAGCACGGCCTGCAGCAGACGGGGCGCGGTGGCCTCGCGGCGCCAGACGACCGCCCCGACACCGCACTCGATGACATCGAGGAGTTCGGCCTCCCGCACGGCGCTCACCACGAGGACGGCACGGGCCCCTTCGCCGCGCACCACCCGGCGCAGCCGCGTGAACGTGGTCTCGTCCAGCGTCTCGCCGATCAGCACCGCCACGGTCCCGGGCCCGGTCTCCGCCTCGTCACGAAGGTCGATCGCCGGATGCGACCGCAGCTGGCTGATCACCCCCGCGCGGGAGATCGGATCCGCCGCGTGGACCACCACCGGGATCCGGTGGTCCGGATCCCCGGTTCCCGTGCCCGTGCTCCGGAATGAGTCGTGCATGTGATTCCCCCCTCCCCGTAAGGCCGGCTGCGTCGCTGAACGCGCCGGCTCGTTCATGGTCGACCGAGGGCGCTCCGGCCCGGTAGGCATCCACCGCTTACGGAAGGCTTACGCCCCTACCGGCGCGCGCTCTGCCCGTGCGGACACCGCACACTGCCCCTGCGCACCTGGACCCGTCGCGACACGGCACGTAAAAGTGGGCCGAACCGCCACCCGAGGAAGGCCCGCCCATGCACGCTTCCGACAAGGACAAGGACAAAAACAAGGACGCCAACGCCGGACACGGCCGCACCCGGAACCACCGCCCCGCGACGTCCGGAACCGGCACGCCGCTCCAGGGGCTACAGGGCACCGCCGGAAACGCCGCCGTCGTCCAGATGCTCCGCCAGGCCGGACACTCCTGGGGGCAGGACCGGCACCAGCACGGCGCCGGCTGCGGTCACCCGGCGGAACAGCCCCCCGTGCAGGCCCCCGTACAGCGCTCCGCCGTCCACGGTGTCCTGAGCGGGAACGGCCGTCCCCTGGACGACGCCACCCGGACCGACATGGAAGCACGGCTCGGCGCCGACTTCTCCGATGTCCGCATCCACACCGGCAGCGCCGCGAAGGCATCCGCGGCCGAGCTGGGCGCGCGCGCCTACACCTCGGGCAGCAACGTGGTCATCGGAGAGGGCGGCGCGGACAAGCACACGCTCGCCCACGAGCTGACCCACGTCATCCAGCAGCGTTCAGGACCGGTGGCCGGCACGGACCACGGCAACGGACTGCGGGTGAGCGATCCGTCCGACCGGTTCGAGCGCGAGGCCGAAGCGAACGCCACCCGTGTGCTGTCCCAGAGCGTGCCGGTGGGTCAAGTGGAGAACAAGTAGCAGGGAACTCCGGCACGTGGGCCCGCGACCAACTCCTCGCAGGGCCGCTGAGCGGCAGCGGTCCGGACGCGATGGACGGAGACTGGTGGCATGGTGGAGTTCAACCGTCGGAACGCACTGATGGCAGCGGCGGGCGCGGGAGCCGCCTTCGCCGCGGCAAGCCCGGGGGCTGCGGCCACGGCCGCGGTCGCACCGGCGGTCGCACCTGCAGCCGGATCGCGCGGGCGAACCGCGCACAATCCGCTCCGGGTCCACATCGTCCTGTTCGACGGCGCCGAGGAACTCGACGTGTTCGGCCCGCTGGAGGTGTTCGCGGCAGCGGCTGCCATGGGGCATCCCGTACGCCCCCTGCTCGTCACGAGCGGGCAGCCCGGGCGGGTCACCGCGAGCTTCGGCACCGACATCGCCGTGCCCGGCGCCTGGGACCCCGGGGCGGCTGACGTGATCGTCGTCCCCGGCGGCGGCTTCAAGAACAAGCAGGCGCCGGGTGTCTGGGCCGAGATCCAGAAGGGTGTCCTCACCCGCGAACTGCGCCGCGCCGAACGCCCGTCCCTGACCCTGCTGGGCGTATGCACCGGCGTGGTCGTCCTGCACGCGGCCGGCCTGATCGGGCGCCGCCCCTGCACCACGCACCACCGCGCCCAGCAGTACCTGAAGGACCAGGGCGCCGACGTACGCACCGTCCGCGTGGTCGACGACGGCAACCTGGTGTGCGCGGGCGGCATCAGCTCCGGGATCGACGGGGCCCTGTGGATCCTGGAGCGGGAGATCGGTTCGCCGGCCGCGACGAGCGTCGAGGCTCTGATGGAGTTCGAACGCCGGGGCACCGTGCTGCGGACGGGGCGCGAGCGCGGCTGAGCGGGTCCGGTCCAGGTCCAGGCCTCCGCCCCCGCGTTCAACCACTGAACGGAGAAACGTTTCCTCTGCCACGGAGGGCGACTTCGGGCCACTCCTGTCGCGAAGTCTTGACGACATGCGGCCGTATCAGTTGACTCACGCGGTGTCCCGTCCGGTGGTATAGACCTCGGAGGCATCTCGTGAACACGGCACGCCCCTGGACCAGATCCGCCCTGCTCGCCACCGCGAGCCTGCTCGCCGCCCTGCTCCCCCTCGGCGCGGCCCTGGCGTCCCCCGCCGCCGTCGCGGCGGACCCTCCCCCGGCCGCCGTCGACCGCTTCGAGGGTGAGATTCCGTTCGCCGGCCCGCCCGCCGAGGGGATCTTCCCCTGGGGCAGCGACGCCGACGACCCGCCCCGGCTCGTCCTGGCGGAACGCGCCGACGCGCCCGAGGGCGCGAAGGTGCTGCACGGCTCGTACGACATCAGCGGGTGGGGCGGCTTCAGCCACGACTTCGCCTTCGACCGGCCCGCCCAGGACTGGACTGCCCGCAAGGGCATCCGGTTCTGGTGGTACGGGCGGAACACGGCGCCGCTGCCGCCCGGTTCCGGCCCGCGCGTGCACTTCGAAATCAAGGACGGCGGCGCCAACGGCGAGGCGTCCGAGCTGTGGACGACCTCCTTCACCGACGACTGGGAGGGCTGGCACCTCGTCGAGCTGCCGTTCTCGCAGTTCGAGTACCGCACCGACTACCAGCCGGTCGGCGGCATCGACCAGGTGCTCGGCCTGCGCGAGATGTGGGGCTACGCCCTCACCCTCCCGCCCGGCCGGCCGGGCGAGTTCCAGATGGACGCGGTCGAGCTGTACGGCGCCGCCGACCCGGTCGTACAGACCAGGGTCCTCACCGATGCCGCCGTTCACCCTGTGAAGGAAGGCGGCACGGCCGACATCCGGATCTCCGTGGCGACCACCGGCTCCGTGCCCCTGGCCGAGCCGGTGACCGTCGCCTACGCCACCCGCGGCGGCACCGCCAGCCCCGGCGCCGACTACCGGCCGGTGACCGGCACCCTCACCTTCCCCGCCGGCACCCCCTCCGGCACCTCCCGCAAGGTCACCGTCATCACGGACCGGGACCGCGACGGCGAGACCGCCGAGACGGTACCGCTCGCCCTGACGGTGACCGGGGCGCGGCCACCCGCCGAGGACCCGCAGGTGGTCATCGATGCGCACGGGCTGCCGTACCTGGACCACCGGCTGCCGGTGCAGAAGCGGGTGGCCGACCTGCTCGGCCGGATGACGCCGGAGGAGAAGGCCGGCCAGATGACCCAGGCCGAGCGCAACGCGCTCAAGGCCCCGGGGGACATCGCGGCGTACGCGCTCGGCTCGCTGCTCTCCGGCGGCGGCTCCGTCCCGACGCCCAACACCCCAGCGGCATGGGCCAAGATGATCGACGGCTACCAGCTGCGCACCCGCGCGGCACGCCTGCAGATCCCGCTGATCTACGGCGTGGACGCCGTCCACGGCCACAACAACGTCATCGGGTCCACGATCATGCCCCACAACATCGGGCTGGGTGCGACCCGCGACCCCGCGCTCGCCGAGCGGACCGGCGCCGTCACCGCCGCCGAGGTCCGGGCCACCGGCATCCCGTGGGACTTCGCGCCCTGCCTGTGCGTGACGCGCGACGAGCGCTGGGGACGGTCGTACGAGGCCTTCGGCGAGGACCCGGCGCTGGTCACCGCGATGGAGACGGTCATCCCCGGCATGCAGGGCGCGCCGAACGGCAAGGATCTTCACCGCAGCGACAAGGTGCTGGCCACCGCCAAGCACTACGCGGGCGACGGCGGCACCGAGTTCGGCTCGTCCGCCACCGGCTCCTACACGATCGACCAGGGAATCACCCGGGTGACCCGGCAGGAGCTGGAGGCGGTGCACCTGGCGCCGTTCCGGGAGGCGGTCCGGCGCGGGGTGGGCACGGTCATGCCGTCCTACTCCTCGGTCGACATCATCGGCGACGCCGCCGGCCCGGTGAAGATGCACGCCAACGCGGAGCTGATCAACGGCGTCCTGAAGGACCGGATGGGCTTCAGGGGTTTCGTGATCAGCGACTGGCAGGCCATCGACCAGATCCCGGGCGACTACCCGAGTGATGTGCGGACCTCGGTGAACGCCGGTCTCGACATGATCATGGTGCCGACCGCGTACCCCGAGTTCCGTGCAACGCTCGTCGCGGAGGTCGCGGCCGGCCGCATCCCGATGACCCGGATCGATGACGCGGTGTCCCGGATCCTGGAGCAGAAGTTCCGGCTCGGACTGTTCGAGAAGCCGTACGCGGACACGTCGGGGCTCGCCCGCGTCGGCTCGGCGGAGCACCGGGCGGTGGCCCGCGAGGCGGTGGCGAAGTCCCAGGTGCTGCTGAAGAACGAGGGCGGGCTGCTCCCGCTCAAGCCCTCGCAGAAGGTGTACGTCGCCGGGTCCAACGCCGATGACCTCGGCAACCAGGCGGGCGGCTGGACCGTCACCTGGCAGGGCTCGTCCGGGGACATCACCGAGGGGACGACGATCCTGGAGGCGATGCGGAAGGCGGCGGCCCCGGGTGCCATCACCTGGTCCGAGGACGCCTCCGCTCCGCCGGCCGGCCACGATGTGGGGGTGGTGGTCGTCGGGGAGACCCCGTACGCGGAAGGCGTCGGCGATGTCGGCAACGGCCACGACCTGGAGTTGTCGGCGGCCGACAAGGCGGCGGTCGACCGGGTGTGCGCCGCGATGAGGTGCGCAGTGCTGGTCGTCTCCGGGCGTCCGCAGCTCATCGGCGACCGGCTGGACCGGATGGGGGCGCTGGTCGCCTCCTGGCTGCCGGGCACGGAGGGCGACGGCGTCGCCGACGTGCTGTACGGCAGGCGCCCGTTCACCGGGCAGCTCCCGGTGACCTGGCCGCGCTCCCAGGAGCAGCTGCCGGTCAATGTCGGTGACGCGGCGTACGATCCGCAGTTCCCGTACGGCTGGGGCCTGACCACCCTCGGCGCGCCGCCGGCCGGCGGCGAGGACGCCCTGCGGGCGCTGGCCGCCGCGGCGGCGGTCCTGGACCAGGCGGGCGGCGGCCGTTCGGAGGCGGGCCGGGTGCTGGCGGGCCGGGCCCGCGCGATCGTCCAGCAGCAGCTCGGCCCCCATCCCACCGCGGCGGCGGCGAAGCCCTTCGCGGAGGCGGACCACCTGCTGCTCACCGGTGACCTGCGGGGCGCAGTGGCGAAGCTGACGACGGCGTACCGGGCGGCCGGCACCCGGTGATCCGAGAACGGCCGGCCGGGGCGGCGGGTGCGCCCGCCGCCCCGGCCGGTCCGGCTACTCCCAGTCGTCCCAGGGCGGGTCGATCTCGTCCTCGTCGAAGGGCGGCTCTTCGTCGTACGGCGCCGCGGGCGCGTCCGCCGGTGCGGGTGTGGCGCGCGCCGGGAGGGACTCGGCCGGGGGCGCGGCGGCGGGGGCGGGCACCGTGGCGTGGGACTGGGCCAGGGTGTCCTGGGCCAGGGTGTCGAGGACACCCTCGGCGTACTTGGCGAGCTTGGCCTCGCCGACCCCGCCGATCGTGCCCAGCTCTTCCACGGTGGCCGGGAGGCGCGTCGCGATCTCGCGCAGCGTCGCATCGTGGAAGACGACGTACGCCGGTACGCCCTGCTCGCGTGCCGTCGCGGCCCGCCAGCTGCGCAGCGCCTCGAAGACCGGTACGGCAGCCGCCGGAAGGTCGACCGGGACCCGGGCACCCTTCCCGGAGCGGGACCCCGATTCCTTGCGGGCCGGGCCGGCGGGCGCCTTCTCCTTGCGCATCGTGACGCTGCGGCGCCCGCCCAGCACCTCACCGCTGCCGTCGGTCAGCACCAGCGTCCCGTAGTCGCCCTCCACGGCCAGCAGCCGCAGCGCCAGCAGCTGGCGTACCACCCCGCGCCACTCGGCGGTGCCCAGGTCCGACCCGACGCCGAACACCGAGAGGGCGTCGTGGTCGAACTGGATGACCTTGGCGGTCTTCTTGCCCTGCAGGATGTCGATGATCTGGCCGGCGCCGAACTTCTGACGCCGTTCCTTGGCCAGCCGCCACACCGTGGACAGCAGTTTCTGCGCGGCGACCGTCCCGTCCCAGGACTCGGCCGGGGTCAGGCAGGTATCGCAGTTGCCGCACGGCTCGCCCGACTGCCCGAAGTACTCCAGCAGCCGCGTCCGGCGGCAGTCGACCGTCTCGCACAGCGCGAGCATGGCGTCCAGGTGCATCCCCAGGGAGCGTCTGTGCGCCTCGTCGCCCTCGGAGCCGTCGATGAGCTTGCGCTGCTGGACCACGTCCTGCAGGCCGTACGCCAGCCAGGCCGTGGCCGGCTCGCCGTCGCGGCCCGCGCGGCCGGTCTCCTGGTAGTAGCCCTCGACCGACTTCGGCAGGTCGAGGTGCGCCACGAAGCGCACGTCCGGCTTGTCGATGCCCATGCCGAAGGCGATCGTGGCCACCACCACGACCCCGTCCTCCCGCAGGAAGCGCGCCTGGTTCGCGGCACGCGTCCGGGCGTCCATTCCGGCGTGGTACGCCACGGCGTCGATGCCCTGCTCCACCAGGAAGGCGGCGGTCTTCTCCACCGAGGCCCGCGAGAGGCAGTACACGACTCCGGCGTCCCCGTCGTGCTCGGCCCGGATCAGCTCCAGCAGCTGCTTGAGCGGGTTGTTCTTCGGCACGATGCGGTACTGGATGTTCGGCCGGTCGAAGCTGGCGACGAAGTGCCGGGCCTCCCCCAGGCCCAGCCGCGCCGCGATCTCGGCGTGGGTGGCCTCGGTGGCCGTCGCGGTCAGCGCGATCCGCGGCACCTTGGGCCAGCGCTCGTACAGCATGGACAGCGCGAGGTAGTCGGGCCGGAAGTCGTGGCCCCACTGGGCGACACAGTGCGCCTCGTCGATCGCGAAGAGCGACACCTTGCCCCGGTCGAGCAGCCGCTGGGCGCTCTCGGTGCGCAGCCGCTCGGGCGCCAGGTAGAGCAGGTCGAGCTCGTCGGCGAGGAACGCCTGCTCGACGGCCTGCCGCTGGTACGGGTCCTGCGTCGAGTTCAGGAATCCGGCCCGCACCCCGAGGGCGGTGAGGGCGTCCACCTGGTCCTGCATCAGTGCGATGAGCGGCGAGATCACGACGCCCGTGCCTTCTCTGACGAGCGCCGGGATCTGGTAGCAGAGCGATTTGCCGCCACCGGTCGGCATCAGGACGAGGGCGTCGCCGCCGCCCACGATCTGCTCGATGATCTGCTGCTGCTCGCCGCGGAAGGAGTCGTAACCGAAGACGCGGTGGAGCACCCGCAGAGCATCGGAGATCTCGGGGGACGCATCCGGAAGGGCCATTGGAGAAGCCTAACGGCACCCGCCGACACCCCGGTCCGGTCCACCCGGACCGCCGTGGGGGCCACCGGCCCCCACAGAGCAATTCCAAGCCATCCGAGAAATGTCGCGCGAACTCCTTGCACATGTGCGGCCCGCCCGGACACCCCCAGCCTCGAAAGCCATAGAACTGCGCTTATCGGACACATACCCCTCACTCATTAACGCCCTGTGAAGACGGCCGAATGACGGTCAATGCCCACCGGACTGCGGCATGCTGACGATTGGTCACCTGTTCACGCCCAGTGATACGATCATCGTACTTGCGGGTACGGATGACCGTCAGTCGCCTGAAGAGAGTCTTATGACGCATTACATACAGAACCCAGTGCTCTGGGTCCTCCTCGCCGCCTTCATCGGCGCAGTTGCCGTCATTGTTCGCCAGCACAAGGCGAGCCGGGTTCAACTGCTCGAGATCGAGGAGATCACATCCCACTACACCGAGCTGGAGAATAGTTTCTCGAAATCGGTGGAAGCGGAAAAGGAGCAGGCCCAGGCTGCGACGAAAACGGTCCTCAAGTCCGCGATGCGGACGCTTCAGGGACTTGCCGCCGAACAGCAGTCGGTCATCTCCGGACTGCAGCGCAAGTACGGCGAGTCCGTCATTCTCCAGGATCTCCTGGAGATCGACCACACGAACTCCCAGTTCGGACGCCGCGCGCAGTCCATCGCCGTGTTGTGCGACGGCTGGCTGGGGCGACAGCGCGACGTCGCCTCGGTTTATGACGTGGTCCGCAGCGCACAGGGCCGGATCCGGCACTTCCGGCGGGTGGAAATCCTTTCACAGGTCGACTTCGGTATCAACAGCCGTGCCGTCGAGCCGGTGGCACTGACTCTCGCCGAGCTGCTCGACAATGCCACCAGCTATTCCAGCCCGGACACCGTGGTCGAAATCAATATCCGTACCGTACCCAAGGGTATTTGCATCGTTGTCGACGATGCCGGTGTCGGAATGAACGACGAGGAGCGGGCCAGGGCGGAAAAGCTCCTGTCGACGGAGCGGGTCTCCGGAGTTTCCGGACTCGGCAGCCCCCCGCAGTTCGGATTCGCGGTGATCGGCGTGCTCTGCGAGCGCTTCGGCTTCGAGGTGTCCGTGGACACCAGCTCGCCGTACGGAGGCGTCCGCGCGGTCCTCCTCCTGCCGCACGAGCTTCTGACCGGCATGCCGGAGAAGCAGGCCCCGGCGCCGGCACACCCCGTCAACTCCGCCGTCTCCGCTGTCCCCGGCGCCTCCGGGCCGGACCAGTGGGGCCCCGAACCCTCGGCGGCCACGCCCGCCACCATCGACGGCCTGCCGCAGCGCCGCCGCAAGCGGCCGATGGTCATCGTGCCCGGCAGCACGCCGGACACCACCACCGCGACGCGCTCCGGCGCCGAAACCGCGGCGATCATGGGGGCCTTCCAGCGGGGCACACAATACGGACGGGCCACCCGCTCGGACGCGGCGGATCAATCGAGCAGCACACGTGATGCGAGCAGCGAAGGGCATGAGATCTCGTGAACGACGATCTGTCATGGATGCTTGACAGCGCCTTGGAGATTCCCGGGGCGCTGCATGCGGTCCTGGTCTCCGCCGACGGCCTGCTGATGGCCCGGACGAGGGACTTCGGCAAGGACAACGCGGACACCGTCGCCGCCGCGATGAGCGGTGTGCAGTCGCTCAGCCGCTCGCTGAGCTTCTTCGTCGACGGAGGCAACCTGCAGTGGCGCCAGACCCTGGTCGAGTTCGACGGTGGCTGGGTCTTCCTGATCTCCGCCGGTAAGGGCGCGTACCTCGGTGTTTCCGCCTCGCCGGACGTCGACATGCAGGACATCACGTTCCGCATGCAGCAGCTCGTCGGCCAGCTGGGCAAGGCCCTGACGACGCCGCCGCGCGAGAACCTCGGCGCCCACTCATGACCGGTTTCGGTGAACTGGAGCCCGAGGCCGCGGATTTAGTTCGTCCGTATGTCATCACCAAGGGGCGCGGCCTGCCCGACGAGGCGCAGCTGTCCCTGATCACCCTGGTCACCGCGGCAGGCGACGAGCAGCAGCGTCCCACCCAGCTGTCTCCCGAGGAGCAGAACCTGCTGGAGCTGTGCACCGCCGGCTACCTCTCGGTCGCCGAGATCGCGGGGCACACGCACCTGCCCATGGGTGTGGTGAAGATCCTCCTCTCCGCCCTCACCGAAGGCGGCTACCTCATCACCCGCCCTCCCGTGCAGCGCGCCACGCTCACGGACCGACACATCCTCGAGGAGGTACTGAATGGACTCCGCGCCAAGTTTGGGTGAGCAGGCGTACGTCCGAGGCGGAGCGACCCAGACCGCGGTGAAGATCCTCGTCGTCGGTCACTTCGCCGTGGGCAAGACCACCTTCATCGGTGCGATATCGGAGATCCCTCCGCTGAAGACCGAGGAGACGATGACCCGCGCCGGCGAGTCCTTCGACGACCTCAAGGGGGTCCGGAGCAAGACCACCACCACGGTGGCCATGGACTTCGGCCGTCTGACCATCAGCGACCGTGTCGTGCTGTACCTGTTCGGCACGCCCGGTCAACAGCGTTTCGTGCAGATGTGGGAGGACATGGCGCGCGGCGCGCTCGGCGCGCTGGTGCTGGTCGACCCCGAGCGGCTGGCGGACTCCTTCGCCGTGATCGACCTGATCGAGCACTACGGCCTCGACTACGCGATCGCCGTCAACCACTTCGACGGCACGCCGGACCGAACGGAACGGGCGCTGCGCGAGGCGCTGGACCTGCTCGACGACACCCCGGTCGTCACCTGCGATGCGCGCGACGAGAAATCGTCCGCCGACGCCCTGATCACACTCGTCCGACATCTGCTGTACCGCGCTCACTAGGAGCAGAAACAACATGCACGCTCAGCCCACCGCCCCCGTTCCCCCACCCGGGTGCCCTGCCCACGACGCCGGCGGCCGGGTACCCCTGTACGGTCCGGAGTTCGCGGCCGACCCGCAGGCGTACTACGCCTATCTGCGGCACTTCGGCCCGACCGCGCCCGTGGAGATCGCTCCGGGGGTGGACGCCACCCTCGTCACCGATTACGCGACGGCGCTGCAACTCCTCCAGGACTCCGGCTCCTTCCGCAAGGACGCGCGCCGCTGGCGGGACCTCAACGAAGGCCGGATCAGCCCGGACAACCCGGTCGTGCCCATGCTGGCGTACCGGCCCAACTGCATGTTCAGCGACGGCGCCGAACACCTGAGGCTGCGCCAGGCGGTCACGGACAGCATGGCCCGCGTCGACACGCGCCGGCTGGCGCAGAGCACCGAGCAGATCTCCAACTACCTCATCGCCCAGTTCGGTTCACGCGGCTCCGCCGACCTGCTCGGCGACTACGCCAAGCAGCTGCCGCTGTTCGTGTTCAACGAGCTCTTCGGCTGCCCCGCCGAGGTCGGTGACCGGGTGCTGTTCGGCACCACCGGCCTGTTCGACGGCGTCAACGCCGAAAAGGCGGCCGAGGTGCTGTTCGGAGCCGTCGGCGAGCTGGTGGCGCTCAAGCGGGCACGGCCGGGCGACGACGTGACCTCCTGGCTGATGCAGCACCAGGCGAGGCTGACGGATGAGGAGATGGTCCATCAGCTCGCCCTGCTCCTGGGCGCGGGCACCGAGCCGCTGCGCAACCTCATCGGCAACACCCTGCACCGGCTGCTCACCCACGACGTGTACGCCCACAAGGGCGGTCTGATCGACGAGGCCCTCGACGACACGTTGTGGGAGAACCCGCCCATGCAGAACTTCGCGCCGCACTATCCCGCGGCCGACATGGAGTTCGCCGGGCAGCACGTGCAGGCGGGCGAGCTCATGCTGGTCGGTCTGACGGCCGCCAACACCGGGCCGACGCTGATGGCGGCGCGCCAGGCCGGCAGCAACCGGGCCCATCTGGCCTGGAGCGCAGGCCCGCACGCCTGCCCGTCGAAGGATCCCGCCCGGCAGATCACCGTCACCGCCGTCGAGAACCTTCTCAACCAGCTCCCCGACGTCGAGCTCGCCGTGCCCGAGGACAGCCTCGTCTGGCGTCCCGGCCCGTTCCACCGGGGCCTCAACACGCTGCCTGCCCGGTTCACGCCGGTCGAGACCGCACGCCGGCCCGTGTCCCAGGCGCGTACCGAGGCGGCCGAGCCCGGCCATGGGGACAACAGGCGCGAACGCACCGGAAAGTGGAGCCAGTTCCTCAACTGGCTAACGAAGTGATCAAGGTAACTCGCCCCGGCTCCCCCGTCCCTGCATGAACTTCTGCCTCAGGGGTAGTGAGGAACGCATTGTTCCCAGCTGCTGATGAGGCCAAGGAGGTGTTCGTGGACCACATATCCGCCGACGCCGTTTTCATGCAACACCCCAACGAGCCGGGCCCCCTCGATACCCGCCCATCCGGGCGGGTATCTTCTTGGGCGCTCAGGCGCAGGACGGAATCGCTCGGCGGTCACGCGGCGAGACAGGTCCTGCGACTGGGCGAGGCCGTGGGGTTGAGCGGGGCCGACTCCGTGGAGTATGCACAAACGCTGCTCACCGTGCTGGGCCCCGCTGCCGATCGGCCGCTCGATCTGCCGCCCGAGCCCTCCTTCCTCTCCGACGACCACACGCCGGTGGAGTTCTCGCTCGCCTTCGTCCCGGATGCGGACCCGACGCTGCGGGTGCTGCTGGAGCCCGGGTACGGCGCCGGCAGCCTGGCGGAGAACGGGCGCGTCGGACTGCGTGCCGTCCGCGAGATGGCGCGGCGATGGGGGTTCGGCACCACACAGCTGGACGATCTCGAGGACCTTTTCTTCCCGCCCGACCCCGAGGGCCCGCTGGCCCTGTGGTGCGCCCTGGAGCTGCTCCCCGGCGGGGTCCCCAAGGCCAAGGTGTACCTGAACCCCGCGGCGCGCGGGCAGAAACGTTCCGCCGCTACGGTGCGCGAGGCACTGCGCCGGCTCGGCCACCGCCGGGCGTTCGCCGCGCTGCCCGAGGGCGACCGCCATCTGTTCTTCGCCCTGGACCTGGGTGACTGGGAAGAGCCCCGGGTGAAGGTCTACGTCGTCCACCAGGACCTGTCGGCAGCGGAGGCGGCCGGACTGTCCCGGGTGGCCGGCGGCCCGGCGCAGACGGAGATCAAGCAGTTCTTCCGCACGGCGGCCGGGCACGACGCCGACGGCATCGAGTACCCGGACGTACCGCTCGACCGGCGGCCGGGCCTGAGCTGCCACGCCTTCACCGAGAGCCGGACCGGCCTGCCCAGCGGGTTCACCCTGCACATCCCGGTCCGCGACTACGCCCGTCACGACGGGGAGGCCCTCGACCGGGCGGTGGCCGTGCTGCGCCGCCACGGCATGGACCCCGCGCCGCTCGTCCGGTCCCTGTCCGCCGTCACCTCGCGGCAGCTGCAGGACGGGGTCGGGCTCATCGCCTACCTGGGGCTCGTCCACCAGCAGGGCCGGCCGCCGCGGATGAACGCGTACATCTCCTCGGAGGCGTACGCGGTCAGGCCGCCGCTGCCGGAGGCCGTCATCGGCATGAGCTGACGGCCCCCGAGCCCGAGCCCTACGCGTCCTGCAACTCCCGCAGCTCCCGCAGGTAGGGGCCGACGTCCACCTGGATGGAAGCCCCCTCCGTCCGCCCGTAGCGCGCCTCGATACCGCTCAGGTACGTGCCGATCTCCTCGCGCATGATGTCCGCGGACGGCAGGGTGACCTCGCCCTCGACGATCCGCGCCACCCACTGCGACTGGGCCTCCACCAGGCGCGTGATCGAGCCCATCGGCCGGATCAGACCGACGAAGTACAGACCGGGCCGGTCGGCATCGACCACGCGCTTGTACAAGGTCACCGCCTGCTGCCGCGGCCCCGCCGGACACCCGGCGGGCAGGAACGGGAAGTCCATGCGGAATCCGGTGCAGTAGACGATCGCGTCCGCCTCCGCCGACGTCCCGTCGGCGAAGGACACCGTGCTGCCGTCCAGGGATTCGATCGCGGGCTTCGGGATCACCCCGCCGTGCCGTATCCGACTGAGGATCTCGTCCGAGATCGTCATGGCCGAGGCCAGGACCGGGTGGTCGGGCTCGGGCAGGCCGTAGTCCGACATCCTCCCCCGCGCCACGAGCAGCGCCTGCTCGACGAAGCGCTGCTGCTCCGGGAAGGGCATTTCGTTCAACCAGGGCGCATCGGCAATCAGATCCACGGACATCCCGAAGAGCTGCTTGGGCATGACGTGCAGCCCCCGGCGGACGGACAGCACGGTCTGCGCGGCGTGCCGGGAGAGGTCCACGGCGATGTCCACCCCCGACGCGCCCATCCCCACGACGATGACCCGCTGTCCGGCGAAATCGCTGCCGTCGCGGTAGTCCATCGAATGGAGAATCGTTCCGGCGAAGGAGTCGGAGCCGGGCGGCAGCGGCTTCGGCAGCGCCGGCTCCGTGTTGTGGCCCGAAGCCACGATGACCTGGGCGAACCGCCGCTCCGTCACCTCGCCCCGCGCGTCCCGGCTGGTGACCGTCCAGATGCCGTCGCCGCCCTGCCGTACGGAGAGCACTTCGGTCCGCAGTTCGATGCGGGGCAGCAGCCCGGCCCACTCGGCGAAGGACCGCAGATAGGCGGCGATATCGCTGTGGTGGGGATAGAGGGGCAGCTCGGACGGCATCGGGAAGGCGGTGTAGCCGGTGAGCTGTTTGGCAGTGTTCAGATGCAGCGACAGGTAGGCCGGGCCGTCCTCGCCGGCCCCCGGCTGGCGCCACAGCCCTCCGACGTCCGGTGCCTTCTCCAGGCAGACGAACTCGATACCCCTGGCCGCGAGTGCGTGTGCGGTCGCCAGCCCCGACAGGCCCGCACCGATGACGCACACGGTGGATCCCTCCACAGAACACCATCCGTCCTTGAACCGGGCGTTGACTCCCTGCGCAGGAACCCGGGGTGCCTCACGATACCGATCAACGTTTCGGTTGACCCGGTCGAGGTACAGGACGCGGGGTGACGACCGCGACACCAATAAATTCACGGCGGAGGTTGCCTGGCTCACCCAAGTCGCAGCCGCCTGCAGTAAGCTCGGCACCGCGAGTTGAGGGCTCCCACCCGGTTTGCATCCCCCGTCAAACCGGACGGAAGACTCCCGCGCCGGGCTGGCCCGGCCCATCCCCCGAGGGCCGGGCCAGTCCGACATCGCCGACGGTCAGCCCGGCGACCCCCTTGAGCCACGTGGCTGACAACTGTCGGCGAGACCCAACGTTGGCGGAGTCCGGCTCGATTGTCAACTGACCGCTAATCTGTGAGACTGCGGTATAGCCAAGAGCTATGCCGGGGAGGTGACGGGAGGAAGTTTCACCATGACCGAGACCGAGAACGGGGCCGAGAACGAGGCCGCCGACGACCGGCCGCTGCTCGCAGTGCGCCTCGACGACCTGTTCAAGACGGTCCGCCCCAAGGGCAGGCACTGGACCAACGCCGAAGTGGCGGAGGAGCTCAAGCGGGCCAACCCCGAGCTCAAGGTCGGCGGCGTGTACCTGTCGCAGCTGCGGACGGGGAAACGCTCCAACCCCTCCCCCGACCTGCTGGCCGGCCTCGCCCGCTTCTTCGGGGTCTCGGTCGCCTACTTCTTCGACGACCAGGTCGCCGAATCGGTGCTCGGCCAGGTCGCCGCCATCGAGGCACTGCGGCAGTCCGGGGTCCGCGCCGTGGCCATGCGCGCGGCCGGCATGAAGAAAGAGAACCTCCAGGCCATCACGGCCATCATGGACCAGTACCGGCAGATGCAGGGCCTGCCCCCCGTCACCGACACCACCGACCCCGCATGAAGGCCCCCTGGAAGGACCGGTCGGCCGATCACGACCGCCGCATCCGGCTCAAGAAGCTCCGGAAGGCCGGCGCCCGGCGGATCGCCGAACTCGACCTGCCGAAGGTGACCGATGTGGACGGGCTCTGCCACCACCTCGGTGAGGTGCGCGACCGTCCGATCACGCTGGTCCCGCTGCCGATGCCCGCGTCCCATCCGTGCGGCATGTGGGTCGCCGCACGCGACGAAGACCTGATCTTCTACGACGCCAACACCACCGGCGCGCATCAGGAGCACATCATCTTGCATGAGCTGGGGCACATCATCTGCTGCCATCGCGGTGCGGGCGGGCTGGACGAGGCGGCCTCCCGCCTCCTCTTCCCCGACCTCGACCCCGATCTCGTACGCGACATGCTCCTGCGCGCGACCTACGACGACGTCCAGGAACAGGAAGCGGAGATCATCGCCTACCTGCTCGCGCAGCGGATGGGCAACGCAACCGGACAGCGGCACGACGCGGCTCCGGACCCCGGAAAGAGCGCCCTGCTCAACCGGATCGAACGCACCCTGATCTGAGTCAGGCGAGCCCGCGCACCCGCGGTCGCCACCACTCCACCGTCGCCCGGAGCTGCTCCTCGAGAGGGGTGGCCCGCACCGCGAACGCGGCCTCGTACGCGCTCGAATCGATCACGAAGGGGCGGTCGAACTGGTAGCGGACCTCCTTCAGCTCGCGGATCAGCGGGGAGAAGAGCGAGGCGACGCCCAGCACCGCCGAGGGCAGCCTGCGCACCGGAACCGGCCGCGTTCCCGCCTGGGCCGCAAGCCGGTCGACCATCTCGCGGGTGGACAGCGCGGGCCCCGTCGGGACGTGCCAGGCGCGCCCCCAGGCCCGCTCCTCGCCCGCGACCTCGGCCAGGGCCCGGGCCACATCGGGGAGATAGGTCCAGCTGTGCGGGGTGTCCGGATCCCCGAGCGTGGACACCGGCTTGCCGCGCAGCAGCCGCGGCAGCACCCGCGCGGCCAGATGGCCGCCCTCGGTCACCCCGGGTCCGAAGAAGTCCGAGGCCCGCACCTCGACGGCCTTGATCCGGCCCTGCTCGTGCAGCTTCCGCGCCTGCTCCCACACGGCAGCGCGCACCCGCCCCTTGGGGCCGGTCGCCGCGAGCGGCAGTTCCTCGGTCATGGGGCCGTCCACCGGACCGTAGCCGTAGAGGTTCCCCAGCAGGACCAGTACGGCGCCGGTCGCCTCGGCCGCGGCACAGACCGACGAGGCCAGCGGCGGCCAGTCGGCCGCCCAGCGGTGGTAGGGCGGGGCCGCGCACTGGTGGATGGCCGCCGCGCCCTGCGCGGCTGCGGTCAGCCGCCCGCTGTCGGCCGCGTCCAGCGCGACATGCTCGATCCCGGGCTCCGGACTCCGGCCCGACCTGGTGACAACCCTTACCGAATGGCCCTGTTCGGCCAGCAGCCGAGCAGTGGCCGCACCGGCGGGCCCGAATCCCATGACGATATGAAGGCTCACCCACGCAGACTAGACCCTGGCGGGTAGCCGGGCCTCGCGGGTATCGACGGCAGGGCGGGCGGCGCGGGCGGCTTGGGCGGCGCCGGCAGCGGCGGGAGGGACGGCTCGTACAGCCAGGCCGAGAGCAGGTCGTCCAGCGGCTCGGCGGCGTAGCGGGACAGGTGGGTGGTGAAGGCGAAGGTGGTCACCACCCCGTTGCGGTGCACGGTGGCCCAGTCGCGCAGCATGCGGAAGAACGCGTCATCGCCGAGGGCGCAGCGGAACGCGTGCATGGCGAGGCCGCCGCGCTGGTAGAGGCGGTCGTCGAACATCAGCTTGCGGCCCGGGTCGACCAGCCGCAGGTCCTGCGGCTGCGAGGCCAGCAGCCGGTGTGCCGCGGCTGCCTGTGCGTGCGCGGTCCGGCCGCCGGAGCGCTCCGACCAGAGCCACTCCGCGTACTTGGCGAATCCTTCGTTCAGCCAGATGTGCCGCCAGTCGGCGATGCTCACGCTGTTGCCGAACCACTGGTGGGCGAGCTCGTGGGCGATCAGGCGCTCCGAACCGCGTGCGCCGTCCACATGGTTGGTGCCGAACAGGGAGAGGCCCTGGGCCTCCACCGGGACGTCCAGCTCCTCGTCGGCGACGACCACGGTGTACTCGCCGAAGGGATAGGGCCCGAACAGCTCCTCGAACAGCTGCATCATGGCGGGCTGCCGGGCGAAGTCGCGGGAGAACCGCGCCAGCAGGTGCGGCGGCACATGGGCGGTCTGCGGAACGCCACCGAGCCCGGGGTCGCCGAGCAGCACCGTCTGGAACATGCCGATGGCCAGGCCGACCAGATAGCTGGAGGTCGGCGCGGGCTGCTCGTACACCCAGGTGGTGGTGCTGGCCCTGGTCGTCCGGGTGAGCAGCCGGCCGCCGGCCACCACCGTGTAGGGGGACGGGGTGTTGACCGAGATGTGGTACGAGGCCTTGTCGGCGGGCCGGTCGTTGCACGGGTACCAGGAGGGTGCGCCGACCGGCTGGCTGGCCACCAGCGCCCCGTCGGTCAGTTCCTCCCAGCCGAGGCCGCCCCAGGGGCTGCGCACCGGCTTGGGGTTGCCTGACCAGTGCACCTCCACGGTGAAGGCGGCGCCGGCCGGCAGCGGCTTGGCCGGCCGGATGCGGAGCTTGCCGCCGCGGTGGGTGTATTGCGGCGCCCGGCCGTTGACCAGGACCCGGCCCGTCTTGAACTCGGCCAGGTTGAGGTGGAACTCGGTGAGCGGGGCCCGCCCGGCGATCGCGCTCAGCCGGGCCGTCCCGGCCAGCCGGTTGGGGCCGGGACGGTATTCCAGCGCGAGTTCGTACCGGTGCACGCGGTAACGGGGGTCGCCGTTGGCCGGAAAGTACGGGTCCGATACCGCGGTCTTCTCGCCGGTCACTGTCGTTTCCGCTCCCTGCACTGTGCTCGTACGCCGTGGCCCTTTCAGGACCGCCACGCCTCGATCGGATTGCCCAGCCAGCGGGTGTCGGCGGGGACGGATTCCCCGGCCATCACAAGGGAGGCGGGGCCCAGTGTGCTGCGGGCTCCGACCGTGCTTCCGGGCAGGACGATTCCGCCCGGGCCCAGGGTGGCGCCCTCGCGGAGGACCACAGTATCCGTCCGCAAGATCCGGTCGTGGAAGAGGTGTGTCTGCACCACGCAGCCGCGGTTCACGCTGACCGCATCGCCCAGCACCACCAGGTCCGTCTCGGGCAGCCAGTAGCTCTCGCACCACACGCCCCGGCCGATCCGGGCCCCCAGTCCGCGCAGCCACAGGGTCATGGCGGGCGTACCGGGCACCGATCCGACCAGCCACGGCACGGCCAGGACCTCGACGAAGGTGTCGGCCAGCTCGTTGCGCCACACGAAGCCGCTCCACAGCGGGTGCTCCCCCGCCCGGTGCCGGCCCACCAGCAGCCACTTCGCAGCCACCGCGACCACGCACGCGAGGGCACCGGCGGCGAGCAGGACCGCTCCGGACAGCAGTGCCGTCGCCCAGATGCCCGGCCCGCCCGTGGTGCTCAGTGCGCAGAGCGCCGCCACGGTCAGTACGGCCAACGCGGCCGAGCAGAACACCGGGACGAGCCGGCACAGCTCCACCAGGCCGCGCGCCCACAGCAGGTGCGCGGGCGGCTCGTACGTCCGGCTCTGATCGGCGTCCGCGGCGGACCGCGGCAGCCGGACCGGCGGCAGGCCCAGGTAGGAGCTGCCCTTCTTGGCCTTCTTCGGGGTGGCGGACAGGACGCCGACCAGCCCGTCGTCCGGCACGCTGCGACCCGGAGCGGTCATTCCGGAGTTGCCGAGGAAGGCCCGGCGGCCGATCTCGGAGTGTCCGATCCGCATCCAGCCGCCCCCCAGTTCATAGGGGGCTGTCAGGGTGTCGTCGGCGAGGAAGGCCCCTTCGCCGACGGTGGTGAGGCTCGGCAGCGCGAGCACGGTGGACACCTCCGCACCCCGGCCGATCTTCATACCGAGCAGCCGCAGCCACACGGGGGTGATCAGCCCGGCGTACAGCGGGAACAGCGTCTGCCGGGACAGGTCCATCAGCTGGGTGACCGTCCAGGCCTGCCAGCCGACCCGGCTGTGGGTGGGATGGCTTCCGGTCCGCAGCCCGAGGCTGAGCAGACGTACCGAGACCAGCAGCAGCAGCGCGTACGCGAACCCGAAGGCGAGCGCCCCGGGCACCACGGCGATCAGCGCCCCGCGCAGGGCCTCGGCGAGCCCGGCGCCGGCGGGTACGAACCGGCTGGCCACCAGGAGGGCGGGCAGGGTGGCGAGCACGGGCAGGGCCGTCAGGCAGAAGCCGGTCGCCCCGTATATGGCCCGCCAGTGGACCGCGCGCGGCGGGCGCTCCTTGGGCCAGTTGTGCTTGGCCCTGCCGAGCTTGCCGGCGGGCGCTCCGGCCCAGCGCTGGCCGGTCGGGATCTGGCCGACCACGGCGGAGCCGGGTGCCACCTCGGCCCGCTTGCCGACCCGCGCACCGGGGAAGAGGATGCTGCGGGTGCCGACCACCGCCCCCGCACCGACCTTGACCGGGCCGATGACGAGCCGGTCCCCGTCCAGCCAGTGCCCGCAGAGGTCCACCTCGGACTCCACGGCGCAGCCGCGGCCGAGCTTGAGCATGCCCGTGACCGGGGGCAGCGAGTGCAGGTCCACCTCGGGGCCGACCTTGGCGCCCAGCGCCCGGGCGTAGCGCTCCAGCCAGGAACCGGTGAGCGAGGTCGCGCCGACGTACTCGGCGAGCCGTTCGGCCGTCCACAGCCGCAGGTGCACGCTTCCGCCGCGCGGGTGGCGTCCTGCGCTCACCCCGCGCAACAGCAGGCGGGCGCCGCCGGCCGCGATCGCCAGCCGGCCCGGCGGGCTGTAGAGCAGCACGGCGCCGGCGGCGACCGCCCACCACGAGGCAGTCGGCGCCCACGGGTAGGGCCCGAACCAGTGCAGGACGTTGCCCAGGGCCAGCAGCGCCACCGTCCAGCGCAGGCCGACCAGGGTGAACAGCGGGAGCAGCAGGAGGCACTGCAGCACCTTGGTCCGGAGCGGTACCGGGGCGACGGTCCGGGCCGCGCCGTCGTCCTGGACGGACTTCTCCAGCCGCCGGGCGAGCTTGCGCAGGGTGGGCTGCTGGTAGATGTCGAGGACGGCGGCGCTCGGGTAGCGGGTGCGCAGCCGGGTGGTGAGCTGGGCGGCGGCGAGGCTGTTGCCGCCG
Organism: Streptomyces sp. NPDC002054; assembly: GCF_040296685.1. Classification (NCBI taxonomy): domain Bacteria; kingdom Bacillati; phylum Actinomycetota; class Actinomycetes; order Kitasatosporales; family Streptomycetaceae; genus Streptomyces; species Streptomyces sp. NPDC002054. The sequence goes on from NZ_JBEOXT010000002.1 coordinate 114,379, forward strand.
ATGGCGAAGAAGTCGTCGGTGGCACCGGCGACGGTCACGCCGAGGGTCTCGCTCCACTGCTCGGCGAGCCAGGCCTCGGTGCCGTACAGCTGCTCGGCCGGGCCGGTGGTCTCCAGTTCGGGCAGCGGCCAGGGCAGTGCGTCCCGGTCGACCTTGCCGGAGGTGCGGGTCGGCAGTTCCTCGACCGGTGCGAGCAGCGGGACGAGGGCGGCGGGCAGTTCGGCGCGCAGCCGTTCGACGGCCGCCGCGTGGTCCCAGCCCTCCTGGGTGACCAGGTAGCCGACGAGCAGCTGGTTGCCGCTGCGGGCGGTGCGGACGGCGGCTGCCGCGCCGGCCACACAGGGCAGGGCCTGGAGCGCGGCGTCCACCTCGCCCAGCTCGATCCGGCGACCGCCGAGCTTGATCTGCTCGTCGCCGCGGCCGAGGAAGACCAGCCCCTCCGGCTCGGCACGGACCAGGTCGCCGCTGCGGTAGGCCCGCTGCCAGCCGAGGGATTCCAGCGGGGCGTACTTCTCGGCGTCCTTCTCGGGGTCGAGGTAGCGGGCCAGGCCGACGCCGCCGATCACGAGCTGGCCGCTGCCGCCCATGGGCACCGGTTCGCCGGACTCGTCGACCACGGCCAGTTCCCAGCCGTTCAGCGGGAGGCCGATCCGGATCGGTTCCTCCCCGGTCAGCAGGGAGGCGCAGGCGACCACGGTGGCCTCGGTGGGGCCGTACGTGTTCCAGACCTCGCGGCCCTCGGTGACCAGGCGCTGGGTGAGCTCGGGCGGGCAGGCCTCGCCGCCGAAGATCAGCAGCCGGACCTCGTTGAGGGTCTCGGGCTCCCAGAGGGCGGCCAGGGTCGGCACGGTGGAGACCACGGTGATCTCCTGCTCCACCAGCCAGGGGCCGAGGTCGGCACCGCTGCGCACCTGGGAGCGGGGTACGGGCACCAGGCAGGCGCCGTAGCGCCAGGCCAGCCACATCTCCTCGCAGGAGGCGTCGAAGGCGACGGACAGGCCGGCCATGACCCGGTCGCCGGGTCCGATGGGCTCCTCGGTGAGGAAGAGCGCGGCTTCGGCGTCCACGAAGGCGGCGGCGCTGCGGTGGCTGACGGCGACGCCCTTGGGCTTACCGGTGGAGCCGGAGGTGAAGATGATCCAGGCGTCGTGCTCGGGGCCGGGCCGGACGGCGGGGGCGCCGGTTCCGTCGGCGGCGGTGGTGGCGGTGGTGTCGATGCGCTGTCCGGCGCCCAGCACCGCCCGCACCCCGGCCTCGGCGAACACCAGCTCGGCCCGCTCGTCCGGGTCCTCGGCGTCCACCGGCACGTAGGCGGCCCCCGCCGCGAGCACGGCGAGGATGTCCGCGTACAGCTCGTTGGTCCCGGACGGCACCCGTACGCCGACCCGGTCGCCGAGCCCCACCCCGGCGGCGGCCAGGGCCCGCCGCCTGCGGTCGACCTCGGCGGCCAGCGCCCGGTAGGTCAGCCGGGCGGTGCCGTCGTCCAGGGCGAGCTCGTCGGGGTACGCCCGTACGGAGGCCTCGAAGACGTCGACGAGGGTGCGCGTGGGGGCGGCGGGCCCGGCGGAGAACCGGGCGGATTTGCCCGGCTCGGGGTCTTCGTGGAGCTGCGGGTCCTCGTCGTCGAGCAGAGTGGGTTCACCGCGCTCAGGTGTGGCTGACATCGGCCCTCGCGTCTCGTTCCCGGACATGTCCGGGTCGCCGGGGGAGCCCAGGTGTGCCCGGGTTGTTCCGTTCCAGCGCCAAACAACCCGCCAGCTTAGTACGTCATCAAGAATTTTCTCGTTGAAGGCTTGCGCGTGGCGGGGAAGGGACGGTTCGCGTTCGACACGCCAAGTGGGGCGAGTGACGATGAAAGGGACCTTGTGGGAGGAAGAACGATGAACCGACGTACACGCCTCACCCTGTTCACCCCCCTGGTGGCCGGCACGCTCGCCCTCGCCCCCGCCGCCTTCGCAGGAGGCTCCGCCGCGGTGGCCGCCCCCCTTGCCACGTGTTCCATCTCCGGCGTCCTCGACAACGGAAAGGTTCACCTTTCGGGCGGCGGGTTCCAGCCGGGCGTCTCCTCGTTCCTGTCCTCGCCGACCGCGGCCGGCGGACAGTTCCGGATGGGCGACGACGGCGGGTTCGTGATGCTGAACGTGGAGAACGCGAAGTACACCGTCTCGCAAGGGAACGACCGCACCGAGTGCAGCGGCTTCATGGGGTCATAACCCCCTGAACCGGCGCACCCGGCCGGCCGGGTCGTTCACATGGGATCCATGGTTCCCGCGCCCGGTCCGTTCACCCGCTCGCTCTTCTCCCGGATCCGCCGCGCCTTGTCCATCAGCCGGTCGTGTTCGGCCGGGTCCGTGGCGTGCACCGCCTCCTGTTCCAGCTTCTGGGCCTTGTCGCGCATGTTTCGCGCGGCTCCTTCACGCTCCTGCGACCAGGTCATCGTCACCACCTCACGGCTCGCCCCCTCCGTGGCGGCTGCCCGGCTCCCGGCGCCCGAAACGCCCGACCGCGGGAGAGGCGCCCTTCCCGGGCGCGGCGGGGCTCAGGCATCATGGCCGCTGCCGACCGCGACCCCGGAGGCCCCTGTGGCGTGGCACGACCAGGCGAGGCGCGAGGAGCTGTACCTCGACCCGTACCCGCTCTACGCCCGCGCCCGCCGGGCGCCGGGGCTGACGTACGTCCCCGAGTTCGACGCGTGGCTGGTGGCCCGGGACCGGGACGTACGGGAGGTGCTGCGGCGCGCGGACGACTTCTCCTCCGTCAACGCCCTGTTACCGGACGTGGTGCTCTCGGAGGCGGCACTCGGCGTCCTGCCGCGGGGTTTCGGCCCGCGTCCCACGGTGGTCACCACGGACGGCGCGGAGCACCTGCGGCACCGGTCCGCGCTGAACCGCGGGCTGTCCGCGGCCCGGGTGGCGGCCCTGCTGCCGTACGCCTGGGAGTGTGCACGGGAGTTGGTGGACCGCATCGCGGCGGACGGATCCGCGGAGCTGATGGGGGCGTACGCCCGCCGGCTGCCCGGGCAGGTGGTGGGCCGGCTGATCGGCCTGGACCCGGCGGACGTACCCGCCGCGGTCCACGGCGGGTACCGGGCCGAGGAGCTGCTGTTCAAGCCGATGCCGCCGGCGGAGCAGGCCTTGGCCGCCGCGGACGTGGTCGCACTCCAGCACCTGCTGGACGGGTACGTCCGGGACCGGCGCACCGCTCCCCGGGACGACCTGTGCTCGGCCATGGTGGCCGCCCTCGCCCCCGGCGAGGCCGAACTCACCCTGGAACAGCGCCACGAACTGGTGGCGAGCCTGCAGAACTTCCTGATCGCGGGATTCCTCACCACCAGCGCGATGATCGGCACCACCCTGCTGCACCTGCTGCGCGACCGGCCGCAGTGGGAGCTGCTGTGCGCCGACCCGGCGCTGATACCGGCCGCGGTGGAGGAGGCCGCCCGCTACGACTCCGCCATCCAGGCCTTCCGCCGTGTCACCACCCGGCCGGTGACGCTCGCCGGCACCGAACTCCCCGCCGGAGCCGCTGTGTTGGTCGCGTACGGTTCCGCCAACCGGGACGAGGACCGGTACGAACGGGCCGACCGCTTCGACATCCGCCGCGGCGCCGGCCGCCGGCACCTCGCCTTCGGCCACGGCCCGCACGGCTGCCCCGGCTCCCGGCTGGCCCGTGAACAACTGCGCCTCACGCTCGAGCTGTTCACCCGCCACCTGCCGGACCTCCGGCTGGATCCGGCGGTCCCCCCGCCGGCCATGCACCCCACCTTGATCCACCGCTCCCCGCGGACCCTGCGGATTTGGTGTTCTTCTTGACTTGGATTCCGTCCACCATAGGATCGGTTCGCTGAAATCCAATAGATCCACACCATGACGCGCCAGGTCCGGAAGGATTCCCATGTCCGAGAACCATGATGCAATCGTCGTAGATCCAAAGGCGGAGGGCGCGGGCGGCTGTCCGGTTCCGCACGGGCGCGCCGCGCACCCGACGCAGGGCGGCGGAAACCGCCAGTGGTGGCCGGAACGGCTCAACCTGAAGATCCTCGCCAAGAACCCTGCCGTGGCCAACCCCCTCGGCGGGGAATTCGACTATGCGGCGGCGTTCGGCACCCTCGACCTCCCGGCGGTGAAACGGGACATCCACGAGGTGCTGACGACCTCGCAGGACTGGTGGCCCGCCGATTTCGGCCACTACGGCCCGTTCATGATCCGCATGGCCTGGCACAGCGCCGGCACCTACCGGATCAGCGACGGCCGCGGCGGTGCCGGGGCCGGCCAGCAGCGCTTCGCCCCGCTCAACAGCTGGCCGGACAATGGCAACCTCGACAAGGCCCGCCGTCTGCTGTGGCCGGTCAAGAAGAAGTACGGCCAGAACCTCTCCTGGGCCGACCTCATGATCCTCGCGGGCAATGTCGCCCTGGAGTCGATGGGCTTCGAGACCTTCGGCTTCGGCGGCGGACGCGCGGATGTCTGGGAGCCCGACGAGGACGTGTACTGGGGTCCCGAGACCACCTGGCTCGGCGGCGACCAGCGCTACACCGGTGACCGGGAGCTGGAGAACCCGCTCGGCGCGGTGCAGATGGGCCTGATCTACGTCAACCCGGAGGGCCCGAACGGCAACCCGGACCCGATCGCCGCGGCGCGCGACATCCGCGAAACGTTCCGCCGGATGGCGATGAACGACGAGGAGACGGTCGCCCTGATCGCGGGCGGTCACACCTTCGGCAAGACCCACGGCGCGGGCCCGGCGGACAACGTCGGCGCCGACCCCGAGGCCGCCCCGCTCGCCGAGCAGGGGCTGGGCTGGCGCAGCACCTTCGGCACCGGCAAGGGTGCCGACGCCATCACCAGCGGCCTCGAGGTCACCTGGACCACGACGCCGACCCGCTGGAGCAACAACTTCTTCGAGAACCTCTTCGGGTACGAGTACGAGCTCACCGCGAGCCCGGCCGGCGCCCACCAGTGGGTGGCCAAGGACGCCGAGGCCGTCATACCCGACGCGTACGACACGTCGAAGAAGCACCTCCCGACGATGCTCACCACGGACCTGTCGCTCCGCTTCGACCCGGCCTACGAGCAGATCTCGCGCCGCTTCCTGGAGAACCCGGACCAGTTCGCGGACGCCTTCGCCCGCGCCTGGTTCAAGCTGACCCACCGCGACATGGGCCCGGTGGTCCGCTACCTCGGCCCCGAGGTCCCGGGCGAGACCCAGCTGTGGCAGGACCCGCTGCCGGCCCGTACCGGCGAGCTGATCGACGCCGCGGACGTCGCCGCCCTCAAGGAGCAGATCCTCGGCACGGACCTGTCCGTGTCCCAGCTGGTCTCCGTGGCCTGGGCCGCGTCCTCCTCCTTCCGCTCCAGCGACAAGCGCGGCGGCGCCAACGGCGCCCGGATCCGCCTCCAGCCGCAGGCGGGCTGGGAGGTCAACGAGCCCGACCAGCTCGCCGCGGTGCTGCGCACGCTGGAGGGCGTCCAGCAGTCCTTCAACGCCGCCCGGTCCGGTGGCAAGCAGGTCTCCCTGGCCGACCTGATCGTCCTCGCCGGTGCCGCCGCCGTCGAGCAGGCCGCCAAGAACGCGGGCCACGACGTCGAGGTGCCCTTCACCCCGGGCCGCGTGGACGCCTCGCAGGACCAGACCGACGTCGAGTCCTTCGCGGCGCTGGAGCCGGTCGCCGACGGCTTCCGCAACTACCTCGGCAAGGGCAACCGCCTGCCGGCCGAGTTCCTGCTGGTCGACAAGGCGAACCTGCTGTCCCTGTCCGCCCCGGAGCTGACCGTCCTCGTCGGCGGCCTGCGCGTCCTGGGTGCGAACTACCAGGACTCGAAGCTGGGCGTCCTCACCGACACCCCCGGCTCGCTGACGAACGACTTCTTCGTCAACCTGCTCGACCTGGGCACGACCTGGACCCCGGTCTCCGAGGACCAGACCACCTTCGAGGGCCGCGACAACGTCACCGGCGCGGTCAAGTGGACCGGCACCCGTGCCGACCTGGTCTTCGGCTCGAACTCCGAGCTGCGGGCCCTGGCGGAGGTCTACGCGAGCGACGACGCGAAGGAGAAGTTCGTGAAGGACTTCGTCGCCGCGTGGGCCAAGGTCGCCGACCTCGACCGGTTCGGCGTCTGATCCGCCACACCTGACGAGCCGGGTCCGCCCACGGCGGACCCGGCCCGGGGACCGTCCGGCTACGGGGCCATCTCGTACGCCCCCGCCAGCGCCTCCACGCGCGCCCAGACGCGGGCCGCGCGGTCGGCGTCCACGACCGGGCGCCGGACCGCGCCGAGCGCCCAGCTCTGCTGCTCGGCGGTGGCGGAGTCCTTGCCGTGCAGCTCGACGGCGTGCGCGGAGAAGTCGCGTACGAGGACGGCGAACAGCTCGTCCAGCACGTCCTCGTCCAGGGCGGTCAGCTCGGCCTGCTCCAGGATCAGCTGGCCGTGCACGACCAGGGCGAACAGCTGGCCCACGGCCAGAAGCAGATCGAGGTCGCGGCTCTGCTCCTCACCCGGGGCGGCGGTCTTGACGAACTCGCAGAGGGCGTCGGCCTGTTCGCGGAAGCGGGCGACGTTCGGCAGGGCGGCGTACGCGTCGAAGGCGGTGCGCCAGTCGTGGAAGCGTACGGAGCCCAGCCCGCGGGCCGGCCCCTGGCGGAACAGGAACGCGTCGTCGGCCGCGTCGAGGCGGGTCGGTACGGGCGCGTACTCGACCGGCTCCAGCAGGTGGTTGCGCATGAACTTGAGGATCAGCGCGAGGTTGACGTGGACCGTGCCCTCCAGCTTCGGCAGGCCGCGGATCTCGACGGCCGCCTGGGCGAAGTAGGTGTCCTTCTCGAAGCCCTTGGCCGCGATGACGTCCCACATGAGGTCGATGACCTTCTCGCCCTCCGTGGTCACCTTCATCTTCGTCATCGGGTTGAAGAGCAGGTAGCGGCGGTCGTCGGGGCCGGCGGAACGGAAGTAGTCCACGGCACGGTCGCTGAACAGCTTCATCCCGACGAGGCGGACGTAGGCGTCGGCCAGCTCGCGGCGCACGTGCGGGAAGGCGGTGACGGGGCGGCCGTAGAGGATCCGGTTGTGCGCGTGGGTGACGGCCTCGTACATCGCGTGCTCGCAGATGCCGATCGAGGCGGTGCAGAGGTTGAACTTGCCGACGTTGACGGTGTTGAGGGCGGCGTCGAAGGCGGCGCGGCCGGTGTGCAGGACGTCCTCGGCGGCTACCGGATAGTCCTCCAGGCGGAACTCGCTGACGTACTTGGAGGAGTCGACGACGTTCTTGACGAGGTGGTACGCCGGGTGGCGGCTGTCGGCGGCGAAGAAGACGTACGCGTCCGGGCCCTCCATGTCGGTGCGACGGCCGAAGACGGAGACGAGCCCGGCCTTGTTGCCGTTGCCGATGTAGTACTTGGAACCGGTGGCGCGGAAGCCGCCGTTGCCGTCCGGCTCCAGCAGCATGTCGGTGGAGTAGATGTCCGCGCCGTGGGTCTTCTCGGACAGGCCGAAGGCGAACACCTCGCCCTCACGCAGGAGTTCCGCGGCGCGGTCGCGGGCGGCGGCGTTGTCGCTCTGCCAGACCGGGCCGAGGCCGAGGATGGTGACCTGCCAGGCGTACCAGTAGTCCAGGCCGTAGAACCCGAATATCTCGTTGAGGGCGGCGATCCGGGCGGTGTCCCAGCGCTTGTCCGGCTCGTCCTGGCCGGCGGCCGGGGCCGGGGTCAGGAAGGTCGCGAAGAGCCCCTCCTTCGCCGAGAAGGCGAGGAAGTCGCCCAGCCAGGCACGGGAGCGGTAGTCCTCGATCAGCCGGCGCTTGCCGCGCTCCTCGAACCAGTCGACGGTGGCACGCAGCAGCCGGCGGGTCTCGGGGTCGAAGTGCGCGGGGTCGTAGGTGCGCGGGTTGAACAGCAGCTCGGTCACGGGGTGGGGCCTTTCGGGTCGAGGGCGGTCGGGAGGGCGGCGAGTCGGCGGAGAGTGGCGAGCACGTCCTCGAGCCAGGCGAGCGTCATGCGCTCGTAGGCGATGCCGCCGCGGAGCACCACGTGCTGGAGTTCCCGCCCGGCGTCACCCGCCCCGGCGGGCGCGTCCGGCCCGGTGAAGTCGCGCAGCTCCCCCGCGAGGTAGTGGGTGAGCCGGTCGGCGTGCTCCCGGTGGTGCCGCTCGACCTCGCGGATCAGTGCGGCCGGATCGTCGAAGGCCGCGCCGCGGATCTTCACGGCGAGCTCGTGCCGGACGCTGTCGGGCTGGATCGGCTCGTGCAGCCAGGCGGCGAGGGCGGCCCGGCCGGGCTCGGCGACGGAGTACTCCTTCTTGTCCGGCCTGGCCTGTTGCGGCACGTCCAGTACGTCGACCCAGCCGTCGGCCTCCATCCGCTTGAGGACGCGGTAGATCTGCTGGTGGGTGGCGGTCCAGAAGTAGCCGATGGACCGGTCGAAGCGCCGGGCCAGCTCATAGCCGGACCCCGGCTGCTCCAGCAGGGAGACGAGGATCGCGTGCTCGAGCGCCATGCCCCGAATCTTTCTATGCAACTCGTTGCATAGACAAGCGCCACCGCCCCGGTGAGACACGGCTCACGCGACCCGACCGGCGGCTTCATACCTCCGGGTGAGGTCGCGGTTCCTGTCGGCCGGAAAGCCGCCGGGATTCCCTAGGGTGAGGCCGAGGGCGGCGGGCAGCCGTCCGACTGGCGCGTCTCATGCTCGGGAGCTTGCGTGGCGCAGCACCACACGACGTCACTCCGCCTGCGGCTTCGGTACCGGTTCGACAATCTGGTGGCGGGCGGAACCGCCGCACTCATCGGCTGGTTCGCCCTGGCCTGCCTTGTCGTCGTGGTCCCGGCGAGCACGGTTCTCGTCTGGTCCGACCCCTCGGCCCCCGCCACCCTCTCCGGGCGGCTGGCGGCCGTGTGGGCCAGTGTCGGGCAGACCCTCAAGATCGGGGGTGCGCTCGGATCACCCCTCCATGTGCTCGCCTCCGTCTCGCTCGCGCTGGTCGCCCTGCTCTTCGTGTCCACCCTGGTCAGTCTGATCACCACCGGCATCAACCGGCGGATCATGTCGCTGCGCCTCGGCCACTCCACCGTGCTGGAAGCAGGGCACATCGTCGTCCTGGGCTGGTCCGACCAGGTCTTCCCGGTGATCGGGGAGTTGGTGGCCGCCCACTCCAACCGGCGGCGGTCGGCCATCGCCGTCCTCGCCCCGAAGGACAAAGTGGAGATGGAGGACGAGATCTCCACCCGCATCACCGACCGGGACCGCGGCAGGACCCGGATCATCTGCCGCAACGGCAGCACCACCGATCCCGCGGAGCTCTGCCGGGTGAGTCCGCAGACGGCACAGGCCGTGCTGGTCCTGCCCGGCGAGGGGGCTGCCGGCGAGCCTGCCGGTTGGCCCGCCGGTGGGCCTGCCGCCGAGGAAGCCGGTGACGCCCATGTGGTGAAGACCCTGCTCGCCCTCGGCGCAGCCGTCCCGAAACCCTGCGGTGCCGTGGTGGTCGCCGCCGTCCGTGACGCCCGCAACCACCTGACCGCCGGCCTGGCCGCCGGACCCGGCGGGCACGTCCTGTGCGTCGACGACATCGTCGCCCGGCTCCTCGTCCAGACCGCCCGCCAGCCCGGCCTCTCCCTCGTGTACCAGGAGCTCCTGGACTTCGCCGACGACGAGTTCTACCCGACCGACGCGCAGGAGCTCGCGGGACGCACCTTCGGCGAGGCCCTGTTGGCCTTCGCCACCTCCTCGGTGGTCGGACTGCTGCACGCCGACGGCCGGGTCGTGCTCAACCCGGACCCGGGCACTCCGATCGGGGCGGACGACCGGATCATCGTCATCTCCCGGGACGACGACACGGTCGTACGGGAGGACGTGGCCGGCTGCGTCGACGAGGGGGCGATCGTCACGGCCGGCCCCAGGCCCCCGCTCGCCGAACGCCTGCTCCTGCTCGGCTGGAACCGCCGCGCGCCGCTCGTCGTGGACCAGCTGGACCAGTACGTCGGCCCCGGAAGCACCCTGGACGTCGTCGCCCTCGACGAGAACGCGGCACCGCACGGCGCCCTGGACCTCGCAGCGTCCCGGCGCCACCTCGAAGTGGCCTTCCACGGCGGGGACATCACCGATCCGGCGGTGCTGGCCAAGCTGGACGTGCCCTCGTACGACAGCGTGATCGTCATCGGTGAGCACACCGAGGAGTCCTCGACGGACGACCGGACGCTGGTCACGCTCCTGCACCTGCGGGCCATCGGGGAGGCCACGGACCGGGACATCGCGGTCACCACCGAGATGTCCGACGACGGCAACCGGCTGCTCGCACCGGCCCGCGGGGGCGCCGACTTCATCGTGAGCGGCCGGCTGATCAGCCTCCTGATGACCCAGATCTCGGAAAGCCCCTACCTCGCCGACGTGTTCGAGGAACTGTTCCGCGCGGAGGGCAACGAGCTCTATCTGAAACCGGTCGCGGACTACCTCCGGGTCGGCCGTGAGGTCACCTTCGCCACCGCCGTCGAGGCGGCCCGGCGCCGCGGCGCCTGCGCCGTCGGCTACCGGCTGGGCGCGCGGGCGGCCACCGGCCCCGACTACGGGGTGCGGATCAACCCCGACAAGCGGCAGACGGTCCGGTTCACCGAGGCGGACTCGCTGATCGTCCTCGCCGAGGACTGACGGCACAGACGGCACTGACGGAAAAGATCTGGCAGAGCGGAGTGGGGTGGCTTAGGCTCCCCCACGATGACGACTTACTCCACGAACAGATCGGGGGTCCTGTCCGCGCAAGGTGAGTGCTGATGCTCACTCAGACCGCGAACGGGGATTCCCGCCCTTCTTTCTGGCTGCGCGTGCGCGAGTACGCCGTGCCGCCGTCCATGATCGAGACTGCGACCGCCCGCCGTACCGTCGGGGACTGGGCGGGGGCATGCGCCGCCGCAGGTATCGATGTCGACCTCGACCTTCGTTCCGTCGCCCGTACCCACGGCCGGGAGCTGGCGGACCGGGTCCGGGCCGACCTCCGCCATCTGGCACCCGACCTGCTGCGCTGGCACCTGCCGAGGATCGCTCCCGACGGGCTGCTGCGCCCGGGACTGACCGTCGCGCTGGCCCGGTACGAGGCTGCGGGGCGTACCGGCGTACGCCCGGTGCACCTGGTGGTCCGGACCCCGCCCGCCTGGGCGGATGCCGGTCAGCGGATCAGCCTCGCGCTGTGGGACGGATCCCACTCCGAGGCCTCCGCCCGCCGTCACCCGCACCCCCATCCCGACCGGCGGTTCCGCCTCGACCTGCACCGCCACCTGTGGGACGCGCGCAGGTCCGGGGAGCTGCGGATCCGGTCCGGGGCCGATCGGCCGCCTGCGGTGCCGGTGTCGGTAGCGGCACCGGTACCACCGGGGCTCGGCTGTGCCGTTGACCGGTGGGCGGCCGAGGCGGGGATCCTGCTCCGCGCCGAGGGCCGGACCACCGGTACCGGTACCGTCACCGTACGGATCGGAGCCCGCAACCGGCTGCTGCTCGACCTGGCCGGGGACGAGGTGCGGCTCTCGGCCGCGCCCCCGGACGGGGGCGACCGTGCGCTGCCGGTGCTGCCCGACGCGGCGACCTGGGTGCTGCCCGACCTGGAACTGATCCGTACCGGTGCGATCGGCGCCGACCGGCTGCATCCGCTGGTCGCCCCGGCACTGGTACCGGATCATGTGCCGGCCGGGGCGGCGGACCGGACCCCGGACCGGCCCGGGGAACCGCGCCTGGTGGACTGCCGGGGAGCCCGGCACCGGATCGCCCTGGTCGACGGGGTACTGGCCCCGCTGGACCACGATCCGGCGGAGATCCGCCGGGAGGAACTGCTGGCCGCCCTGTCCGGCACCCCCCTCCCCTGCCTCCGGCTGATCGACGAGGCGCACCGCCGGCCGGAGAGCCTGGCCGACGTCCGCGAACGCCTGCACCACGGCGATATCTCCGGTGCGCTGGCGGTCGTCGAGGGCCTGCTGGGCCCCGACGCCCTGCTGCGCAACGGCGCGCTGCGGGACGAACTGGAGGCCGCCGCGCGGCGGCGGATCACGTACGGACTGTTTCGGGCGGGCCTGGTCGGACCCGGTCCGGGCCGCCTGCACCCGTGTCCGGACCGTCCCGGCCACGAACGCTCGCGCCGGCGCCGCGCGATCGCGCCCTGACCCGGGGCCTCCACTCCCCTCTTCTCACTTCTTCTCACCACCAACCCATAGGTGATCACTCATGCTTGCTCACACCACCTCCCAACTGGACGTCGCCGGCGAGCTGTTGGCCCTGCTGCGCGACACCACCACCGAACCGCGTCCCGACATCCAGCTCGAGGCCCTGACGCTGGCCGTGGCCGCCGACCTCCCCGTACTCCTGTGGGGTGAGCCGGGAATCGGCAAGACCGCGGCGCTGACCCAGCTCGCCGCGTCCCTTGACCTGCCCCTGACCACCGTCATCGCCAGCGTCCACGAGCCGTCCGATTTCTCCGGGCTGCCCATCGTCGGAGACGATCCCGCCGAGCAGGGTGTCCCAATGGCCCCGCCGGACTGGGCGGTGCGGCTGGTACGGGCCGGCCGCGGACTGCTGTTCCTGGACGAACTGTCCACCGCCGCCCCGGCCGTTCAGGCCGCCCTGCTCCGCCTCGTGCTCGAGCGGCGGATCGGCGCTCTCCAACTGCCGCCCGGGGTACGGATCGTGGCTGCGGCCAATCCGCGGGCCTCGGCAGCCGACGGCTGGGAGCTGAGCCCGCCCCTGGCCAACCGGTTCGTCCACCTGCAGTGGGCCCACGACCACGAGGTCGTGGTACGCGGCCTCGGTGGAACCTGGCCCCGGGCCACCCTGCCCCGGCTCGACCCGGAGAAACTGCCGACGGCCGTGGCCTTCGCCCGCCGCGCGGTGTGCGGGCTGCTGGCCGCCCGCCCCGGACTCGTCCACCGGCTGCCCAGCAGTGAAGCCCGCCGGGGCGGCCCCTGGCCGTCGCCCCGGAGCTGGGAGACGACCCTGTGCCTGATCGCCTTCGCGACCGCGGCCGGCTCCTCCCGGGAGGTGCTGTCCATGCTGGTCAGGGGCACGGTCGGGGACGGTCCGGGGCTGGAGCTGCTGGCCTGTCTGGACCGGATGGACCTCCCCGACCCCGAGGTGCTCCTCGCCGACCCGGAGGGTGCCGCCCTGCCGGAGCGCGGGGACCTGCGGCAGGCCGTACTCGACGGTGTGGTCGAGGCGGTCCGCAAGCGCCCGGAGAAGTCCCGCTGGGATGCGGCGTGGGCGCTCCTGGTCCGGGCGCTGGAGACCGGCGCCCCGGATCTGCTGGTCGTCCCCGCGACCACCCTCGCCTCGCTGCGCCGGGAGGACTGGGACGTTCCGGCCTCGATCGAACGGCTCGCCGGAACGGTGTCCCTGTCCCGGCGCGCGGACCGGGCCGCAAACCGGGCGGCCAGCCGGACCGCGGCGGCCGGGGCCGGAGTCACCACATGGGCCGGCCGGTGATCCCCGACCCACCCCAGGCCCGGCCCCTGGACCTCGACAAGCTCTACGCCGCCCGGCTGCACGCCGCCCGGGTCCGCCCCTACCTCGCGACGGCGCTGTTCGCCCTGCACGTCGTGGAGTCGCGCCAGGTCCACACGATGGCCGTCGACCGGCACTGGCGGTGTTACGCCTCGCCCGCGTTCGTGGACCGGACCCCGGTGGAGGACCTGGCCGGGGTGTGGGTGCACGAGGTGTCGCACCTGCTGCGCGACCATCACGGGCGCGGTGACCGGGTCGCCCGCGAACGCGGCCTCACCGGCCGCGGGGACCGGCTCCGGATGAACATCGCCGCTGACTGCGAGATCAACGACGACGTGTTCGGTGACGGGTTGGTACGGCCCAAGGGTGCGATCGGGCCGGAGACCCTGGGGCTGCCTCCGGGGCAGCTGATGGAGGACTACCTGCGCCGGTTCCGGCTCGGGCCGCAGACCCAGGACCTCGTCTGGCTGGACTGCGGCAGTGGCGCCGACGGCCTGGAGCGCGAGTGGGACCTGGGACCGGCCGGGGCGCACGGCCTCAGTGCGCAGGAACGGGACGCGGTGCGGTTCCGGGTCGCCCAGGGCATCACCGGCCGGCCGGGGAACAGCTCGAAGGGCTGGCAGCGGTGGGCGGAGGAGGTGTTCCACCCGCCCCAGCCGTGGCGGGACCTGCTGGGCGCGGCGGTCCGCTCGGCCGCCTCCGGCCCCGGCGTGGGCGAGGACTACACCTACGGCCGCCCCTCGCGGCGCTCGGCGGGGGTGCCCGGAGCCGTGCTGCCGAGCCTGCGGCGCAGGCCGCCCCGGGTCTCCGTGGTCATCGACACCTCCGGGTCGGTCAGTGACTCCGAGCTGGGCAGCGCGCTCCACGAGGTCGCCGAGATCGCCCGGGCCGTGGGAGGACGCCGCGACCTGGTCACCGTACTGCCGTGCGACACGGCCGCTCACCTGGTGCACCCGCTGTGCCGGGCCGAGGGGATCCCGCTGCTGGGCGGCGGGGGGACGGATCTGCGCACGGGCTTCGCCAGGGCGCTCCGCGCGCGGCCCCGGCCCGATGTGATCGTGGTCCTGACCGACGGGCAGACGCGCTGGCCGGACACCCGGCCATCGTGCCGGACGGTGGTGGGGCTGTTCCCCCGGCAGCACGAGGCGTACGACGAGGACGACCCCGACTACACTCCGGACTCCCCGCCCGCGTGGGCCCGCGTGGTGTCCATCGGATAGTTCAGGCTCCCTGACCGGGTCACAGGGGTTCGGCGTCCAGGAAGGCCGAGAGGTCGGGTTCCACGTCGCCGCCGGAGGACCCGGCACCGGGCAGCGCCTGTTCCGCCCAGATGACCTTGCCGAACGGGGTGTACCGGGTTCCCCACTGCTCGCTCAGCTGCGCCACCAGGAAGAGTCCGCGCCCGCCCTCGTCCGTGGTGGCGGCGTACCGCAAGTGCGGGGCGATGCTGCTGCCGTCCCAGACCTCGCAGGTCAGGGCGTGGTCGTACAGCAGCCGGACCAGCACCGGTGCGCTGCCGTGCCGTAGGGCGTTGGTGATCAGTTCGCTGAGGATCAGTTCCGTGGCGAAGCCGAGCTCCGACAGGCCCCAGCCGTCGAGCTTCTTCGCCGCGGCGTTCCTGATGGCGCCGACCGCGTCCGGCTGGAACGGCACCTCCCACTGCGCGACCCGGTCCGGGCCGAGGGTCCGGGTCCGCGCGATGAGCAGGGCCACGTCGTCGGCCGGCCGGGCCGGCAGTACGGCGTCGAGCACGGCCGTGCAGCTGTCGCGCGGGTCCAGGCCGGGCCGGCTCAGCGCCGCGCGCAGCAGCTCCAGCCCCTCGCTGATGTCCCGGGTCCGCTCCTCGACCAGTCCGTCCGTGTACAGGACGAGCTGGCTGCCTTCCTCCAGGTACAGCTCCGCGGTTTCGAAGGGCATGCCGCCGAGCCCGAGCGGG
The DNA here is from genome assembly GCF_040296685.1 of Streptomyces sp. NPDC002054. Taxonomy (NCBI): domain Bacteria; kingdom Bacillati; phylum Actinomycetota; class Actinomycetes; order Kitasatosporales; family Streptomycetaceae; genus Streptomyces; species Streptomyces sp. NPDC002054. Next base: position 129,777 of record NZ_JBEOXT010000002.1, read on the forward strand.
GGCCCGGCCGGCAGCTCCACGATCTCCGTCGTGCCGTCGGGGGCGACCACCAGGGGCGGCATATGGCCGGCCCGCGCCATGGTGCAGTGCTGGGAGACCGGGTCGTAGACGGCGTACAGGCAGGTCGCGCCGATGACGCGGCCGTCCTGCTCCTCGGCGTCCCCGCCGTGGTCGTGGTCCTGGTCGCGGTCGATGCGCTGGACGAGGTCGTCCAGGCGGGCGAGGATCTCGTCGGGCGGCAGGTCGAGGGAGGAGAAGTTGTGCACCGCCGTACGCAGTCGCCCCATGGTGGCCGCGGCGTGCAGGCCGTGCCCGACGACGTCGCCGACGACCAGTGCCACCCGGCTGCCCGGCAGCGGGATCACGTCGAACCAGTCCCCGCCCACCCCGGACTGTGCGGGCAGGTAGAAGTGCGCCACGTCCATGGCGCTCTGCTCGGGCAGGGCGCGCGGCAGCAGGCTGCGCTGGAGGGTCTCGGCGAGTGCGTGTTCGCGCGTGTAGCGGCGGGCGTTGTCCATGCTGACCGCCGCCCGGGCGACGAGTTCGACGGCCAGCGACAGGTCGTCCTCGTCGAAGGGCTCGGGTTTCTGCGACCGCCAGAAATTGACCACTCCGAGTACGACGCCGCGGGCCTTGAGGGGCGCCGCGATGAGGGAGTGGATGCCGTAGTCGACGATGGCCCGGGCGCGCGGCGGGTCCTGGGCCACCCAGCCCGGTGCGTCGGACAGATCGGGTACCAGCTCCGCTTCGCCCGTGCCGTAACCGCGGGCCTGGGGGGTGGAGGGCAGGAAGTCGATCAGCCGGCCGAGGGGGTAGAGGGGGTGGTCGGAGCGGATGCCGTTCACCGCCGTGCGGCGCATGTCGACGCCGGGGCCGGGTTCGTCGCCGTCGAGCACCGGATCGGCCAGGTCGACGGTGACGAAGTCCGCGAACCTGGGTACGGCCACGGCGGCGAGTTCCTCGGCCGTCCGGACCACGTCGAGGGTGGTGCCGATGTCGCCGCCCGCGTCGTACAGCAGTTTGAGACGCCTGCGGGCGGTCTCCGCCCGGCTGGTCAGCACCTGCATCTCGGTGGAGTCGCGGATGGTGACCGCGGAGCCCTCGGGGCGGCCCCGGGGGTGGGTGGGCCGCTGGTTGACCACGAGGAGCCGGTCTCCGGTCTCGACCACCTCGTCGGTGGCCTCCCGGCCCGACAGCAGCAGGGCAGCCATCCGCCGGTCCAGGCCCGGTACGTCCCCGATGTTGCGGCCGTCGGCGTCCTCCGGGAGCCCGAGCAGCCGTTTGGCCTCGTCGTTCGCGAGCAGGAGCCGTCCCTCGCCGTCGGTGATCACCACCCCTTCGCGGACAGCGTGGAGCACCGCGTTGTGGTGCTCGTACATCCGGGTCATTTCCTGGGTGCCGAGCCCATGGGTCTGTCTGCGCAGCCGTCGGCTGATCAGCGCCGTGCCGACGGTGGCCAGGCCCAGGCCGGTCGCGATGGCCAGCAGGATGACCGGGAGCTGGCGCTGGACGACACTCGAGACGTTCTGCACGGTCAGGCCCGCCGACACCAGGGCGACGACCCGGCCGTCGTCCGCCGTGACCGGCACCACCGCCTGGATCTCCTTGCCGAGCGGCCCCTGCACACTCTCGGTGTGGACCTTTCCGGCCAGCGAGGGCTCGATGGTGCCGACGAACCGTTTTCCGATGCGGTCCGGCTGGGGGTGGGAGTAGCGAATGCCCTTGGTGTCCATCGCCACGATGAAGTCCACCCCGGCGGCCTTGCGGGTCTCTTCGGCGAGGGGTTGCAGGACCGCGGACGGATCGGAGGACTTCAGCGCGTCCTGGATGTCGAGGGAGTGGGCGAAGGTCTCGGCGACGGCCACCGACCGGTTGCGCGCCTCGCGGTCGACGTCGTGCCGCGACTGGAGCAGCAGGGCCAGCAGGGCACCGGCGGCGAGCAACACCACGATCGCCACCTGGAGGACGAATACCTGTCCGGCGACGCTCCTGAACCTGATGCCTAGGAGTGACCGCACCGGCTGGCCCGGCACGGGTGGCGAGGAAGGGTCACGAACCCAGTTGTAGCACCTCCGGGCGTCCACGGCTCCCGACCGGCCCGCAGCGCGTCCCACCGGTCACACACGGTCACGACCGGCGCGGGGGCGGGATTCCTCCGAGTGGACGATCATGTGAACAGGGCGGCCCGTGGCAGCCAACTGCCGTTCACGCCGTGCTCGCCGGGCCTCTCTACCCTCCCTCTGTCCGTCACCCGACCTGTACGTCACCCGACCGAGGGGAATTCCCGGTGTCGCTCACCGTTTCCGTCCGCGCAGCCGCCCTGCCCGCCGCCGCCGTTCTGGCCGCCGGCGTCCTGGCCCTGCCGGCCGCCCCCGCGCACGCAGCGGCCGTCTCCGTCACCGCGACCGTGGAGACGGCTCCGGTCTCGCACAGCGGGGATGCCGCCGACGACCCGGCAATATGGGTTCACCCGACCGACCCCGCCAGGTCCGTCGTGGTCGGCACCGACAAGAAGGGTGCGCTGGAGGTCTACGACATGTCCGGCGCCCGGATCCAGCGGATCAGCGGCGACTACGGCAACAACGTCGACCTGCGCGGCAACATCGTCGTCTCGGCGGACGACGAGGCCGCCGGCGGCAACGGAGCGATGCACGTCTACCGCATCGACCCCGCGACCCGGCAGCTCAAGCGGCTCAAGGACATCCCCACCGAGGTCACCGCCCACGGCATCTGCCTCTACACCTCCCCGGTCTCGGGGAAGCTGTACGCGTTCCCGAACTCCACCTCCGGCCGCGTCGAGCAGTGGGAGCTCGCGGTCAGCGGCGACTCCGTGACGGCCACCTCGGTGCGCCTGTGGGACGCCGGCTCGGCCGTCGAGGGCTGCTACGCCGACGAGACCTCCGGCAAGCTCTACCTCGGCGAGGAGGACACCGGCGTGTGGGTCTACGGAGCCGAACCGGGCGCGGGCACGAGCCGCACCCGGCTGGACTCCACCGGATCCGGCGGGCACATCACCGCCGACACCGAAGGCATCACCGCCGCCGGGAACCGGATCTACGTCTCCTCCCAGGGCAGCAACGACTTCACCGTCTACGACCGCGCCTCGGGCGGCTACCTCGGCAGGTTCTCGGTCTCGAACGGCACCGCTGCCGACGACTGCGAGGACACCGACGGTATCGACGCCACCGCCGCCAACCTCGGCCCGGCCTTCCCGAACGGCGTGTTCATCTGCCAGGACGGCTCCAACGGATCCCCCGGCACCAGCGGCAACCAGAACTTCAAGTTCGTCCCGCTCCAGCGCATCACGGCCCGGTTCGGCGGCTGACGGCCGGCGCCGTCAGGGGCGGCTCCGCCGCGGTGCTCCGGGCCTCCCGGAGCCCTGCGGTCTGGGCGTCCCGGGCCAGGTCACGGCCCCTGGTCTCGCGGGCCGCCCAGACCGTCAGCACCGTGACCGCCGCGGTGAAGGCGAGGTAGCAGGAGACGGGGGTCGAGGAGCCGTAGACCTTGAGGAGCTCCACGGCGACGATCGGGGCGAGCGCGCCACCGATGATGGAGGCGAGCTGGGAGCCCATGGAGGCGCCCGAGTAGCGGACCCTGGTGTCGAACATCTCCGAGATGAAGGCCGCCTGCGGCCCGTACATGGCCCCGTGCAGCAGCAGCCCGACGGTGACCGCGAGGGCGATGACCGGGAACGACTTCGTGTCCAGGAGGGCGAAGAAGGCGAACGCCCAGCCGACCATGCCGACCGCCCCGATGAGCGTCACCGGCCGCCGGCCGATCCGGTCGGAGAGCGCTCCCCACAGCGGGATGGTGACGAAGTGGACGGCGGAGCCGATGAGGACGGCGTTCAGCGCGTCGCTCTTGGGCAGCTCCAGGTGCACGGAGACGTAGACCAGCAGGAAGGCGGTGAGGATGTAGTAGGAGACGTTCTCGCCGAGCCGGGTGCCGATGGCCGTCAGGACCTGGCGCCAGCCGGTCCGGAAGACCTCCACCACCGGCGGCTGCTCTTTGATCCCCGTCTCCGTCGCCCCGGCCGCCGCCTTGCGCTGCGCCTCGAGGAAGACCGGGGATTCGGTGACGGAGATGCGGATCCACAGCCCGATGACCACCAGCAGGCCGGACAGCAGGAAGGGGATCCGCCAGCCCCAGGCGAGGAAGGCCTCGTCCGACTGGACGGCGGCGAGGAGCGCCAGGACGCCGGTGGCCAGGAGATTGCCGCCGGGCGCACCGGCCTGGGGCCAGGAGGCCCAGAACCCGCGGCGCTGGTCGCTGCCGTGCTCGGAGACCAGCAGGACGGCACCGCCCCATTCGCCGCCGAGGGCGAAGCCCTGGATCAGGCGGAGCAGGGTGAGCAGGATCGGGGCGCCGACGCCGATGGAGGCGTGGGTGGGCAGCAGGCCCATGGCGAAGGTGGCGCCGCCCATCAGGACCAGGCTGAGCACCAGCAGCTTCTTGCGGCCGATCTTGTCGCCGTAGTGGCCGAAGACGATGCCGCCGAGCGGGCGGGCGGCGAAGCCGACGGCGTAGGTGAGGAAGGCGAGCAGGGTGCCGACGAGCGGGTCGCTGGACGGGAAGAACAGCTTGTTGAACACCAGGGCGGCGGCCGAGCCGTAGAGGAAGAAGTCGTACCACTCGATGGTGGTGCCGATCAGGCTCGCGGCGACGATTCTCCGGATGCCCGACGGGGCCGGCGTAGCCATTGCTGGGGAGACCATGTGCACCACTTCCGGGGGTCAGCGGGGGACGTTCCGTGTCGGCACAACGTAGAAGTCCGCTGGTCAGCGGTATATGTGGGCGGTCATCACAATCAGGCAGCCAATTGTGTGCCGGGCCACCACACCGCCGGAGGCCCAGCCTCCCGGCGCCCTCCACAGCCCAAGCTCCTTTTGCCCCGATATGATGCATTACGTGATCAGGTCAGGACGGTCGGGGCGCCGTCGCCCTCTCCGTGTACACCGGTGGGACGCAGCCCTGCTGTCACCGGTGATCGTTACCGTCATCATCGCCGTCCTGGCGTTCTCCACACCGAGGGAGATCGCCTTCAGCCGCCTCCTGCCTGCCGCACCTGCCCTCGCTGCCGCGATGTGGCCCGTGCTCCCCACGATCTTGCTGGGGACGATCTGCCTGCTGATCATGATCGGCCTGAGCTTCGCCTACACCGACCTGGGGACGCCCTACACGGCGGCGGCCATCATCGCGGTCACCTTGGCCGCCGCTTACGCAAGCCATGTCCGGCTCCAACGCGAGAAGGCGCTCCTCGACATCCGGCTCATCGCCGACGCGGCCCAGAAAGTACTGCTGCGCCCGCTGCCGCCCCGCATCGAGAATGTCGAGATCGAGTCGCTGTATCTGGCGGCCCACGAGCAGGCCCGGATCGGCGGAGACTTCTACGAGGCGGTGGGCACACCATTCGGGGTCCGGCTGCTCATCGGCGATGTGCGCGGCAAAGGCCTGTCCGCGGTAGGGGCGGCCTCAGCGGTGATCAACAGCTTCAGGGAGGCCGTGTACGACGAGCCCGATCTGAGGGGCGTGGTCCATCGCCTGGAGGCCAGCATCTCCCGCCACAGCGCTGCATTCCCCGCGCTGGACCTGCCGGAGCGCTTTGCGACCGCTGTTGTCGCCGAGATCCCGCATGGCGGAGGCCACGTCAAAATCCTCAACTGCGGGCATCCCCCACCCCTGCTCGTGCGCCGCGGCGAGATCCGCGTCGTGGAGCCCACCACCCCCTCTCCGCCCCTCAACCTCGCATCGCTCATCGGAGACCACTACTGCGTCGACACCCTCATCTTCGCTCCGGGCGACCAGCTGCTGCTGTACACGGACGGTGTCACGGAGACCAGGGACCGTGAGGGCGAGTTCTTCGCGCTGCCGGAGTGGATGCGCGAGCAGAGCCCGACGCCGCCCCGCGAACTACTCGACCGGCTTCACCGGGCCCTGCTCCACTACAGCGGCGGAAGGCTCGACGACGACATCGCCATCCTTGCCGTGCGCTGCTTCGCCGGGGGCGGGGTCCAGGCTGGAAAAAGCGCCTGACGGCCGGCTCACCCGTCCACGGCGTCCTCCTCAAGGACTACCAGCAGGTCCCCTGGTGATCCCTCCGCCGCTGTGGCCAGCGGGAACTCCGTCCAGACGGTCTTGCCGTCCCGGGTGTAGCGGGTTCCCCACCGTTCGGTGAGCTGGGCGACCAGGAAGAGGCCGCGCCCGCCCTCGTCGGTGGTGCGTGCCCGCCGTAGGTGCGGAGCGGTGCTGCTGCTGTCGGAGACTTCGCAGATCAGGCTGCGGTCGCGGATGAGCCGCAGGGTCACCGGCGCGCCGCCGCCGTACCGGTAGCCGTTGGTGACCAGTTCGCTGACGACCAGTTCGGCGGTGAAGGCCATCTCTTCCATGCCCCACTTGGTCAGTGTGGCCTCCGTCAGGTCCCGGGCCCGGGCGGCGGCGGTCGGCTCTGCGGGCAGTTCCCAGGAGGCGACCTGCTCCGGCGCCAACACGCGGGTGCGGGCCAGGAGCAGTGCGACGTCATCCGGCGGGTGCTCCGGCAGCAGGGCGTCCTGCACCGCCGTGCAGGTCTCCTCCAGCGAGCGGCCGGGCCGGGACAGGGCTTCTCGCAGCCGCGAGAAGCCCTCGTCGAGGTCGTGGCCACGGGCCTCGATCAGGCCGTCCGTGTACAGCACCAGCAGGCTTCCCTCGGCGAGTTCCAGTTCGGCGGACTCGAACGGGAGTCCGCCCAGACCCAGCGGCGGCCCCTCGGGGAGCTCGGGCAGGCTCACCGTGCCGTCGGCGGTCACCACGGCGGGGGGCACGTGGCCCGCTCGGGCCAGGGTGCAGCGCCGGGAGGTGGGATCGTAGACCGCGTAGAGGCAGGTCGCGCCGACGATCTGCTGGCCCTGCGAGCATCCGTCGGCAGGCTCCTGCTCGTCTGCCAGGCGGTTGACCAGGTCGTCCAGGTGGGAGAGGACCTCGTCCGGAGCGTAGTCGAGGCCGGCCAGGGTGTGCACGGCTGTGCGCAGCCGGCCCATGGTGGCCGCTGCGTGCAGTCCATGGCCGACGACATCGCCGACGACGAGGGCGACCCGGGCTCCGGAGAGCGGGATGACATCGAACCAGTCGCCGCCGACGCCGGTGGCGGGATCGGCCGGCAGATAGCGGTGCGCGACCTCGACCGCGCTGTGTTCGGGCAACTCCCGCGGCAGCAGGCTGCGCTGCAGTGTCAGCGCAGCCTGGTGCTGCTGGGTGTAGCGGCGGGCGTTGTCGATGCACAGGGCGGCGCGCGCGGCGAATTCCTCGGCGAGCGTGAGGTCGTCCTCCTCGAACGGTTCGGGCCGCTCGCCCCGCCACAGGCTGAGCAGGCCGAGGAGCACACCGCGGGCCGTCAGCGGTACGACGATCAGTGAGTGGGCGCCCAGGCCGAAGGCGCGCCGGGTGCGCTCCGGATCCTGGAAGTACCAGCCGGGGCTGCTCTCGAGCACCGGTTCGAGGATGGGCTGCTGTTCGGCCAGGCACCTGGCCTGCGGGGTGCGAGGGTCGTAGCGGAAGACCTCTCCGGCGGAGTACATCACCTGCAGTGCCTCTGGTATGACCGAGTGGACGGCCATCCTGCGGACCGGTCCGCCCGCCCCCTCGGCGGTCTCTTCGCCCCGGGCCACCGGCTCCAGCAGATCCACCGAGACGGCGTCGGCGAGGTCGGGGACGGCGACGTCGGCCAGCTCCCAGGTGGTCCGGCCGAGGTCCAGCGTGGTCCCAATGCGGGCGCTCGTCCGGTTGAGCAGGGCAAGCCGCCGCCGGGCCCGGTAGCGGTCGGTGACGTCCTCCACCAGTTGGGTGACTCCGAGGATCCCGGCAGCGGGGTCCTCCATCCGGAACGCCGACACCGACACCACCCGCTCGTGGTCGGGGTCGTTCCTCAGGCGGCAGGGCTGCTCGGTGAAGATCAGGGGTTCGCCCGTCTCCAGCACGCGTCGCAGCCGGGTCTCGATGATCTCCACGTCCGGACCGATGAGGAAGTCGCCGATGCCTCGGCCCCGGACCTCCTCCGCGGGAAGGTGCGTGTACCGGGCCAGTGCCCGGTTGATCCGCAGGATGCTCAGATCGGCGGCGTGGACGGACAGACCGATCGGGGAGCGCCGGAACAGACCGTCCAGGACCGACCGATCCGTCTCCCACTGGCGCACCTCCTCCGCCGGGGCGACGACGAGAAGCCACTCACGGGCCGAGTCGGCGCGGAGGACGGCGCGGGCGCGGAAGCCCAGCTCCACCCGTCGCCCGTTGCGGTGCAGGACGGGCAGGACACCGGACCAGCCCCGGTCGCGCTCGCACGCGGCCACTGCCTCCATGACCGCCTCACGATCGCGGGCGTCGAACAGGAATTCGATAGCTGCCCGGCCCAGCACCTCCTCGAGCGGGTAGCCGAGGTGCTCCTGTGCGCGCTCGCTCCAGCCGACGACCCTGCCGTGGTCGTCCACTACCGCCGAGGCCGAGTTGTGCAGCGCGAACGGGTCCTCGGGCGCCTCGCCCAACCCCGGCGCCGGTACGTCCATCGCTACCACCCTTCGACCTGCCGAACGGAACACTCAGCGGGCGCCTAGCTTCAGTATCGCCGCGCCGCCGCACCTCGGCAGAGGGTCGTCCCCGGTGGAACTCAGTGCGCGCCCCAGCCGCCGTCGAGGGGGATCGATGCCCCGGTGAGGTATCCGGTGTGCGGGCCGCACAGCCACACGGCTGCCGCCGCGACCTCCTCCGGCTCGATCAGCCGCTTGATCGCGGAGCGTTTGAGGAGGATGTCCGTGACCACGTCCTCGGCTGCGATCCCGTGCGCCGCGGCCTGCGCACCGATCTGGTGCTCGACCAGCGGGGTCCGGACGTAGCCGGGGCTGATGCAGTTGCTGGTCACGCCGTGCGGGGCGCCTTCGACGGCCGCGACCTTGCTCAGCCCCTCCAAGGCGTGCTTGGCGGCGACATAGGCGGACTTGAAGGCGCTCGCCCGGAGGCCGTGCACGCTGGAGACGTTCACCACGCGGCCCCAACCCTGCGCGTACATGTGCGGCAGGCACTGCCGGAGCAGCAGGAACGGGGCGGTGACCATCACCTTCTGGATCAGCTCGAAGCGCTCCGGCGGGAAGTCCTCGATGGCCGCGACGTGTTGCAGTCCGGCGTTGTTGACCAGGATGTCCATGGCACCGGGGAGTCCGCGGACCGCCTCGGCGTCGGCGAGGTCCACCGCATGCGCCCGGCCGCCGGTGTCCCGGGCGACCTCCTTCGCCGCCTCGGCATCGCGGTCGACCACGTGCACCAGGGCCCCGGCCTCCGCCAGCGCCCGTACGCAGGCCCGGCCGATCCCGCTGCCGCCGCCGGTCACCATGGCGGTGCGCCCTGACAGGTCCACACCGCCGGGGGCCTTGAATTGGCTCGTCATGGCCGGAACGCTAGAGACCTCCGGCCGGACATCCCATGGTGCAGAACCCCACAGTCCGGTGCGGAAGGGTGTGGGCCGGCACCATGCGGGGGGGGGCGGCGTCTCAGGGACGGCGGCTCATGGGCGGCGGCTCAGGTGATGCCGCGGGCCTGTCGGAACCGGCCGAGGCCGTCGGCCAGGTCCACCACCGGGTCCGGGTAGTCGAACCGGGCCCGCTCGGGTCCGGTGAGCCGCCACGGCCGGTGGACGTCCGGCGCGGGCAGTCCGGCGAGTTCGGGCACCCAGCGGTGCACATAGGCGCCCGTCGGGTCGTGGCGGCGGGCCTGGGCCGTCGGGTTGAGCACCCGGTTGGGCCGGGTGTCGGTTCCGGTGCCCGCGACCCACTGCCAGTTGAGCTGGTTGTCGGCGAGGTCTCCGTCGACCAGCAGGTCGAGGAAGTGCGCGGCACCGATCCGCCAGTCCACATAGAGCGTCTTGGTGAGGAAGCTCGCCGCCAGCAGCCTGGCCCGGTTGTGCATCCAGCCTTCGTGGCGCAGCTGGCGCATGGCCGCATCGATGACCGGGTAGCCGGTGCGGCCTTCCTGCCAGGCCCGGATCTCCTCCGCCGCGTCCCGCTCGGTGCGCCACCGGTCGTGGCGGGTCCGGTAGTCCTCGGTCGCCGCGTCGGGGCGGGCGGCGAGCACCTGGTGGTGGAAGTCCCGCCAGCAGACCTGGCGTACGAAGGCCTCGGCGCCGGGACCGCCGGCCGCGCGGGCCCGCCGGACGATCTCGGCGGCCGAGACGGTGCCGAAGTGCAGGTGCGGGGAGAGCCGGGAGGTGGCATCGCCGGCCAGGTCGTCGTGGCTCCGCTCGTACGCCCCAAGGCCCCGGCGCAGCCAGCGGGTCAGCAGGGCCCGGCCCTCGGGTTCGCCGCCGCGGGCCAGGCCCGGCGAGACCCCGGCGACGGCGCTGCGCGCGGGCAGGGGCTCGGAGCCGAGCCCGTCGGGCACCGGGACGCTGCGCGGTGCGCCCAGGACCGGCCGGGGCGGCAGCCCGTTCCAGCGGCGGAAGTACGGGGTGAACACGGCGAAGTGGTCCGAGCCGGCCGGGACCGCCGCACCGGGGGCGACAGCGGTGACGACCGCGTCGTGCACGGACAGCCGCAGGCCCTCCCGTTCCAGGGCCTCCCGCAGCCGGGCCTCGCGGGCCTGGGCGTAGCCGCTCACTCCGGCGGCCAGGTGGACCTCGGCGGCGCCGGTCTCCCGGGCAACCGCGCACACCTGCGCGACCGGGTCCCCGGACCGCAGGACCAGCCGGCCGCCCCGGGCGCGCAGTCCGGCATCGAGGCCGGCCAGGCAGTCGGCGAGGAAGGCCCGCCGGTTGGGGACCGCGAACCCGGCCGCCTCGATGCGGCGGTCGCGTACGAACAGGGGCACCACCCGGTCCGCCGAGGCGAGGGCCGCGCGCAGCGGCGGGTGGTCGTGCACCCGCAGGTCGGAGGTGTAGAGGACGAGGGCGACGGTCATGAGGGCCTCAGCCTTCGGCCTTTCCGGGGTCGGGGGCGTGGCCCGGTCCAGGCCCGGGCGGGGTGTCGAGGCGTTCGGCCGCGCGGGTGATGTTGCGGGCCATGCCGCCGAAGATCACGGCGTGGAAGGGGGACACGCTCCACCAGTAGAGGTGGCCGAGCAGGCCGTGCGGATGGAACAGGGCCCGCTGCCGGTAGCGGGAGCCCGGCCCGCCGTCCCCCGCGGGCGGATCGGCGTACATCTCCAGCCAGGCGAGTCCGGGCAGCCGCATCTCGGCGCGCAGCCGCAGCAGGCGGCCCGGTTCGATCTCCTCGACCCGCCAGAAGTCCAGCGAGTCGCCCACCCGCAGCCGGGCCGCGTCGCGCCGGCCGCGCCGGATGCCGGCTCCGCCGGCGAGCCGGTCGAGCCAGCCGCGTACCGCCCAGGCGAGCGGGGCGGAATACCAGCCGTTGTCGCCGCCGACGCCCTCGATGATCTGCCAGAGCGCCCGCGGGGAGGCGTCGGTGGCGCGGGCGCGGTGGTCGGTGTAGAGGCTGCCGCCCGCCCAGTCCGGGTCGGTGGGCAGCGGATCGCTGGGCGCGCCGGGCAGCGAGGCGTTGGACCAGCGGGTGGTCACCTCGGCCTCGCGGACCCGCCGGAGGGCCAGGGCGAGTGCCCGGTCGAACGGAACGGGGGCGCCGGGCGGGTCCGGGACGTACCGGGCGATGTCGTGCTCGTCGCACACCACCTCGTGGCGCAGGGATTCGGCCAGCGGCCGGGCCAGCCCGCTCGGCACCGGGGTGACCAGGCCGATCCACTGGCTGGACAGCCACGGGGTGAGCATCGGAACGCGCAGGATCAGCCGGTGGGGCAGGCCGGCGACCGCGGCGTAGCGGCGCATCATCTCCTCGTACGTGAGGACGTCCGGCCCGCCGATGTCGAAGGCCCGGTTCACCTCGGCGGGCATGGCGGCGCTGCCGACGAGGTAGCGCAGGACATCGCGGACGGCGATCGGCTGGACCCGACTGCCCACCCAACTGGGGGTGACCATGACCGGCAGGCGTTCGGTGAGGTAGCGCAGCATCTCGAAGGAGGCGGAGCCGGAGCCGATGACGACCGCGGCCCGCAGCACCGTCGCCGGGACCTCCCCGCGGAGGAAGATCCCGCCGACTTCGGCGCGGGACCGCAGGTGCGGGGAGAGCCGGTGGACCGGCACCCCGGTGGGGACCAGCCCGCCGAGGTACACGATGCGGCGGACGCCCGCGGCGCGGGCCTGTTCGGCGAAGGTGCGGGCCGCCTTCCGGTCGCGTTCCTCGAAGTCGGATCCGGTGGTGAGGGAGTGCACCAGGTAGTAGGCGACGTCCACGCCGCGCAGGGCGGCCCGGGTCGATCCGGCGTCGGTCACGTCTCCGCGGACGACCTCGGCCCGGCCGGCCCAGTCGTGGTCGCGCAGCCGCTCGGGCGACCGGGCGAGACAGCGGACCCGGTGGCCGGCGTCCAGCAGTTCGGGCACCAGGCGTCCCCCGATGTATCCGCTCGCGCCGGTGACCAGGCAGAGCAGCGGGCCGGAGGGGGCCTTGGAGGTGTGCGCGGCGATCTGTGTCCTCCGGGGTGAGCGGCCTGACCGCGCCGACCGCGCGGGCGGGTTCCTCCAGTCTGCCCGTCCGGATCCGGCAGCGGTGGACGTGCGCCAGTGTGTCGGCGGGCGGCCCGGCGGGCCGGGGCGAGGGGAGTCCAGGGTGCGTCAATCCGGTGGCACCGCCGTCATCCCCCTGATCGGGCCGGATCTCGCCGTGCGGTACGGGGGTTCACATGCGGGGACGGGGTCGGGGCGGCGTCCTGTGGATCACGTGCGGTGCCACCATGCCTGCGCACCAGCCGTTGCACAGGACGAGAGGTCGGACAGTGACACCACAGATGGTCGACACAGTCGACACAACGGATCGGCGTCTCCCCGAGCGGCGGCAGCCGGAGGGTGCCGCCGACGGCCCTGCCCCGTCCGGGCCGGGCGCGGCCCGGGGCACCGATCCCGAACTCCTCATCGCCGCCTCGGTGCTGCTGGCGGACGCTGCCCTCACGGCGAAGCAGGCGGGTGCGGAACTGACCGGCGCTCTGAGCAGCCGGTGGTTCGGGCTGGAGGCGTTGCGGCGCCCCGGCTGGGCGCTCGGCACGGCGGTGTCCTGCGTACGGGCGCTGACCAACCCCGCGGGACTCGGGTTCGGGGCGAACGGCGGGATCATCGGCGAACTGGCCCGGATGGCAGGGAACCTGACCCACCGCCGGCCGGCCAAGGTGGCCATGGCCGTGGACGCCTTCGCCCTGCGGATCAGGGCGGCGGCGGCCGAGCACCCGAACCTGGACACTCCGGCGGCCCGGCGCCTGACGGAGGCGATGGTGGCCGGGGACCGGACGGAGGCCCTGCGGGCGCTGTTCGCGCTGGTCGAGCGGCTGGGGGTGCCCCGGGCCCTGACCACCCTGAGCCCCGTGATCATGGAGCTGCTGGCGCTGGCGGGGCTGCTCGACGAGAACCCGGTCAACGACGAATTCTCCTGGGTGACGCTGGCCGGCGGGGTCCCGACCACGGATCCGTTCCTCGGCCTGCCGAGTTCGCTGCTCGGCATCCTCAACCCCGGGCCGGGACGGGCCGAGCGGACCGAGCCGGACTCCATCCTGGCGAAGGTCCTGGCGACCTCCGGCAACGACCTCGTCAGCTACGTCAACGACATCGGGGCCCTGGGCAACCACGGCCTGGTGCTGCTGCGCCGGATCGAGTGCACCGACGGCGCGGTGCGGTACGTACTCCTGCTGCCGGGGACCAGCTTCGGGCTGCTGAGCAACAGCACCCCGCAGGACCTGGTGGGCGCCTTCGACGGAATGCTGCGCACGGACACCACGTACACCCGGGCCGCGAAGAAGCTGCTGCAGCGGGCCGGGGTGCCGGAGGGCGCGGAGGTCATGTTTGTCGGGCACAGCCTGGGCGGGCTGACCGCGATGAACCTGGCGGCGGACCTGGACGTGGCCTCGGTGTACCGGGTCACCCATGTGATCACGCTGGGCTCCCCGATCGTCGGCAAGCGGCCCGCCGACCACACCACCCAGGTGATCAGTCTGATCAACAAGCACGATGTGATCCCGACCCTCAACGGCCGCGGACCGGCCTCGCCGAACGACATCCCCGCCAGCTGGATCGAACTGAACTGGCTGGACGAGACGTACGACTACCCGCTGTCGCACACCCCGCAGGCGTACGCCGGCTCGCTGCGCGGGGAGCTGTCGCACTACCGGGACCAGGTCAACAAGCTCATCACGGCCTACGACGGCAAGGTCGTCGGCAACCAGCCGTACATGCTGCGCGACAAGTGACCACAAGGGAGACCGACCGATGACCACTGTCGACAACGAGGCCACGACCACGGCGGCGGTGCGGCTGCCCGCGACGGCCTGGCCCCTGGAGAACGCCGTGTTCAGCGCGGCGATGGTCGCGCAACGCCTGCCGTGGGTGGGGGCGCTGACCGGGGACGGGGTGACGCGGCTGCTGCGTGCGCACCCGTACCGACGGACCGGGTCCGACCAGCCGGTCCGGGTACGCACGCCGTTCGGCACCTTCCTGACGCCATCTGCCGGGGCCGGTGACGCGGAGGACCTGCTGGTCCGGGCGGAGGAGGCGGGCGCGCTGGGGCCGGCGTCCGGCCTGACGGCCGGCGGGCGGCGGTACGGGCTGTCGCCGCACGCGACGGCGGCCCGGGAGCCGGCGGTATCGGCCGCGGAGCTGGCGGTACCGGTGGCGGAGGAGGTGGACGGGGTGATCGCGGCCCGGCGCGGGGACGGCACGCTGGAGTGGCACGACTGGTACGGCGGCATGCTGCGGCTGAGCCGGCGCGTGGTGCTGGGCCCGGCGGCAGCCGAGGACACCCTGTTCAGCGAGGTACTCACGGCAACGACAACCGCAACGGGCACCCGAACCCACGAATCCCGAACCGCAGCCCTACGCCGCCGCCTGGCGCTGTACCCGGCGGGCCAGGACGGGGGCTCGGAGGATGGGCTCCCGGGGGTCGCCCACCTGCTTGCCCTGGTGTCCGAGGCCGCCGCAGGCACCTCGCTCCAGGCTCTGGCCCTGCTCGCCGTGGGGGCCGCGGCCACCCCGGAGGAGGCCGTGGCCGAGGCGCTCCGCCGGTTCCCCCCGGTGGCCGCCGCCGTGTACCCCGTACGGGCCTCGTTCACCTGGCGGGACCTTGCCGTCGAGTCCGGGACGGAGATCCTGTTCGCCCCCGGCCTGCTGCGGGATCCGGAGGGCCCGGACCACGCGGACGCCGCCGCCGGGCCGTCCGGCCTGTGCGAGGCCCGGTCCCGCTGCGCGGCCACCCGGTTCGCGGCGCGGGTCGCCGAGGAGATCGTGCGCGCGGTCGCGGCGGCGGCCCGCCCGGTGGTGGTCTCCCCGCAGCTCGGCGCGGACCGGCTGCCGTCCGTACTCGACCCGCGGACGCTGCTCGTGGCCCTCCTCCCCCTCGAGGACCGCCCCGGCCTGCAGGCCTCGTACGGATCGCCGGCCCAGGCCGGCGCGGCCCGGCTGGACCGGCACGCGGAGCGCCTCGCGGCCTGCGCCGGCCACAATGGCTGGAACGCGGACGAGTCGGGCGAGCGGTTCCGGATGGTCCTGCTGGGCCACGCCGAACGGTGCGCCCAGGCCGCCGCCGACGTACGGCGTGCCGCGCAGCGGCTGGCGGACTGAGGCCACCGGGCCCCCGCCGGGCCCCGGCCTGGCCGCGGTCCTGGCGGGGCTCGGCGCCTACCCGGCCCCGGCGCGGTGCAGGGTGGGGCCCAGGTCCAGACGGGGGTCTAGCCGAACACGGGTTCCACCAGGGGCCGTTCCCGGTCCACCATGGCCTGCACCGTGGCCTGCACCTCGTCACAGAGTGCGCGCGCCGCCGCCTTGCGAGCGGCGAAGGACTCCGGGACCTCGGGAGCGGGGATCGGCTCGCCGACCGTGATGCGCCACTTCGCGGGCAGCGGGAAGAGCGGGGTGAGGGGGAAGTAAGGGAGGTCGAAGAAGCGGGCCAGGGCCGGGACTTCACCGATCTTGGGGCACGCCTCCTCGGCGCCGATGACGGACACCGGCACGACGGGTGCGCCCGAGCGGAGCGCGGTGAGCGCGAATCCGGGGCTGAAGGGCCGGAGCCGGTAGCGTTCCCGGAACGGCTTTTCCAGGCCGGCGATTCCTTCGGGAAACACTCCGACGAGCTCCCCGGCGTTCAGGTGTTCCAATCCCAGCATGGGGTTGACGGGAAATCCGCCGGCCTTGCGGGCATACGAGCCGATGACCGGAACCCGGAATGTCAGGGGCGCCGCGGGCACGAACATGGGCCGGCGGACGCTGCGCGTCAGGACCTTGTGGAGGATGAACGCGTCGAGCCCCCAGGCCCCGGAGTGATTGGCCACGATAACGGCGGGGCCTTCGGCGGGAATGTTCTCCAACCCCAGCGCGTCCAGCCGGAAGTAGTCGTCGACCAGCCATTCCAGCAGCCGGTCCCAGGCGGTCTCGCCGGCCAGGCCGAGCAGCCGGGTCAGCTGCTTGAGCTCGGCTCCGGCCATATCAATCATTTCGTCAACGCTTTCAGGCACGAATGATCCTCGCTCATATGTTTCGAATCATCAAGAAGGCGCTCGGCGACAGGTTTTGAGTATCCACTGTCGTGATGCCGATGTGGGCATTCAGTGCCCGCGCCACCGTACCCGAAAATGGCCGTGACATATTCCGCGTAGGAATCCATCCTCGGCAGGAAGCCAGGGTGCGCGGGGTCTGGCAGGGTGGGCGGTATGACCGCAGCGGGTTCCGGCTCCGAATCGCTCACGTTCCGGCAGATCACCCGGCCCGACGGGATGACCCCGGAGATTCGGGAGCAGCTGATCGACTGCTGGACGGCCGTCGTCAACACGGGCGGTGCGGTGATCGCCGCCGATCTGCCGATGCCGCCCGTCGGCGCGGCGGACGTCTCGCCGGTGGTGGACCGGCTGGCCGCCGCGCTGGATCCGGACCGCAGCAGGCTGCTGCTCGCCACCGTCGGCGGCAGGCTCGCCGGCTGGCTGCTCGTCCGGCGGGATCCGCACCCCCTGATCGCGCACTGCGGGGTGGTCCACCACGTCCAGACCCATCCGCGGTTCCGCCGCCAGGGCATCGGCGCCGCCCTCATGGAACGCGTACGGCTGCTCGCCCGCGAGGAGATGGGGCTGGAACGGCTCCAGCTCAGCGCACGGGCGGGACTCGGGCTGGAGGAGTTCTATCTGAGGCTGGGGTGGACGGAAGTGGGCCGTTGGCCGGGTGCGCTGCGGGTGGCTCCGGGCGACGACCGTGACGACATCCTCATGAGCATCGGCCTCTGAACCGGCCTGATCCGGCCTGATCCGGCCGATACCGGTCCTGGGAGGGGTACAGACCCTGGAGCCGGGGAACACCGGGCCCGATGATGGGCCGAGCCGTACGAACCGCCGCCGGGGCCGGTCCGGTTCGCCAGCCTCGCCGGGGAGGAACAGCCGGGATGAGCGACGCGCCTCTGTACCTGGAACCGAAGCTCGGCCCGGACCTGGCGTCGCTGCTGGGCTCGGGCCCGTTCCTGCACATGCTGGCGGATGCGCTCGGGTCGCCGCTCAATGTGGTGCTGCCGGAGCGGATCGCCCGCAATCTGGCGGAGTTCGAGGCCGTCTTCCGTCGCCACCGGCTCCCGGGTCGGGTCTTCTTCGCACACAAGACGAACCGCTCCAGTGCCCTGGTCCGCCGGCTGGCCGCCACCGGGGCCGGGCTCGACGCCGCCTCCCTGCGCGAGCTGCAGCACGCCCTCGGGTCCGGGTTCACCCCGGACCGGATGCTGGCGACCGGCCCCAAGGACCCGGAGTTCCTGTGGCTGGCCGCCCGGTCCGGGGCGGTCGTCAATGCCGACGGCCCGGCCGAGCTGGCCGAGGCCGCCCACCTGGTGCGCCGGTACGGGCTCCCCAAGCTCCGCATCCTGCTGCGGCTGTCCGAGTTCGAGACTTCCGGGGCGAGGATGCTCTCCCGCCGGAGCCGCTTCGGTACCTCCGTGAAGGCCCTCGGCCGGCTCCTCGACCTGCTCGAGGACCACCGGGACGCGCTGGAGCCGATCGGGGTCGGCTACCACCTCGACACCACCGGACTCGACGAGAAGGCGACCGCGCTGGAAGGCTGCCTGCGGGCCATGGAGGACCTGCGGTTACGGGATTTCCGGCCGCGCGCCGTCGACGTCGGCGGCGGCTTCGGGGTGGGCTACCTGGCGGACGGCACGCAGTGGGACCGGTACACCACCGCTCTCACGGACGCCGTGATGGGCCGGCGCTCCCCCCTCACCTGGGGCGGGCACGGCTACGGCCTGCGGGTGGAGAACGGCACCCTCAAGGGGGCGCTCGCCCTCTACCCCGCGTTCCGGCCGGTCGCCGGGCCGGCCTACCTCGACGAACTGCTGTCCCGCCCGGCGCCCGGGCTGGGCCGCCCGCTGGGCACCCTGCTGCTGGACAGCCTGTGCGATCTGTACGCCGAGCCCGGCCGGGCCCTGGTGGACCAGTGCGGGCTGACCCTCGGCAGGGTGCTGGAGGTGCGGCGCGAGACCGACGGCGGCGGGTGGCTGGTGCGGCTGGCGATGAACGCCGGGGACGTCGGCCTGGAGGAACACGGCGTGCTCATGGACCCGGTGCTGCTGCGTCGTCCCGGGGGCGCGCCGGCGGAGGACAGCGGGGGTCCGGCGGACGGCGGGGGTCCGGTGGGCGTGCACCTGCTCGGCAACCTGTGCCTGGAATCGGACCTGATCACCCGCCGGACGGTGTTCCTGCCCGGTCTGCCGCGCCCGGGCGATCTCCTCGCCTTCCCCAACACGGCCGGGTACTGCATGGACTTCACCGCCACCCGGGCCCAACAGCAGCCCGTGGCCCGGAAGGTCGCCGTACGGGAGGGAGGTGGCACCTGGCACTGGCGCCTCGACGAAGAGTACTGGCCGGTCACGGACACGGGGGGACAGGACGCATGAGGTACGACAGCATCACCGAGGCCATCGGCAACACCCCGCTGGTGCGCATCGACCCGGAGGTACACGGCCTGCGCCACATCGACCTGTACGCCAAGCTGGAGATGCTCAACCCCTTCGGCTCGCTCAAGGACCGGGCGGCCTGGAACATGGCCCGCGACCGGCTGCCCGAGGCCGCCGCCCGCGGCGCCACGGTCGTGGAGCTGTCCAGCGGCAACACCGCCAAGGCCCTGGCCCTCATCGCCGGCCTGCACGGGCTGCCGTTCAAGAGCGTCACCAACCGGATGCGCATCCCGGAGATCAAGGACCTGCTCCTGCTGCTGGGCGCGGAGATCGAGGAGCTGCCCGGGCAGAGCGAATGCCTGGACCCGACCGACACCTCGGACCCGCTGACCCTCTTCCACCAGCGGCTGAACCAGCCGGGCAGTACCCACCTGCACACCGATCAGTACTTCAACCCGCTGAACGCCGAGGCCCACGCCCGGGGCACCGGCCCGGAGATCATCGACGATCTGGACGGCCGCGCCCCGGACTGGTTCATCGCCTGTGTGGGCACCGCCGGCTCGTCCACCGGGGTGGCCTCGGCGCTGCGCGCCCACGACCCGGCCGTGCGGGTAATCGGTCTCGTCGGGGAGAAGTCGGAGTTCATCCCCGGCATCCGCACCGCCGAGGAGGTGCAGGAGGTCGGGCTGTTCGACCCGGCGACGTACGACGTGATCGAACCGGTGAGCGCGGACGAGGCCGTCGACGGCATGCTGACCCTGATGCGCCGGTGCGCGCTGCTCTCCGGCCCGACCGGTGGGGCCGCCTACTCCGGGGCCGTCCGCCATCTGAAGCCCCTGGACGCCGCGTTGACCGAGCGCCGGACCGCCGTGTTCATCGTGTGCGACCGGGCGGAGAGCTATCTGGGCTATGTGGGCCGCCGCCGGCCGGAGCTGCTGGGCCGCCCGCCGGTGCGGAACTCGGTGGCCACGCTGACACGTACGGAGCTCGACGGCGCACCCATCATCGACGTCGGGGAGGCGCAGAAGTGGATCGAGACGGGGCAGCCGCTGGTGGTCGACCTGCGCGGCCCGTTCGCCTTCGCCGCGCTGCACATCGACGGCTCGGTCAACATCGTCGACGAGCTGTTCGAGGAACTGCTCCGGGGCGGGCTGCCGTTCAGCCGGACCCGGCCGGTGCTGCTGGCCTGCCCGGTCGGTGAGAAGTCCGCCCGGTACGCGGCCCTGCTGACCCGGATGGGCCATCCGGACGTACGCAGTCTGGCCGGCGGCATCATCGCCTGGCGGGACGCGGGCGCCCCTCTGGTGCGTGACTGACATGGGCGGATTCGCGGACGAAGCGAACGAAGCGAACGAACTCGAGGCGCTCGCCGACTGGCAGCGGCCGTTGCGCGCACAGTTCCCCCTGGTGGCCGGTAATCCGGGGCCGGCGTACCTGGACAGCGCCGCCACCGCTCAGAAGCCGCAGGCCGTTCTGGACGCCGTGACCACGTACCTGACCACCGGCAATGCCAATGCGGGGCGCGGCTCCTACCCCTGGGCCAACCGGACGACCGCGATGGTGGAGCGGACCCGGGAGCGGGTCAAGGAGTTCCTGGGCGATACGGATCCGGACCGCTCGTCGGTGCACTTCACCAGCGGGGCCTCGGAGGGGCTGCGGACCGTGGCGCGGGACTGGCTGCCCGAGCTGCTCGGCGACGGGGACGAGATTTTCGTGCCGTTCGGCGACCACCAGGCGAATCTGGCGCCCTGGCTGGAGGTGCAGGAGCTGCTGGCCCGTCAGGGGGTGCGGATCGCGGTCCGGGAGCTGCCGTGCCAGGAGGGCTCGGGCGACTACGACGTACGGGCCCTGGCCCGGGCCGTGGGGCCGCGCACCCGTTTCCTGGCCGCCACGCACGTGCACCACGTCTACGGCGCCGACATGAACGTGCACCGGCTGCGGGAGGCGGTCGGCCCGGAGGTGGTGATCGCGCTGGACGCCGCGCAGAGCTTCGGTCACCTTCCGGTGTCCGTGGACCGGCTGGACGTGGACTTCCTGGTCTTCTCCGGGCACAAGGCGCTCGCCCTGCCGGGCACCGGGGCGGTCTGGGCCCGCGGTCTGCGGGGTCCGGAGTTCCGGCCCGGCGGCTGGCAGGGCACGCCGAACACGGCCGGGATCGTCTCGCTGGCGGCGGCGCTCGACTGGCTGGACGAGGCGGGCACCGACCGGATCGAGCGCTGGACCACGGCGCTGGCGGCGCGGCTGACCGACGGGCTGAGCCGGCTGGAGGCGTACGAGGTGCTCGGCTGCCGGACCAGTCTGGCGGCGGAGTCCGAGGTGCAGCGCAGGACGAGTCTGGTGGCCTTCCGGCACCGCGGGATCGACGCCGGGGACCTGGGGTTCATCCTGTTCGGCGAGGGATTCATGGTCCGCTCCGACGGACACTGCCAGGCGGGGCGGAGTGTAGGGGACGGCTCGGTGCGGGTCAGTCTCCATGTGTACAACACACCCGAAGAGGTGCAGAAATTGGTCACCGTTCTGGCCGGACTGCAATGATTTTCATGAGCAAGGACAGGTCACGGCGGCGGAGGCGACTCGATCGCTATGGGCATGAGTACGGTGGCGGCGGCGCGCTGGGTAGAGCGCTGGGAGTGCCAGCAGCAGCGGTACGCGGTTGACCGCGAGGAGCGGTTCACCGTCATCGCGGACGTGGTCGAGCACATGACGCTCGGCCGGTCCGCTCCCCTGGTCCTGGATCTGGGCAGCGGTCCCGGATCGCTGGCCGCCCGGCTGGCCGGCCGGCTGCCCGCCGCGGAGGTGGTGGCCGTGGACGCCGACCCGCTGCTGCTGGAGCTGGGCCGGGCCCACCACGGCAGCGCCCTGCGGTACGTGGAGGCGCTGATCGGCGCGCCGGACTGGCTCGACGCGCTCGGCCTGGACCGCCCGGTGGACGCGGCCGTGTCCACCACCGCCCTGCACTACCTGGGCGAGGACACCCTGAAGCGGGTCTACACCGACCTGGCCGGGCGGCTGCGGCCGGGCGGGGTCCTGGTCAACGGCGACCACATCAGCCCGGACTCCGCGACGGTGCGGGAACTCGCCCTCGACATCGGCCGCCGGCAGTCCGAGCGGTGCCTGGCGCTGATCCACGAGGACTGGCAGTCCTGGTGGTCGGGGGCGGCGGCCGACCCGGAGCTCGCCCCGTTCCTCGCCCGCCGGGGCGAGCGCCGCCACCCGCCCTGCGAGGGCAACGACCTGCCGCTGTCCGGTCATATCGGGCTGCTGCGGGAGGCCGGGTTCGCGGAGGTGGGGACGGTCTGGCAGTTCGGCAACAGCCATGTGCTGGTGGCCGTGCGCTGATCCCCAGGCCAGGCGGCCGGATCACGGTCCGGGGGCGGGGCGGGGGTAGGTGCGGGACTGCTTGACGCTGCCGTAGGCGAAGCTCGATTCGATCGAGGCGATCCCCGGGATGGCGTGGATCTTGTGGCGGACCAGGGACTCGTACGCCTGGAGGCTCTCGATGACCACGCGGAGCAGGTAGTCGCTGCTGCCCGCCATCAGGTAGCAGTCCTGGATGTGCTCGATGACCGCGACGTGCTCCTCGAAGACCCGGACCGCCTCCGCTGTGTGGCGCTCCAGGCGTATCCGGACGAACACGGTG
This sequence comes from Streptomyces sp. NPDC002054, assembly GCF_040296685.1. Classification (NCBI taxonomy): domain Bacteria; kingdom Bacillati; phylum Actinomycetota; class Actinomycetes; order Kitasatosporales; family Streptomycetaceae; genus Streptomyces; species Streptomyces sp. NPDC002054. The sequence goes on from NZ_JBEOXT010000002.1 coordinate 152,337, forward strand.
ATCGGAAGCCCGAAGCCGACCTGGTCGACCATGGCGGTGTAGCCGCGGATGAGGCCCGCCTCCTCCAGCCGGCGGACCCGGCGCAGACAGGGGGACGGGGACAACCGGACGCGGTCGGCGAGGTCCTGGTTGGACAGCCGGCCGTCCGCCTGCAGCTCGCGGATGATCTGCAGATCGACGGCGTCCATCGGGCCTCCAGGGCTTGTCTTCGGCAGTTCTTGGCAGATCCTGCCCCAAACGTATGTCCGAGCGGCAGAACTGGCAATCGGCTGCCCCGGCCGAAGCCCTAGCGTTGCCCGGGTACGGATGAACCGGGTCTCAGAAGCTGGAGCAACCTCCTTGGTCGCGACGCACACCACGGGGGTGGCACCGCCCCGCTCCGCAGCACCCCCAGCCTGGGGCCGGCTCTCGCCGCAGGCACAGGGCATGATCGCGCTGCTGGTGACCGTGACAATCTGGGCCGCCTTCGCGCTCAGCGCCCGCGCCCTGAGCAGCTCCTCCCTGCTGCCGGCCGATGCCGCCCTGCTGCGCTTCGGCGTTCCCCTGGTGGTGCTCGCGCCCGCCCTGTGGCGCCGCCGCCGGCGCATCGCCGCGGTGCGGCCGGCCGCCGCCATCAAGATCATTTGCGGTGCGGGCGTGCCGTTCTTCCTGGCGGCGATGTACGGGGGGTCCCTGACCTCCGCGGCCTTTGTGGGGTCGATCGTGCCGGGGATGGTCCCGCTGTTCGTCTCCGCGCTGATGGTCGTACGCGGCCACAGCCTGCCCCGGGGCACCCAGGCGGCCGGGCTCGCGCTGATCGCGGCCGGGGTGCTGGCCCTGGTCGGGCGGCACCTCGTACCGCTGGACGCGGGGGTGCCGGCCGGCGTCGGCCTGCTCCTGGTCGCCAGCGGGCTGTGGGCCCTGTACACGGTGGGGCTGAAGGAGGTGGACCTCGATCCGGTCGGGTCGATCGGGCTGCTGTGCCTGCCCTCCTTCGCGGTGATTGCGCTGCTCGCCGCGACCGGGGTGCTGCCGACCGGCATGGCCGATGCGGCGGGCGCCGACATCGCGCTGTTCCTGGTGGTGCAGGGGCTCGGGGTCGGGCTGTGCGCCGGTCTGCTGTACGCCTTCGCCATCCGCCGGCTCGGCGCCCAGCGCGCGTCCGTGGTCGGCAGCCTCAGCCCGGTCGTCGTGGTCCTGCTCGCCATCCCCCTGCTCGACGAATCGCCCACCCTCGCCGTTCTCCTCGGCGTACCCCTGATCACCGCGGGTGTCGTCCTCGCCAACCGCGCCCCCCGCACCGCCCGCCCGCGACCCGAGGTCCCCGCCGATGCTTGAGCTCCTTCCGCCGCCGCCCGCCGACCCGTTGTGGGACCTGACCTACGAGTTCGGCACCGATGAGCGGCCCGAACGCCTGAACCTGGTGCTCGGCGTCTACCGGGACCGGACCGGGACCACCCCCGTCATGGCCGCCGTACGCGAGGCCGAGATACGGCTGGCCGAGCGGTCCGCCTCCAAGGAGTACCGCGGGCTGTCCGGCAATGCCGCCTTCAACCGGGCCATGCTGGCGACGGTGCTGGGGGCCGGCGGCACCGCCGAGCGGGCCGCGGCCGTCCAGACGGTGGCGGGCACCGGCGCGCTGCGGCTCCTGGCCGATCTGATCTGCCGGACCCGCCCGGGCACCACGGTGTGGATCAGCGATCCGGCGTACGTCAACCACCGGCCCATCCTGGAGGCCGCCGGGCTGACCGTCCGTACCTACCGCTGGCGCGACGCCGAGGGCGGCTTCGACGCGGCGGGCATGCTGGGGGACCTCGCCGGCGCCGGCCGCGACGATGTGGTCCTGCTCCAGGGCTGCTGCCACAACCCCACCGGGGTCGACCCCTCGGCACAGGACTGGGAGGCGGTGGCCGAGCTGGCCGTCCGGAACGGCTGGGTGCCGTTCGTCGACCTCGCCTACCACGGGCTCGGAGACGGGCTGGAGGCCGACCTGTGGGCCACCCGGATGCTGGCGGAGCGGGTGGCCGAGATGTTCATCGCGGTCAGCTGCTCGAAGAACTTCGGCCTGTACAGCGACCGCACCGGCTGCGCCATCGTGCTCGGCTCCTCCCGCCGGACCGTGACCCACGCCGAGACGGCCCTGCAGAACGCCGCCCGCACCCAGTACTCGATGCCGCCGGAGCACGGGGCGGCGGTGGTGACAACGATCCTGGAGGACGACGGGCTGCGGGCCGCCTGGCGGGCGGAACTGGACGAGATGCGGGCCCGGATCACGGCCAACCGGACGGAGCTCGCCGCCCGGCTGACCGCCCTGGGCCGGGGCGAGCAGGCACAGACCCTCGCCCGGCAGAAGGGGATGTTCTCGATGCTGCCGCTCCGGGTGGACCAGATGCTCCTGCTGCGCAGGCAGTTCGCCATCTACGGCACCACCGCGGGCCGGATCAACATCGCGGGCATCCCGGCCGACCGGATCCCCTGCCTGGCGGAGGGCATCGCGGCCGTCCTGGACACGGCCGACACCCGGCGCTGACCGGGCCCGTACGCGACGAAGGCGCCCGACCGGGTCCGTGCCCGGTCGGGCGCCTTTCTGTGTAGCGGGGCCGCGGTTCAGAGGCCGAGGTCGGTGAGCAGCCGGTAGCCGGTGGGGTCGCCGGGCATCTGCCAGTGGACGCCCTGGAGCAGGAAGCAGGCGATCAGGTTGCTGGCGGCGAAGACGAACAGCACGGCCAGGGTGATACCGGCGGCCCTGCGGAGGGCGGGCGAGGCGGTCCCGGCGTCCAGGGGCTGGGCGCGGTCGGTCAGGAAGAGGGCGATGCCGGCGGCCACGGCGGCGGCGAGGAAGGCGATCAGGGCCCAGGTGTACAGGTGCAGGCCGAACAGGGCACCGGCGTAGCCGGGGTCCGGGGGCACGATGTGCATCAGGACCTGGGCGGCCGAGACGGTGCTGCCGGCGAGCGCGGCCACCACGGCCCAGCCCCAGCCGGAGGCCCAGGCGCCGGCGGTCACCGCGCCCTTGCGGGAGCGGGCGATGATCCAGGCCGGGCCCAGCGCGCTGAGCAGGAAGAACATCCGCTGGAGCAGGCACATGGGGCAGGGGTACTCCCCCAGGCCGAACTGGAAGAAGTAGGCGCCGGCGAGGGTTCCGCACAGGCCGATCACATAGGCGTGGGCGAACCAGAGGCCGAGGCGGTGCGAGATCGAGCCGGGGCGGCTGCCGCCGTCGGCAGTGCTGGTGGCTGCGGTGGCGGTGGTCAGGGTGGTGGTCATGAGAGGTCTCCTCCTCGTGAACGCTCGTGAACGCTCGTGAACGCAGGGCTCAGAGGGCGATGTGGAAGGTGTGGTCGAAGACGTGGGGGAGGAACGCGGCCACGGTGACGATCAGGGTCCCGGTCCACAGGAGCATCCGGACCCGGTCCGACCGGTCGCGGAGCACCGCCACGACACAACCGAAGATGAGGAGGAAGAGGAGGGTGTACATGGTGTCCCTGCTTCATCGGAGGGGGCTTGTACCTTCACCCTCCGCCCGGGGGTTTCCCGCCGGTAGTGGTCATGGACCGATGCACCCATAGGGCCGGCTTATGGCCCGGGTCCGGAAGCGGAACGGAATCCGACGGATCGTCAGGTCAAGCGTCCCGGACTCTTGACTCCGGTTACAACAGCCGGGATTCTCGTTCCACTGTTTGCGCGGAGCATGACAACCCACCCCTGGGGGAAGAAGACCATGGCCCGACCCGGACCCAGCAGCAGGCACCGGCACCGCCCACCACGCCGGCCCCTTGCCGTACTGACGCTGCTCCTCGCCACCCTGGCCATGGTGCTCGGGCCCGCGCCCGGCTCGGCCGCCGACGATCCCGGCTGGTGGAACCCCGTCTCCCGGCCCGCCCCCGACTCCGGGATCAATGTCACGGGCGAACCCTTCAAGGGCACCAACGCCCAGGGCGAGGTGCGCGGGTTCGTCGACGCACACAACCACCTGATGTCCAACGAAGCCTTCGGCGGCCGGCTCATCTGCGGCAAGACCTTCTCCGAGCTGGGCGTCGCCGACGCGCTCAAGGACTGTCCCGAGCACTATCCCGACGGCTCGCTCGCCGTCTTCGACTTCATCACCAAGGGCGGCGACGGCCGGCACGACCCGAACGGCTGGCCGACGTTCAAGGACTGGCCGGCCCATGACTCGCTGACCCACCAGCAGAACTACTACGCCTGGGTCGAGCGGGCCTGGCGCGGCGGCCAGCGGGTGCTCGTCAACGACCTCGTCACCAACGGGGTCATCTGCTCGGTCTACTTCTTCAAGGACCGCAGCTGCGACGAGATGACCTCCATCCGCCTCCAGGCACAGAAGACGTACGACATGCAGGCCTACATCGACAAGATGTACGGCGGTCCGGGCAAGGGCTGGTTCCGGATCGTCACCGACAGCGACCAGGCCCGCGATGTCATCGCCCAGGGCAAGCTGGCCGTGGTGCTCGGCGTCGAGACCTCCGAGCCCTTCGGCTGCAAGCAGATCCTGGACGTCGCCCAGTGCAGCAAGGCGGACATCGACCGCGGCCTGGACGAGCTGCACGGGCTCGGCGTGCGCAGCATGTTCCTGTGCCACAAGTTCGACAACGCGCTCTGCGGGGTTCGCTTCGACTCCGGGGCGCTCGGCACGGCGATCAACGTGGGCCAGTTCCTCTCCACCGGGACCTTCTGGAAGACCGAGCAGTGCGCGGGCCCGCAGCAGGACAACCCGATCGGCCTGGCCGCGGCGCCGAACGCGCAGAAGGAGCTGCCGGCCGGAGTGAGCGTGCCCGCATACAACCAGGACGCCCGGTGCAACACCCGCGGGCTCACCGAACTCGGCGAGTACGCGGTGCGCGGGATGATGAAACGCAAGATGATGCTGGAACTGGACCACATGAGCGTGAAGGCCGCCGGCCGGGCCTTCGACATCATGGAGTCGGAGTCCTACCCCGGCGCGATCTCCTCGCACAGCTGGATGGACAACAGCTGGACCGAACGGCTGTACAAGCTCGGCGGGTTCGCCGCCCAGTACATGAACGGGTCCGAGGCGTTCAGCGCGGAGGCCAAGGCCAAGGACGCCCTGCGGGACAAGTACAACGTCGGCTACGGCTACGGCACCGACATGAACGGCGTCGGCGGCTGGCCCGGCCCGCGCGGCGCCGACGCCCCGAACAAGGTCACGTACCCCTTCCGCAGCGCCGACGGCGGCTCGGTCATCGACCGGCAGACCACCGGGCAGCGCAGCTGGGACCTCAACACCGACGGTGCCTCGCACGCCGGACTCGTGCCGGACTGGATCGAGGACATCCGCAAGGTCGGCGGCCAGGGCGTGGTGGACGACCTGTTCCGCGGCGCCGAGTCCTACCTGGACACCTGGGGGGCCTCGGAGAAGCACAAGGCCGGGGTGAACCTCGCCTCGGGCGTCCCGGCCGCCGCCTCCACCACCGAGTGGTGGAACCCGTTCACCACCTACGCGCCGGGCCGGGCCGTGGACGGCAACGGGGGCACCCGCTGGGCGAGCGAGTGGAGCGACGGCCAGTGGTACCAGCTCGACCTCGGGTCCTCGCAGCTGGTCAAGCGGGTCACCCTGGACTGGGAGCAGGCGTACGGGAAGGCGTACCGGATCGAGCTGTCCGACGACGGCTCCACCTGGCGGACCGCCTGGTCCACCACGACCGGTGACGGCGGCCTGGACACCATCCGGTTCGCCGGGACACCCGCCCGCTACCTGCGCGTCCAAGGCGTCCAGCGCGGCACCCAGTGGGGCTACTCGCTGTACGAGGTCGGCGTCTACAGCAGCTGACGGCACCACCGGTCCGCGGCCGTCCGGCCGCGGACCGGAGCACCGGAGGGGACCACCCGTATGACCCGCATGCCGCTGGCCGAACGGCGCCGGCAGCTGACCGAGGCGGCCATCCGCGCCATGACCCGGGACGGGGTGCCGCGTACCACCACCCGGTCGATCGCCGCCGAGGCGGGCGTGTCGCTGAGCGTCTTCCACTACTGCTTCGACTCCAAGCAGGCCCTGCTGGAGTCCGTGATCTCGGCCATCACCGACCACTACGTGGGGGTGGTGCGGGAGGCGCTCCGGCCGCGCGGCACCCTGCGGGAGACCATCCGGGCCGGATTCGGGGCCTATTGGGACCATGTCCTGGCGCACCCGGGCGAGCACATGCTCACCTACGAGCTCACCCAGTACGCGCTGCGCACGCCGGGGTTCGAGCAGCTGGCCCGCCGGCAGCACGAGCGGTACACCGAGATCTACCGCGAGCTGATCGAGCAGCTGCGGGAGGACATGCCCCTCGAACTCCGGGTGCCCGCACCGGTGCTGGCCCGCTATCTGGCCGCCCTGACCGACGGGCTGACCCTGAACTTCCTGGTGCTGGGCCAGGACGGCCCGGGCGCAGCCGCCGCGGCGGACATCCTGGACCTGATCACCGATCAGGTGGCCGCACTGGTCGGCCGGTCAGGGGGACAGCTCCCGGGCGTCCAGGGGCAGCCGCCAGAGGTTGCGGCGGTGGACGGCGTCCAGCTCGGCCTGGAGTGGGGAGGGCGGGACCGTGAGGACCGGGCAGGCCGCGTGGGCGAGGCAGTAGCGGGCCACTGAGGGACGGACCAGCCGGCGCAGCGGGGCACGTGATCCGGTGCCCACGACCAGCAGGTCCTCGGGGTCGTCGGCCGTGTGCACCAGGGCCGCGCCCGGGGTGGCCCGTACCGTCAGGCCCTCCAGCGGGACGCCGGGGCGTTCGGAGCCGAAGGCGGCGTACAGGATCTCGCGCAGCCGGTCCACGGCCGCGGTCCGGCACTGGGACAGCGCCGAGACATTGCAGGAGCTGCGGCTCCCGAGCTCGCCGCCCGGAGCGGCCCAGGCCAGGACGGCGCACAGGGCGGCGTCGCGGGCCCGGGCCTCGGCGGCGGCCCGGTGCAGGGCCGCCAGGCTTCCCGGGGTTCCGCTCACTCCGACCACGATTCTCGACACCGCTGCCGTCCCCTTCCGTCTCGGTCCGTCTCGGTCTGGCGTTCCATGAAAAGGCCTGGGCGGCGGGCGGGGCACGGGTGCTGACGGCCTTCTGACGCCGGCGGTGCCAACCCTGACGGTTTCCTGATGCCGTCCGGGGTCCGCCGTCAGTGATCCGTATGGACTGGGCCCGTCGGCGTATGGGACCCGTCATGGGGTGGCTGAAGGGCCCGGTGTGCAGGGATAGCTTCGATGACGCGTCCCGGACTGCCTCCCCGCACCCGGGGCGCCCACACCGTTCGCGTGGTGCCTCGAGGAGGACCTCATGTGTCTGTTCCAGTACGCCGACGACCCCGAGCCTGAGGAACAGGGCCCGGCCGGACTTCTGTACGTGCCCGTCCGGCCGGGAACAGTGGGGGTGGTGCTCCGGATGTTCCGCACCCCACTGGGCGAGCGCACCGCCGTCGGATTCACCGAGCCCGAACTGCTGGGCACCACACTCGGTGCGGACCAGCGCTGGATCCGGCTCTCCGCACCGGCGCTCCGCACCATGGCCGAGGCACTGGGCGTCGGCCGGCTGACGATCGACCCGACCTTCTCGGCTCCCGCCGTCACCCCGGTGCCGGCGCTCCCGGCCGAGGTCCAGGTGCGGGCCGCGCAAGGGGGGATGCTTCCATGACCATTGCCGCTCTTTCCGAGGTCGCGGCCGGCCGGGACGACCTGTCCGTCTGGCCCGCCTCCACCACCCGGCTCCGGCACGGCGGACTGGCCGTCGGCGGGGTGTCCCTGACCGAGATCGCCGAGCGCTTCGACACCCCCGCCTACGTCCTGGACGAGGGCGAGGTGCGCACCCGCTGCCGGACCTACCGGGACGCCTTCCCCGAAGCCGATGTGCTGTACGCCGCCAAGGCGTTCCTGTCCCGCGCCATGGTGCGCTGGGTCGACGAGGAGGGCCTCGGCCTCGATGTGTGCTCGGCGGGCGAGCTCGAACTCGCCGTCACCGCGGGCTTCCTGCCCGAACGCATCACCCTGCACGGCAATGCGAAGTCGCCGCGCGACATCGGGACGGCCCTGCGGCTCGGGGTGGGCCGGATCGTCATCGACAGCCCGTCCGAGATCGCCCGGCTGGCCGCCGCGGTGGGGCCGGACGGGCGGCAGAAGGTGCTGGTCCGGGTGGTTCCCGGGATCTCGGCCGGCGGGCACGAGAAGATCCGTACCGGGACGGCCGACCAGAAGTTCGGCCTGTCCCTCACCGACGGCTCCGCGCAGCACGCCGTGGCCCGGATCCTCGGGCAGCCGCAGCTCGAACTGGCCGGCCTGCACTGCCACATCGGCTCGCAGATAGCCGAGGTCAAGCCGTACGTCGCCGCGCTGCGCCGGATGGTGGGGCTGATGGCCCGGATCCGCGACAGCCACGGGATCGTGCTGTCCGAGCTGGACATGGGCGGGGGCCACGGGATCGCCTACCGGCCCGGCGAGCCGGCCCTGGACCTCACCGCCCTCGCCCGCAGGCTCCGTACCGAACTCGTCGAGAGCTGCGCCGCGGCCGGTCTGGCCGTGCCCCGGCTGGCCATCGAACCGGGGCGGGCGGTCGTCGGACCGGCCGGGGTGGCCCTCTACCGGGTCCTGGCCGTCAAGCAGACCGGGGACCGGGTGTTCGTCGCGGTCGACGGCGGCATGAGCGACAACCCGCGGCCCGCCCTGTACGGGGTGCGCTACGCGCCGCGGCTCGTCGGCCGCAGCAGTACGGCACCGGACCGGACCGCCACGGTGGTCGGCCGGCACTGCGAGGCGGGCGACATCCTGGCCGCCGATGTGCAGCTGCCCGGGGACGTCCACCCCGGGGACCTGCTCGCCGTACCGGTGGCCGGGGCCTACCAGCTGTCCATGGCCTCCGGCTACAACCTCGTCGGCAGGCCCCCGGTCGTCGCCGTCCACGAGGGTACGGCCCGGCTGCTGGTCCGGCGCGAAACGCTGGAGGACATCCGGCACCGGGACATCGGCGGGTGACTCCCCCGCCTCACCCGCCTCACCCCGCCCGCCTCACCCCGCGTGGACGTGCGGGCGGCGGGCCCGGTCCGGTTCTGCGGAGCGGATGACCTCGCGGGTGACGGGGGCGACCTCCCCCTGCCCGAACAGGAAGAAGCGGAGGAAGTTGGCGAGGGGGTTGCCCTCGGTCCACTCGAAGTAGATGTGCGGTCGCTGGCCGGTGGCGTCGCGGACGTGCAGCAGCAGCGCGGCGAGGGCGTTGGGGACGGTGGAGCTCTCCAGCGTCAACACCCGGTAGCGGCCGTGCATCACTTCGCCCCGGACCCGCAGCCCGGACTCGAACTCCGACGGGTCCAGGACGGTGACCTCGACGAACATGACGTCGTCGCCGGCCGGGATGTCGTTGTCCGCGCGGATCTGCTCGACCTTGTCGCGGTACTCGGCCAGGTCCCGGTTGTCGGGCTCGTTCGCGATGAGGCGGATGGTGCGGTGCGCGGTGTCGCGGATGAAGCGCTCCGCCATGTCGTCGAACTCGACGTGGGTGACGCGGAGCTCGAACACGCGGGCCAGCCGGGACATCAGCGAGAGCGCCATGATGCCGGCGATGAAGCAGGCACCGATCTTCACGCCGTCGGGGCGTTCGGCGACATTGACCGCCGTGGTGTAGACGAACACCGCGGAGATGAACCCGAAGGCGTAGGTCCAGCCGCGCTCCCCGGCCCGGCGGGCGGCGATGGTCACGGCGACCGCGGCCGAGGTGATCAGGACGAGGACACCGGTGGCGTACGCACCGCCCTGGGCGTCGACATCGGCGTTGAAGATCCAGGTCACCAGGAAGGCGATGAGGGTGAACACGATGACCATCGGTCGCAGCGCCCGGGCCCACTGCGGGGCCATGCCGTAGCGGGGCAGGTAGCGCGGCATGAGGTTCAGCAGGCCGGCCATCGCCGAGGAGCCCGCGAACCACAGGATCAGGATCGTGGAGATGTCGTAGACGGTGCCGAAGGCCGGGCCGATGTATTCGTGCGCCAGATAGGCGAGGGCGCGGCCGTTGGCCTCCCCGCCGGACTTGAACTCCTGCGGCGGGATCAGCAGGGTGGTGATGAAGCTGGAGCTGATCAGGAAGACGCTCATGATGAGGGCGGCCGTGGTCAGCAGCTTCTTCGTCCCGTGGATCCGGCCGGCCGGGTTCTCCTCGGTGTCCCCGGGGTTGCCCTGCACATGCGGCATGACGGCCACGCCCGTCTCGAACCCGGAGAGGCCGAGGGCGAGCTTGGGGAAGACCACCAGGGCGATGGCGATCATCATGAACGGGTTGCCGTGCTCGGCGGTCAGGGCCTCGGTCCAGTCGGTCACCACGGTCGGATGGGTGGCGACCTGCCAGATGCCGACGGCCACGACCACGGCGTTCAGGGCCAGATAGACGACGACCAGGACCACGGCCACGCCGATGGCCTCGCTGAAGCCCTTGAGGAAGACCGCACCGAGCAGGGCGATCATGATGAGGGTGATCAGCACCTCGTGGCCGTGCAGCGTACTGGTGAGGTGCGGGTTCTCCACCAGGTGCGCCGTGGCGTCGGCGGCCGACAGGGTGATGGTGATGAGGAAGTCGGTCGCCGCGAACCCCAGCAGGGTCAGGACGAACAGCTTGCCCTTCCAGAACGACAGCAGCCGTTCCAGCATCGCGATCGAGCCCTCGCCGCGCGGGCTCTCCTTGGCGACCCGCCGGTAGACGGGCAGCGCACCGAACAGGGTGAGCAGCACCAGCACGATGGTGGCGAGCGGCGACAACAGGCCGGCGGCGAGCGCGGCGATGCCGGGCTGGTAGCCGAGGGTGGAGAAGTAGTCGAGACCGGTCAGGCACATGACCCGGTACCACGGCCGGCCCTCGTGTGCTGCCTCCGCGTGCGGCTGCTTCGGGCGGTCGGTCGAGCCTTCCAGCAGCCACGCGCGGAAGCGCGTGGTGCGGGCAGGGGTGGCCATCGTGGGCGCTCCTGTCGTACGTGCATGGTTTCGGCCATCGATGCGACGGCTGAGCCAGAGTACGCAGCACGATCATTTATGCACGGGAGCAGGTCAATCCTGACGTGTCCTTAACGCGAAGGGAGGACGTCGGCGGCCCGGCGCCTCAGCCGAGGCCGGGGATCGCCGAGACCGCGAGGTCGATGAGCTTGATGCCGACGAAGGGCAGGATGAGTCCGCCGAGGCCGTACCGGGTGAGGTTGCGGCGCAGCAGGTCGTGGGCCGAGGCGGGGGTGTAGCGGACTCCGCGCAGGGCGAGCGGGATCAGCGCGATGATGATCAGCGCGTTGAAGATGATCGCGGAGGTGATGGCCGAGGTGGGGCTGTGCAGGCCCATGATGTTGAGCGCCTCGAGGCCGGGGTAGGCCGCGGTGAACATGGCCGGGATGATCGCGAAGTACTTCGCGACGTCGTTGGTGATGGAGAAGGTGGTCAGGGCGCCGCGGGTGATCAGGAGCTGCTTGCCGATCTCGACGATCTCGATGAGCTTGGTGGGGTTGGAGTCCAGGTCCACCATGTTCCCGGCCTCCTTGGCGGCCGAGGTTCCGGTGTTCATCGCCACGCCGACATCGGCCTGGGCGAGGGCGGGGGCGTCGTTGGTGCCGTCGCCGGTCATGGCGACCAGCTTGCCGCCCGCTTGCTCCCGCTTGATCAGCGCCATCTTGTCCTCGGGCGTGGCCTGGGCGAGGTATTCGTCGACTCCGGCCTCGGCAGCGATGGCCCGCGCGGTCAGTTCGTTGTCGCCGGTCACCATCACCGTGCGGATGCCCATCCGGCGGAGTTCCTCGAAGCGCTCCCGCATCCCGTCCTTGACCACGTCCTTGAGGTGGATGATGCCGAGGATCCGGGGGCCGTCCCAGTCGTGCACGGCCACCAGCAGGGGCGTCCCGCCGGACGCGGACACCGACGCGGCCCAGGTGGAGGCTTCGGCGGGCACGGTCCCGCCGCGGAGCGCCACCCATTCGGCGACCTCGGCGACCGCGCCCTTGCGGATGGCGCAGCCGGCGCCGTTGTCCCAGCTGAGGTTGACGCCGCTCATCCGGGTGCGGGCGCTGAACTCGACGAAATGCGGGTTGCTCAGTTCGCCCTCGGCCGGCGGCTGGAGGCCGTGCCGGCGGGCGAGGGCCACCACGGACCGGCCCTCGGGGGTTTCGTCGGCGAGCGAGGACAGCTGGGCGGCGTCCGCCAGCTTGATCAGGTCGATGCCGGGGAGCGGGACGAAGGCCGCCGCCTCGCGGTTGCCGTGGGTGATGGTGCCGGTCTTGTCGAGGAGCAGGGTGTTGATGTCGCCGGCGGCCTCGACGGCCCGGCCGCTCATCGCGAGGACGTTGCGCTGGACGAGGCGGTCCATGCCGGCGATGCCGATGGCGGAGAGCAGCGCGCCGATGGTGGTCGGGATGAGGGTGACGAGGAGGGCGACGAGGACGGTGGTGGACTGGGCGGCCTTCGCATAGCCGGCCATCGGCTGGAGGCTGACCACGACCAGGACGAAGACCACCGTCAGGGCGGCCAGCAGGATGTTGAGGGCGATCTCGTTCGGGGTCTTCTGCCGGGACGCGCCCTCCACCAGGGCGATCATCCGGTCGATGAAGGAGTGTCCGGGGCGCGAGGTGACGCGTACGACGATCCGGTCGGACAGCACCGTCGTGCCGCCGGTGACACCGCTGCGGTCGCCGCCCGACTCGCGCAGGACGGGGGCCGATTCGCCGGTGACGGCCGACTCGTCCACCATGGCGGCACCGTCCACCACGTCGCCGTCGGCCGGGATCAGCTCGCCGGCCTCGACCAGGACGAAGTCGAAGGGCTGCAGCTCGGCCGGGGTGACCGCCTCGGTCTCGGCCGCGTGCAGGTTGGTGCCGTAGGTCCAGTGCGACAGGCGCAGCGCGACCGTGTCGGTCCGGGCCCGGCGCAGGGATTCGGCCTGGGCCCGGCCACGGCCTTCGGCGACGGCCTCCGCGAAGTTGGCGAAGAGCACGGTCAGCCACAGCCAGATGCTGATCACCCAGGTGAACACGGACGGGTGGATGAGCGCGGAGAGGGTGGTGAGCGCGGACCCCACGGCGACGACGAAGAGCACCGGCTTCCTGATGAGCTCCCGCGGGTGGAGCTTGCGCACCGCATCCCGGGCGGAGGTCGCGAGCCGTTCCGGTTCCAGCATGTTCGCCGGTCCCGGGCGTTTGCGCGAGGGCCGGGGGCCCGGTATCCGCGGAGGGGTCTCGGGACCCGGTGAGACGTGCTGCGCGGCGGCGGGAGACATGAGGAGCCTTCTGTTGAGTTTGTGGATGCCGGTTCGTGGCGGCCGATTCATGGGCCGGGGCGCCGCCGAGGACGCGTCTGCATGGACCCCCTCGGCCGTCATGCGACTGGTACGGCCCCCGGCGGCACACCAGGGAGGAAGCTACTGCCCGATCTTGGAATGCCGCCCGTGCTTCCGGGGGTAATTGGCAGCTTCTTGACGGCTCCGCTCGGGATGCGTCAAGCCGCCGTCAGGGATGCGTCAGGAGCATCCGCGGTGGCGCGCGGAGGGCGTCAAGAGCAGAGTGGGATACATGTCCGGGTACCGGATCCGCGACCTCGTCGTCCTGGTCGCGGCCCTCGTCGTCCCCTTCCTGGTGGCCCTCGCGCTCGTGCCGTTCCGTGCAGATCTGTCCTCGACGAACGAGGCGCTGATCCTGGTGGTGGCAGTGGTGGCGGTGGGCGCCGCCGGCACCCGCGCGGCCGGGGTTGTCGCTGCGCTCTCGGCAGCGGCCTGGTTCGACTTCTTCCTCACCCGGCCCTACGGGCAGTTCACCATCAGTGACGGCGCCGATATCGAGACGGCGGTCCTGCTGCTGATCGTCGGGCTGGTGGTCGGCCAGCTGGCGGTGCGGACCCGGCGGCTGGAGGTGGCGACGGTCACCGACGCCGGCCATCTCGCCCGCCTGGAGGAGACCTCCCGGCTGGCCGAGGACGGCCCGCCGGAGGAAGTGGTCGAGCATGTGCGGCGGGAGCTCATCGGGCTGCTGGAGCTGCGCGGCTGCCGCTTCGAGTACGGCACCCTGCTCGGGCACCTGCCCCGCCTGGAACACGACGGCAGCCTCTGGCTCCGCCTCGGGGACCGGATCACGGAGTACGCCGAGTGGCCCGAGGGCGAGACCGAGCTGCGCGTGATCGGCGGCGGGCACTACTACGGCCGCTATCTGCTCGACCCCCGTCCGGGCCCCTTGCCGCCGGAGCAGGCCCGCCTCGTCGCGGTCGCGCTGGCCGGCCAGGCGGGGAGTGCCCTGAGCAGCAGCGCAGGGCTGGACCGGCAGGGCTGATCCGGCAGGGCTGATCCGCGTAAAGGCGCCGTTAAGGCTTGCTGCGCACGCGTAAGGGCTGCGTCAAGAACGCTTAACGCCACGCCGGGGATGCGGTTGGCTGTCCCCGGCCTGTAGGCCGCGTCCCGCTTCCCGTCTGATCGTGCCGCCGGACCTCTTGCCGTCCCGCAACGAAGGAAAGGCTGCCCGCCCCATGACCCGGGTGCTCGTGGTGGAGGACGATCCCCAGCTCGTCCGCGCACTCAAGATCAACCTTCAGGCCCGCCGGTTCGAGGTCGAGGAGGCTTCTACCGGCGGTACGGCACTCCGGATCGCCGCCGCCCGCAAGCCCGACGTGATCATCCTCGACCTGGGGCTGCCCGACATGGACGGCCTCGAGGTCATCCGCGGGGTCCGCGACTGGAGCCGGGTCCCGATCCTGGTGCTGTCCGCCCGCCACACCTCCGAGGACAAGATCCGCGCCCTGGACGCCGGCGCCGACGACTACGTCACCAAGCCGTTCAGCATGGACGAGCTCCTCGCCCGGCTGCGGGCGGCCACCCGCAGGCAGCAGGCTCCCGAGGGCCGGTCGGAGGACGCGGTGGTCACCACCGAGGGCTTCACCGTGGACCTGGCGGCGAAGAAGGTGCTGCGGGGCGAGCGAAGCGTACGGCTCACGCCCACCGAGTGGCACCTGCTGGAACTCCTGATCTCCCACCCCGGCCGGCTGATGACCCAGCGCCGGCTGCTGCTCGAAATCTGGGGCCCGACCGCCGGCGACAGCACCAATTACCTGCGGGTCTACATGGCCCAGCTGCGGCGCAAACTGGAGGCGGACCCCTCCCACCCCCGCTATCTGATCACCGAACCCGGTATGGGGTACCGGTTCGAACCGTGACCGGCCGCCGGGGGGGGCGGCAACCGGCACACACACCTGTCACCACACACGAGAAGTCGGCACCAATGGGACGCGGAAAGCTCCGGATCTACCTCGGCGCGGCGCCGGGCGTGGGCAAGACCTACTCGATGCTCTCCGAGGGGCACCGCCGGCTCGAACGGGGCACCGACGTCGTCGTCGGCTTCGTCGAGCACCACGGCCGGCCGCGCACCGAGGTGATGCTGCACGGCCTCGAGCTCGTCGAGCGGCGGGATCTGGAGTACCGCGAGAGCAGCTTCACCGAGATGGACGTGGACGCGCTGCTGCGGCGGCGGCCGGCCGTGGCCCTGGTGGACGAGCTGGCCCACACCAACATCCCCGGCTCCCGCAACGCCAAACGCTGGCAGGACATCGAGGAACTCCTCCAGGCCGGCATCGACGTGGTCTCCACCGTCAACATCCAGCACCTGGAATCCCTCGGCGACGTGGTCGAGTCGATAACGGGAGTGCGCCAGCGCGAGACGGTGCCGGACGAGGTGGTCCGGCGGGCCGACCAGATCGAGCTGGTCGACATGTCCCCGCAGGCCCTGCGCCGCCGGATGGCCCACGGCAACATCTACAAACCCGACCGGGTCGACGCCGCCCTGTCCAACTACTTCCGCCCCGGCAACCTCACCGCCCTGCGCGAACTCGCCCTGCTGTGGACCGCCGACCGGGTCGACGAATACCTCCGCGAATACCGCGGCGAGCACAACATCCGCACCACCTGGCAGGCCCGCGAACGCATCGTCGTCGGCCTGACCGGCGGCCCCGAAGGCCGCACCCTCATCCGGCGCGCCGCCCGCCTGGCCGAGAAGGGCGCCGGCGGGGAACTCCTGGCCGTCTACATCTCCCGCAGCGACGGCCTCTCCTCCGCCTCCCCCAAGGAACTCGCCGTCCAGCGCACCCTCGTCGAGGACTTGGGCGGCAGCTTCCACCACGTCATCGGCGACGACGTGCCCAACGCCCTGCTGGACTTCGCCCGCGGGGTCAACGCCACCCAGATCGTGCTCGGCGTCAGCCGCAGGCGTTCCTGGCAGTACGTCCTCGGGCCCGGCGTTAGTGCCACCGTGGCCCGCGAGTCCGGGCCCGATATCGACGTCCACATCGTCACCCACGACGAGGCGGCCAAGGGCCGCGGCCTGCCGGTGGCCCGCGGCGCCCGCCTGGGCCGTTCCCGGATCATCTGGGGCTGGCTCACCGCGGTCGCCGGGCCGGTTCTGCTGACCGTACTGCTGAGCCAGGTCCTGCCCGATCTCGGGCTCGCCAACGACATGCTGCTGTACCTCACCGTGACGGTGGCGGCGGCACTCCTCGGCGGGCTGCTGCCGGCGCTGGGCTCGGCGGCCATCGGCTCCCTGCTGCTGAACTACTACTTCACCCCGCCCCTGCACCAGCTCACGATTTCCGACCCCCGGAACATCGTCGCCATCTCGATCTTCGTCGGGGTGGCGGTGTCGGTGGCCTCCGTGGTGGATCTGGCCGCCCGGCGCACCCAGCAGGCCGCACGGCTACGCGCCGAATCCGAGGTGCTCTCCTTCCTCGCCGGCAGTGTGCTGCGCGGCGAGAACTCCCTCGACGCCCTGCTGGAACGGCTGCGCGAGACCTTCGCGATGCAGTCCGTGGCCCTGCTGGAACGCGAGAGCGAGGTCGAACCGTGGTCCGTCGCGGCCTCGGTCGGCACCGGCCCGGTCGGCCGGCCCGAGGACGCGGACGTGGACATGCCCATCGGCGACCATATGGCCCTGGCCCTGACCGGCCGCGTCCTGCCGGCCGAGGACCGCCGCGTGCTCGGCGCCTTCGCCGCCCAGGCCGCGGTGGTGCTGGACCGGCAGCGGCTGCTCGACGAGGCAGGCAGGGCGCGCGAGCTGGCCGAGGGCAACCGCATCCGGACCGCCCTGCTGGCCGCGGTCAGCCACGACCTGCGGACCCCGCTGGCCGGCATCAAGGCCTCCGTCAGCTCGCTCCGCTCCGACGACATCGCCTGGTCCGAGGCCGACCGGGCCGAGCTGCTCGAAGGGATCGAGGACGGGGCCGACCGGCTCTCCGCCCTGATCGGGAACCTGCTGGACATGTCCCGTCTCCAGACGGGCACCGTGACCCCGATGATCCGCGAGACCGACCTCGACGAGGTCGTCCCCATGGCGCTGGGCGGGGTTCCCGACGACAGCGTGGACCTCGACATCCCCGAGACCCTCCCCATGGTGGCCGTGGACCGGGGCCTGCTGGAGCGGGCCGTGGCCAACATCGTGGAGAACGCCGTCAAGTACAGCCCGGCGGGGCAGCCCGTGCATGTCTCGGCCAGTGCCCTGCGCGACCGGGTCGAACTCCGCGTCGTCGACCGCGGCCCCGGGGTCCCGGACGATGCCAAGGACCGCATCTTCGAACCCTTCCAGCGGTACGGGGACGCCCCGGGCGGGGCCGGGGTCGGTCTCGGACTCGCCGTGGCCCGCGGGTTCACCGAGGCGATCGGCGGCACCCTCGGCGCCGAGGACACCCCCGGCGGCGGCCTGACAATGGTCCTCACCCTGCCGACGGCGGGCGGTCTCCCGGCGGTGGCGGCGGAGCTGCCCACCTCGGCCGTCACCTGAGCAACCCGAGCACCGGCTGCATGCACAGGGGCCGCCCGCTCACAGCTTCCCCTTGCGCTGTGGAGCGGGCGGCCCCTGCTTCGTGCGAACGGCTTTTCGGTGCAGATGCGCTCGGGATCGCCCCCCACGGCCGTCCCCGACGCGCCTGTCCGGCGGTGTTCAGGTCACCGTCGTCCAGCCCACACACCACGGACCGTCTTCCGGTGCCGTCGCAAGATCAGTCTGCGTCATGTCCAGGGCCCCGGCGGCCCTTCTTGACGCTGCCTTTCCGCACTCTGCGGGTTTTTTGACGGTCTGATGACGACAAGCGTCAGAGGACCGTCAAAGCGGTGTCGAGAACTTGCCGCCGGGTTCCGGATGCGCTGGGATATGGGCATGAACAGCGGTCCGCGCTACGAAGACCGGCCACCGAATACGGTGCCGCCGGCAGCGCCTGCTGTCCGCACAGCCGCCTGACACCGGCTGCGCGTCGTCTCCGCGTATCTCCGCCCTCCCCCCGACCCGTGCTGACGGGTCGCGGCCGGGACTCGAGTACGCACACTTTCACCTTCCCCGCGTGACCTGGCCTCAGCCCACGCCTCCCTGCCCTGTGCCGGGGGGGGTGGGCAGGTCGGTCATGCCCATTGAGGAACCTCACATGTCTTCTTCTTCCCTGTCCGGACGCACCGTTCTCGTCACCGGCGCCACCTCCGGCATCGGCTACGAGACCGCCCGCCTGCTCGCCGAGGCCGGCGCCACCGTCCTCGTCCACGGCCGTACCGCCGCCGAGTCCCAGGCCGCGACCGACCGCCTGATCGCCACCGCCGGCGTCAGCAGCGCCCTGCTGCGCCCGCTGGCCGCCGACTTCGCCCACTTCGACGAGGTCGAGTCGATGGCCCAGACCGTCGTACGGGAGCACCCCCGCCTGGACGTGCTCGTCAACAACGCGGCCGTCGCCGCGCCCGAGCGCCACACCGTCACCCCCGACGGCAACGAGCTGTCCTTCCAGGTCAACTTCCTCGCCCACTACCTGCTCACCAACCTCCTCGAGCCGGCCCTGACCACCGACCCGGGCGGCCGGGTTGTCAACGTGTCCTCCTCCCTGCACCGCAGCGCCGCCATCCAGTGGAACGACCCCAACCGGACCCGCCGTTACTCGCGCCTCGCCGCGTACGCGCAGTCGCAGCTGGCCCTCACCGTGTTCGCCGCCGACCCGCGCGTCACGGCCGTCTCGGTCCACCCGGGCGTCTGCGACACCGGGCTGCTCTCCCTCTACGGCCACGAGGGCGGCTCCGCCGCCGAGGGCGCCGGGCACGTCGTCCGCCTCTGCGACCCGGCCACCGAGATCGTCAACGGCGCCTACTACGACCGCTCCGAGCGGGTCGCCCCGGCCGCCGCCGCCACCGAGGAGCGCACGGTCAAGCGCCTCAACAAGCTCGCCGACGTCCTCGTCGGCCACACCGCCTGAAGGAATACCCGTACATGTCCAAGCGCGCCCGCAAGAAGAGGTCCCGTCGCAAGAAGGCGGCCAACCACGGCAGCAGGGCCGGTCAGCGCTGAGCTGAGGCCTGAAGCCCACCCCGCGGGGCGGTCCTTAGGAACAGGACCGCCCCGCACCCATGTCCGGGGGCGGGGCGGGGCCGGGCCGGGGCCGTCAGGTGGCGAGG
Source organism: Streptomyces sp. NPDC002054 (assembly GCF_040296685.1). NCBI lineage: Bacteria > Bacillati > Actinomycetota > Actinomycetes > Kitasatosporales > Streptomycetaceae > Streptomyces > Streptomyces sp. NPDC002054. The sequence goes on from NZ_JBEOXT010000002.1 coordinate 171,719, forward strand.
TCCAGGCGGGCCTCCTCCAGGTCCAGGGAGCGCTGGAGCAGCCGGCGGGTGGTGTCGCTGATGCGGTGGGCGTCGTAGAGCCGCTCCAGTTCGGCCGCCTCGACCCGGATCAGGTCGCGGCGCAGCAGCCGGTACACGTGATCGTCGGACTCGGCGGGGTCGGTCTCCTCCAGGCGGTCGCGGGCGTGCTCCATCCGGGCCTGCAGACTGCGCCGGAGCCGGTCCGCCACGGTGTCCGGTACAGCTTCCAGCTCGGCCATCTCGTCCAGCCGCCGGATGCCTGCCTCGGCCAGGCTGCAGCGGGCGGACGCCTCCTCGCGTGCGGTGTGGTCCGGTTCCAGGGCGATGCCGGACCGCCGGACCACTCCGGCCAGGGTGAAGCCCTGGGCGACCAGGGTCACCACGACCACCGAGGTGGTGAGCACGAGGACGAGCGGGCGCTGGCCGAGCAGGGTGCCGTCGTCCGCCGCGACCGGGATCGACAGGGCGGCGGCCAGCGGAACCACTCCGCGGGTGCCGGCCCAGGTGAGGACGGCGGGGACCCGCCAGGAGGGGCGCGCCCCCGAGCTCCGTTGCAGCAGCGCGGACAGCGGGAGCACCCACAGCAGGCGGATGGCGACCAGGGTGGCGGCCACTGCGAGGGCGTACAGCGGCCAGAGCCGGTCCGCGTCGGTCAGCGCGGCAACCTGGGCGGGCAGGGTCAGGCCGATCAGGCTGAACACCACGCTCTCCAGCAGGAAGACCAGGGTGCCGTTGACGGCGTGCAGTTGGAGCCGTATCCGGGCGGTGGTGAACGTGTCGGACAGGCCGCCGAGCACGACGCCGGCGACCACCACGGAGGTCACCCCGGAGGCGTGGACGGCCTCGGCGAGCACATAGGCGGCGTACGGGGTCACCAGGGCGATGACGGTCTCCAGGACCGGGTCCTCGGTTCTGCGGCGGAGCAGCGAGACCGTCCAGGCGACGGCTCCGCCGATCAGGGTGCCGCCGCCGGCGAGCAGGGCGAACTCGGTGCCGGCCTGTTGCCAGGAGACCCCGGAGGAGGCTGCGGCGACGATGACCGCGACCCGGAAGAGCACCAGCGAGGTCGCGTCGTTGAAGAGGCTCTCGGCCTGGACCAGGACCTGGACCTTGGGGGGCAGGGCGAGGCGCCGGCCGAGGGCGGTGACCGCCACCGGGTCGGTGCTGGCCAGGACGGCCCCGAGGACCAGGGCCATCTGCCAGGTCAGCGGGGTCAGCAGGGAGGCGACCGCGCCGACCGCCGCCGCCGAGGCGAGCACCAGGCCGACGGCGAGCACACCGACCGGCTTCCACACCAGGCGGAGCTCGCGCCAGGAGAGTTCCTCGGCGCTGGCATAGAGCAGCGGGGGCAGCACGACGAGGCCGATGACCTCGGGGCTGACGTGGATCTCGGGGGTGCCGGGGATCAGGGCGACGCCGAGGCCGACGACCACCAGCAGGGAGGGCGCGGGGATGCGCCAGCGGCGGGCGCCGGTGGCCACTGCCGTCGCCAGCACCACAAGGACCAGTACCGTACCCACGCTGCGCATTGCCGCCCCCACCGGATCGGACGCGGACCGGACGGCCCGCGACGCCGACCAGGCTTCCCGGCACACCGCCGTCACTCTATCGGGGGAGCGGGCGTCAACACAGCGTCAGAATCCCGTGCACAAAGCGCCAGAGGTGCATCAAGGGGCTTATCGGGACGCGCGTAGCGGAGTTTCCTTGGCAGGTAGGCCACACGGAGGTGTCAAGGGCGAGTGAGCACGGAAACTGTCGTAGGCGGCGTCATCGCGGCCTCGCTGGCCGGATATCTGGTTGTTGCCTGGCTTTTCCCCGAGAGGTTCTGATCATGGGGACGCCGGCACCGGCTGTCGCGGAAGCCCGGAGGGCGGCCCTGCGCGCCGGCCGGTTCAAGGTGTACCTGGGTGCGGCTCCGGGGGTCGGCAAGACCTACCGGATGCTCGACGAGGCCCAGCGGCGGGCCGGCCGCGGCGCGGCGGTGCTGGCCGGGCTGGTGGAGTGCCACCGGCGGCAGCACACCGAGGAGAAGCTCGCCGGTCTGGACGTACTGCCCCGGGCGGAGTGCGAGTACCGCGGGGGGCGCTATGCCGAGCTGGACGTGGCGGCCGTGCTGGCCCGCCGGCCGGATGTGGTGCTGATCGACGAGCTGGCGCACTCCAATGTGCCCGGTGGCGGCCGGCACCCCAAGCGGTGGCAGGACGTCGAGGACATCCTGGCGGCCGGGATCGATGTGATCGCCACGCTGAACATCCAGCACCTGGAGTCGCTCAGCGACGTGGTCGAGAAGATCACCGGGGTGCCGCAGCGGGAGACCGTCCCCGACGACTTCGTGCGCCGTGCCGACGAGATCGAGCTGGTCGACATCCCGCCGGAGGGGCTGCGCCGGCGGATGGCCCACGGCAACATCTACCCGCCGGAGCGGATCGACGCCTCGCTGGCGAACTTCTTCCGGCCCGGGAACCTCAACGCGCTGCGGGAGCTGGCCCTGTTGTGGGTGGCCGGGCGGGTGGAGGAGGCCCTGACGAAGTACCGTGCCGAGCACAACATCGGCGCGGTGTGGGAGACCCGGGAACGGGTGGTGGTGGCCCTCACCGGCGGGCCGGAGGGGCAGACCCTGATCCGCCGGGCCGCCCGGATCGCCGCCCGCTCGGCCGGCGGGGAGCTGCTCGCCGTCCATGTGACGCGCAGCGACGGACTGGCGTCCGGGGCCTCGCACGCGGCGCTGGCGGCCCAGCGGGTGCTGGTCGAGAACCTCGGGGGCAGCTACCACTCGGTCGTCGGCGACGAGGTGGCTTCGGCGCTGGTGGACTTCGCGACCGCGGAGAACGCCACCCAGCTGGTGCTCGGCACCAGCCGCCGGGGTCGGCTGGAACGTTTCATCGGGGGCCGGGGCATCGGCGAGACCGTGGTGTCCCTGTCCGGGAACATCGACGTCCACACCGTCACCCACGAACGGGCCGGCCACGGCCGGCTGCTGCCCTCCCGGCGGCGCACCCTGCCGGTCTCCCGGCTCATCGCGGGGCCGGTGGCGGGGCTGCTGCTGCCGATCCTGCTCACGGTGCTCCTCGACCGGACGCGCGGCACCCTCAACCTGACCGGCGAGGCCCTGCTGTTCCTCCTCGCCGTGGTCGCGGTGGCCTGCATCGGGGGCGTGATGTCGGCCCTGGTCGCCGCCGTCACCGCGGCACTGCTCCTCAACTACTGGTTCATACCGCCCATCGGGGCGTTCACGCTGAACGATCCGGACAGTGTGGTGGCGCTCGTCGTGTTCGCCGCGGTGGCCGCGATCGTGGCCGCGGTGGTGGACCGTTCGCTGCGGATGTCCCGGCGGGCGGCCCGGGCCACGGCCGAGGCGGAGACGATGTCCTCGCTGGCCGGCAGCATCGTCCGCGGCGACCACACGATTCCCGCCCTGCTGGAGCGGACCCGCGAGACCTTCGGCATGGACTCCGTCGAGCTGCTCCGGGAACCGGACGGTGACCGGCCGGACTCCGCGGCACCGGGGCACCGCCGCCGGACCGGGCCGGACTCCCCCCTGATCGTGACGGCGGGCCCGCGCGCCCGCCTGGCCCTGCACGGCCGTACGCTGCCGTCCTCCGAGCGCCGGGTGCTGGCCGCCTTCGCCGCGCACGTCGGCGCCGCGGTGGAGCGGGCGCAGCTGGCCGAGGCGGCGGCCGAGGTGGAACCCGTCAAGGCCGCGGACCGGCTGCGCACGGCGCTGCTCCGGGCGGTCAGCCACGATCTGCGGACCCCGCTCGCCGGATCGCTGGCGGCGGTGAGCTCGCTGCGCAGCCGGGAGGTCGTTTTCTCCGAGGAGGACCGGGAGGAGCTGCTGGCCTCCGCCGAGGCCTCGCTGCTGCGCCTGCACCGGCTGGTGGAGAACCTGCTGGACCTGAGCCGGCTGCAGGCCGGCGCGCTCACCCTCGCGCTGCGGGCCACCGCACTGGAGGAGGTGCTGCCGGGGGCACTGGACTCCCTGGAGCCGGCCGCTGCGGATGCGGGCGGGTCCGGGCCCACGCCCGGGATCGACGTACAGGATCTGGAGGCGGTGCCCGCGCTGTGGGTGGATCCGCCGCTGCTGGAGCGGGTGCTGGCCAATCTCGTCGGCAATGCCGTACGGCACTCCCCCGCGGGCCGGCCGGTGCTGGTGACGGCCAGCGCACTCGCCGGGCGGGTCGAGGTACGGATCATCGACCGCGGGCCGGGCATCACCCCGGCCGACCGCGAGCGGGTGTTCGAGCCCTTCCAGCGGCTCGGCGACCGGGACAACACGGCCGGCCCGGGCCTCGGGCTCGCCTTGGCCCGGGGGCTCACCGAGGCGATGGACGGCACCCTCACCCCCGAGGACACCCCGGGCGGCGGGCTGACCATGGTCCTGTCCCTGCCGGCCGCCGTCTACGCGGAGCAGGCTCCGGCGGCCCTGTCCTCCGACGCGGCATGACGGCGACCCTCCACCTCCGCCGGGAGCCCGGACAGCGGTCCGAGCACATGATCATCTGCGGTGACGACACGCTGGTGCACCGGCTCGCGCACGAGCTGGACGCCGTGTGCGGCGAGGCCGTCACGGTGGTCCTGCCCTCGCGGCGCGACGGGCACGCCGCCGACATCGCCGCGCTGCACCGCGATCCGCGCTCCCCCGTGGAGCTGCTGGTCTCGGCGCGGCCGGACGAGCAGACCCTCCGGGCCGCCGGTGTCGAACGGGCCGCCGCGCTCGCGCTCACCTACGCCGACGACCAGGTGAACATGACGGCGGCGCTGCTCGCCCGCAGCCTCAACCCGACCGTGCGGCTGGTCATCCGGATGTTCAACCGCGAGCGGGGCCGCCACCTGGAACGGCTGCTCGACCGGGCCGCGGCTGTCTACGCCCGGCACGAGGACCCCTGGATCGACGTGTCCACGACCGTCCTCTCCGACGCCGACACCGCCGTCCCCGAACTGGTCGCCGCCGCCGCGGTCGGCCACGGGCACTCGCTCCAGGTCTAGGGCAAGGTGTTCCGCAGCGTGGTCCGCCCCGCCGGTACGCCCCCGCACGCCACCGACCTGGCCACCCTGGCCGTGCTGTCCGGCGCCCACCTGGACGACCCGGGCAACGAGGACAGCGCCGAGACCCCCGGCGCCGACGGAACCCAGCTGCTGCCCGACACCGCCACCGCGTACCACCGGCAGTTCACGCACGGCCGGCTGATGCTCGAAGAGGTCACCCACCACCGGCTGCCGGAGGCCCCCGACCGGCGGCTGCGGTACCGGAGCTGGCTGCGGGACCGGCTGGGCCGGCTGCCGTGGAAGGTGTTCGTCTCCCGCGAGGTCACGGCCGTCTTCGGGGTGCTCGGTGCGGCGGTGGTGACGCTGGCCGCGGTGACCGCCCTGGTGGAGGACGGTCCGCTGTGGAGGTCCGTCTACCTGCCGTTACTCGACATCTTCACGATGGGCGACCCGGCCACCGAGGAGTCCACCGCCCGCCAGGTACTCCAGCTCGTCGCCGGGTTCGTCGGTCTGGCCATCCTTCCGCTGGTGGTCGCGGCCACCATGAACGCCACCCTGGCGTTCCGGGCCGCATCCGCGAACCACGCGCCGGAGCCCGGCCTGCGCGACCACATCGTGGTGGTCGGGCTCGGGAAGATCGGCACCCGGGTGCTGGCGCAGCTCGGCACCACCGACCACACCGTGGTGGCCATCGAACGGGACCCGCAGGCCCGGGGCGTCGCCCTCGCCCGGGAGCTCGGCGTGCACCTGCTGCTCGCGGACGCGGCCACGCCGGGGGTCCTGGACCTGGCCCGGATCGGCACCAGCCGGTCGCTGCTGGTCCTGACCCACGAGGACGGGCAGAACCTCGACATCGTGATGGCCGCCCGGGAGAGCAACCCCCGGGTCCGCGCGGTGATGCGGCTGTACGGGGACGATTTCGCCGCCACCGTCTCCCGTACGATGCGCGCCTGCTACCCGGAGGCGCTGACCCGCAGCCGCAGCGTCTCGGCGCTCGCGGCGCCGTCCTTCGCCGCCGCGATGATGGGCCGTCACGTGCTGGGCGTCATGCCCGTGGAACGCGGATCCCTGCTGTTCACCGTGGTCGACGTGGCCGGCCATCCGGAGCTGGAGGGGCACTCCGTGCACGAGGCGTTCAAGGAGCACGAGTGGCGGGTCCTGGCCGTGGGGCCGGCGATCGGCCGGCACTCGGCCTCGTCCACGGACACGCTCGACGGGCTCCGCACCGACCGGCCGGCCTTCGACTGGCGGCCCCCGCAGGGGTGGGTGCTGCGGGCCGACGACCGGGTGGTGCTGGCGACCACCCGGCGGGGCCTGGACATGCTGATGACGGGCGTCCAGCCGCACCCTGTGGAACGGCGGTAGGGGGCCGGCCTTCGGGTCAGCCGGCTCGGCGGAGGGCGGGTACGGCGTCGTCCTTGGCCAGTTCGACCCGTACCAGGGCGGCGGCCAGCCGGGGCAGGTCCTCGGCGGCGACCAGCTGCGCCAGCAGCTCGGGGGATTCCGGGAGCCCGAGGGCGCCGGCTGCGTGCCGGGCCCGGCCGTCGAAGGACGGGCGCAGCTCGGGCCACAGCCCCTGTGCCTCCCGGCAGAAGATGTCCGCGCCGACCGGGCCGATCCGGGGAACCTCCCGGAGCAGTCCGCGGATCCGGCCGGGATCCCCGCCGGCCTCCTCGCGCAGCCGCCGCAGGTCACCGCGGTGGCGGTCGAGGAGGAACGCGGCCCCGGCGCCCAGGGCGGTGGCCGTGCTCTCGTCGTAGCGGCGGTAGTGGGCGCGGCCGAGCGCGTCCACCCGGTCCTGCCAGGCGGAGCCGGCCATCGCCCGCGGGGTGCGCAGCCCGGCCGCGGAGAGCTCGCGGGCCGCGGCCACCGCGATGTCCGCCTGGATGGGGACGGCGAACAGCACGCAGAGGGTGAGCAGCCGGTACAGCGGGGCGGGGGTGTTCCGCAGCCGGATGCCCGCTTCCTCGGCGTGGGTGCGCCCGTACTCCGCCAGCAGGCGCCGTACGACCGCCCGCCGGGCGGGGCCACGCGCGCTGACCGTGGATGTCACGACCGTGCTCCCTGAGCGGATGCTTCCGCCTCCAGTGTGGGCGTGCCGGCGGGGCGGGGCCAGCCGCGGGCGGGGGCTTCAGAGCGGGCGGGCGAATTCCAGGCGGTCGGCGAGGTTCTCGTACCCCGCGCTGCGGAAGGCCTTGGCCATGGCCGTGTTGGCGGCGTCGCAGTCGCCGCGGATCTCGGTGGCGCCGTGCGCCGCAAGGATCCGGGTGCCGCGGACCACGGCCGAGGTGGCGTAGCCCTTGCCGCGGTGGGCGGGTGCGACGCCCACGAAGCCGATCACGGGGACGCTGGGGTTCTCGGCGGGCAGGCTGATCACGGCCGCGGTGCCGTCGGGGTCGTAGCCGAGCTCCCACCAGTCGGGGTCGTGCCGGAGTTCGGCGGTCTCCTCGAAGAGGAGTTCCGCCGCCCGGCGTGCGCCGTGCTGTCGGACGTCGGCGGCGAGGCGGGCGTCGGCGGTGTCGGCAAGGAGGTCCCGGAGGACCTCGACAAACGGCTCGGGGCCGAGCTCGGCGAGCGTACGGAAGGTCAGCCGGGGGTCGTCGGCGGGCAGCCCTGCAAGGCCTGACCCGGGAAGCAGGCGGCGGAACCGCCGCCCGTCGCGGATCACGCCGAATCCTGACTTCCGGAGCAGTTCGCCCCGGTGCTCGGGGTCGCGCTGGAACTGCGGGGCCTGGGCGGGCGAGTCGAGGACATGCTCCAGCTCGGTCGCGCCGAGCTCCGCGGCCCTGGCCGCGGCGGCGTCCAGCAGGGCGGTCCCGGTGTCGGGCGCGCCCGCGGGAGCCTCGAACAGCACGAGGGCGAGCGGCACCGCCTGGCCCGGGAGGGTCCACAGCACCACGCTGCCGACGGGCCGGCCGTCGGCGCCCTCGGCGACCAGACACCATTCGGGGCGGGTGCAGCCGCTGTCGAGGAGCTGGGTCAGATAGGCGCGGGTCGCGGTGTTGCGTTCGGTATCACCGGGGTGTTCGACCAGGGCGGGCAGTTCCTCGGGGCGGGCGGTGCGCACGGATGTCACAGAGGTCCTCGTCGATCCGGGGATGGGGGCGGTACGGCCCCGCGAACCTAACCCCCTCCGCCACGATCCGGCGCCACCCGGCCGACCCGGATGTCAGGTCGGGCCGCTCCCGCTACGCCCGGCCGCGGGGCTTTCCGCGGCGACCGCCGCCGCCTCCGCCCTTGCCCTTGCCGCCCTTGGGCGCGCCGGACCCGCCACGGGGGCTCTTGCCGGCCGTCTTGCCGCCGGGCTTGGCGGCCGTCTTGCCCGCGGGCTTCGCAGCCGTGGGCTTGCGCTTCGTCTGGGGCGGCGTCGGGGGGCGGCCCCGGGTGCTGTTCACGGTCCGCCCGCGGACGATCCCGATGAACTCCTCCACCAGGTCGGTGGTCTGCTCCTGCGGCCACGACAGGGCCACCCGCGACTCCGGAACCTCCGACACCGGCCGGTAGGTGAGGTCCTTGCGGTGGTGCAGGCGGGCCAGGGACTGGGGGACGACCAGGACCCCGATCCCGGCCGCCACCAGCTCGACGGCGTCCGCCGTGGTGGCGGGACGCTCGTACGCGGGGCGGCCCGGCGGGTTCTCCCAGCCGAGGGTGTCGAGGGTGTCGTCGAGGGGGTGCAGCACGATCTCGTCGGCGAGGTCCGCGACGGACACCTCCTCCACCGCCGCCACCAGGTGGTCCTTGGGGACCACGACCACGGTGGTCTCGGTGTAGAGGGGGATCGCGCTGAGGTCGTCCCGGTCGACCGGCATCCGGACGAATCCGGCATCGGCGCCACCGCTGCGCAGCAGGTCGAACGCGTCGGCCGCGGACACCTGGACGAGGGTCAGCGGGATGTCGGGCAGGCGCTCGTTCCAGATCCGCACCCATTTGGTGGGCGTCACTCCCGGGACATACGCGAGCCGGAACGAAGGGGATGTATCCGAGCCTGTCACTCCGCCAGGTTACCGGTCGTGGTCGGAGGTAGCGCACATGCTCGATACCCTTGACACCATGACGTCGCACCAGACCGCCCAGACGATGAAGCCCGCGACCGCGGCGAAGAAGCTGGGTGTGTACCTCGAGGCCACCCCCGCAGAGTTCCAGGAGGGTGTCGTCTCGCGCACCGAGCTGAACGCCCTGCAGACCGACCCGCCCCAGTGGCTGCAGGACCTGCGGCGCAATGGGCCGCACCCGCGGCCGGTGGTCGCGGCGAAGCTCGGCATCTCGATCGCCGGGCTCGCCCGGGGCGGGATCACGGAGGCGCTGACCACCGAGCAGATCGAGGCGCTGAAGCAGGAGCAGCCCGAGTGGCTGCAGAAGGAGCGGGCGACGCAGGCGGAGGTCCGCAAGGAGGCGGCCCGCATCGCGCAGCGCAACGCGGAGCGCGAACGCCAGTCCGGCGACCCCCGCTCCTGACCCCCCACCGCCCCGGTAGGCCCCGCCACCGGGGCGGCCCCCTTCCCCCGGCACCCCCGCCGACCCGGGCCCGGCCCCCAGCCGAAGCCGCAGGACGCAGCTTCGTCCGCCCCACAGCCGGGGCGGCCCGATCCCCCGGCTCCCACGCCGAGCCCGGCCCCGATACGAGTACGGGGGGAACCCGCCTGGGCCCCGGCCCCTGCCGAAGCCGCAGGGCGCAGCTCTGCCCGCCGCACCCCGTCGGCGAGCCCGAGCCGCCCGGCCGGCCTCCTGGCCGCCGGAAGCGGCGGCCGGGGCGGCCTCGAGTCCCTGGTGCCCCCGCCGAGCCCGGCCCCACTGGTACTGAGCCCCCGCACGCCGGCCGCGCCGGCGGACGCTCTGCCGGTATCCCCGGGCGCGGCTGCGCCCGTCCCACACCCGGCGCCGCGCACCCGCCCGCCTGGACTTCCCGCCGGCGCGCGAGCCCGCGGGCCGGGCCCGGCTCCGGGCGCGGAAGCCCCGCCCCGAGCCGCTTCCCCGGCTGACGGGCTGGCCGGTGCCCAACCGGTGCCCGTGCGGGCCAACCAACGCTGTACGCCCCACCACTGGCCCGCCGCCAGGCCAGGCAGCCGCACCCCTGACCAGCCCACGGGCCGCCCGCCAGCGCGGGCCGGCCACGCCTGCCGCCGCAGTGGCTCGGTATCGCGCCGGGCGGTGCGGCCTGCGCAGTGTGCGGAGCGCGTGGCCCGGCCGATCGGGTCGTCGGTGTACCCGGGGTGGCGGCGGAATGTCCTGAACGCCCTTACCCCGGAGGGAATGTCACCTGGTTTTCATCTCCCACCCCCTGCGCCCAGCTGGACTTAGGTTAGCCTAAGCTAAACACTTGGGCGGGCCCTCGGGCGCAGCCCATGAGGAACCATCAGAGAACCAGCGGCGGGAGACCAGGGGCATGACCCTACGGGCAGCGGTGGCCGGAGCGAGCGGCTATGCCGGAGGGGAGATTCTGCGGCTGCTGACCGGGCACCCCGGCGTGGAGATCGGCGCCGTCACCGCGCACAGCAGCGCCGGCCGGAAGCTCGTCGAGGTGCAGCCGCACCTCGACGCGTTCGCGGACCGGGTGCTCGGCGACACCACCGCCGAGACCCTCCGCGGCCACGACGTCGTCTTCCTGGCCCTCCCGCACGGCCAGTCCGCGGCCCTCGCCGAGCAGTTGGAGCAGTTGGACCCCGCCACGCTGGTTGTGGACTGCGGAGCCGACTTCCGGCTGCGCAACCCCGCCGACTGGGAGCTGTTCTACGGCTCCGCACACGCCGGCACCTGGCCGTACGGGCTGCCCGAACTTCCGGGGCAGCGCCAGGAGCTGAAGGGTGCCACCCGGGTGGCGGTGCCCGGCTGCTTCCCCACCGCCGCGACCCTGGCCCTGTTCCCGGCCTTCGCCGCCGGCCTGGTCGAGCCGGATGCCGTCATCGTGGCGGCGAGCGGCACCTCCGGTGCGGGCCGGGTCGCGAAGCCGCACCTGCTGGCCTCCGAGGTGGCCGGGTCCATGACCCCGTACGGGGTGGGCGGCGGCCACCGCCACACCCCCGAGCTGGAGCAGAACCTGTCGCTGGCGGCGGGCGAACCGGTGACCGTGTCCTTCACCCCAACGCTGGCCCCGATGCCCCGCGGCATCCTCGCCACCTGTACCGCCCGGCTCCGCCCGGGAACGGCCACAGACACCGCCGCAGCCGTCCGCGCGGTCTACGAAGCCGCCTACGCCGACGAGCCGTTCGTCCGGCTGCTGCCGCCCGGCCGGTGGCCGTCCACCGGCTCCGTCCTCGGCTCCAACACCGCCCACGTACAGGTGGCCGTGGACGAGCGGGCCGGCCGGCTGATCTGCGTCAGCGCCATCGACAACCTGACCAAGGGCACCGCGGGTGGCGCGGTGCAGAGCATGAACATCGCCCTCGGCCTGCCGGAGGACCTGGGCCTGCCCACGAATGGAGTGGCTCCGTGACCGTGACCGCTGCCCAGGGATTCCTCGCGAGCGGCGTGGCCGCCGGGATCAAGGAATCCGGTGCACCCGATCTGGCCCTGGTGGTGAACCGCGGGCCGTCCCGGGCGGCTGCCGGGGTGTTCACCTCCAACCGGGTCCAGGCCGCGCCGGTGCGCTGGTCCCGCCGGGTACTGGCGGACGGCCGCATCTCCGCGGTCGTCCTCAACTCCGGTGGCGCCAACGCCTGTACGGGCCCCTCGGGCGCCGTGGACACGGAGGCAATGGCCGCCCGTACGGCGCTCGCCGTCGGTGCAGACGGCGGCCCGGACGAGATCGCGGTGTGCTCCACCGGGCTCATCGGGGTGCCGCTGCCGATGGACCGGGTCACCGCGGGGATCGATGCCGCCGCCGCGCGCCTCTCCCCCACCGGTGGCGACGACGCGGCCGTCGCGATCAAGACCACCGACTCGGTGCACAAGACCGCCGTGGTCACCGGCCCGGGCTGGACCGTGGGCGGAATGGCCAAGGGTGCGGGCATGCTCGCGCCCGGGCTGGCCACCATGCTCGTGGTGCTCACCACGGACGCCGATGTGACCGCCGGGGACCTCGACGCGGCGCTGCGCTCGGCGGTCCGTACCACCTTCGACCGGGTGGACTCGGACGGCTGCATGTCCACCAACGACACCGTGCTGCTGCTGTCCTCGGGTGCCTCCGGGGTGACCCCGGACCCGGACGCCTTCACCGGAGCCGTCTACACGGTCTGCCTGGACCTGGCCCGGCAGCTGGTCGCGGATGCGGAGGGCGCCTCGAAGGAGATCGAGGTGGAAGTGGTGGGCGCGGCGTCCGAGGAGGACGCGGTGACCGTGGGCCGCTCGGTGGCCCGCAACAACCTCCTCAAGTGCGCACTGCACGGCGAGGACCCCAACTGGGGCCGGGTGCTCTCGGCCATCGGCACCACCTCCGCCGTCTTCGACCCGGACCGGCTCGATGTGGCCATCAACGGGGTCTGGGTGTGCCGGGACGGTGCGGCGGGCGAGTCCCGCGACAAGGTCGACCTGTCCGGGCGCCGGATCACGGTGACCGTGGACCTGCGGTCCGGGGACGCCGCAGCGGCGATCTGGACGAACGACCTCACCGCCGAGTACGTCCACGAGAACAGCGCGTACAGCTCATGAGCGGGCGCATCGTGGTGATCAAGTTCGGCGGCAACGCCATGGTGAACGAGGACCTGAAGCGGTCCTTCGCGGAGGACGTGGTGTCGCTGTGGCGGTCCGGGCTGCGCCCGGTCGTGGTCCACGGCGGCGGTCCGCAGATCAGCGCACTGCTGGACCGGCTCGATCTGGAGGTCCGGTTCGAGGCGGGGCTGCGGGTGACCACTCCGGAGGTCATGGACGTGGTCCGGATGGTCCTCGCAGGGCAGGTCCAGCGGGAGCTGGTGGGGCTGATCAACCGTCACGGGCCGTTCGCGGTCGGGCTGACGGGCGAGGACGCGCACACGCTGACCGCGGTGCGCCGGCCGGCCTGGGTGGACGGCGAGCCGGTGGACATCGGCCTGGTCGGCGAGGTGGTGGACGTCAACACCGAGACCCTGCGGGCGCTGCTGGACCAGGGCCGCATCCCGGTGGTCTCCCCGGTGGGCCGCGGCACGGACGGGCAGATCTACAACATCAACGCCGATCTCGCGGCGTCCGCGCTGGCCGTGGCCCTCGGTGCGGAACGGCTGGTGATGCTCACCGACGTCGAGGGGCTGTACGCGAACTGGCCGCACAACCCGGAGGTGATCCCCCGGCTGACGGCCGGCGAGCTGGAGAAGCTGCTGCCGGAGCTGGCGAGCGGGATGCTGCCCAAGATGGAGGGCTGCCTGCAGGCGGTCCGGGCCGGCGTGGGCTCGGCACAGGTTCTGGACGGCCGGGTTCCGCACTCGGTGCTGCGGGCCGTGTTCGCCGAGGACGGTTCCGGTACCACGGTGGTGCCGGAGGAGATGGACATCTGCGAGGAAGCGAAGGAAGCGGCATGACCGCCGGAGGACTGACCGGGCGCTGGCAGGCCACGCTGATGGACACATACGGCACTCCGCCCCTGGCGCTGGTCCGGGGCGAGGGCTGCACGGTCTGGGACGAAGCGGGGCGCTCCTACCTGGACTTCACCGCCGGGATCGCCGTGAACACCCTGGGGCACGCGCATCCGGCCGTGGTGGCCGCGGTGAGCGCCCAGGTGGCCCGGCTGGGCCATGTCTCCAATCTGTACGTGGCCGAGCCGCCGGTCGCGCTGGCCGAGCGGCTGCTGCGGCTGGCGGGACGGCCGGGACGGGTGTTCTTCGCGAACTCCGGCACGGAGGCGGCCGAGGCGGCGTTCAAGATCGCCCGCCGGACCGGGCGCAGCCCTGTGGTCGCCGCCGAGGGCGGGTTCCACGGCCGGACGATGGGGGCGCTGGCGCTGACCGGGCAGCCGGCGAAGCGCGAGCCGTTCCTGCCGCTGCCCGGCCGGGTGACCCATGTCCCCTTCGGTGACGTGGCCGCGCTGCGGGCGGCGGTCACCGAGGAGACGGCGGCGGTGTTCCTCGAGCCGCTGCAGGGCGAGGCCGGGGTGATCCCGGCGCCCGAGGGGTACCTGCGGGCGGCCCGGGAGATCACCCGGGCCACCGGCACGCTGCTGGTGCTGGACGAGGTCCAGACGGGTATCGGCCGGACCGGGTACTGGTTCGCCCACCAGGCAGCGGAAGGAGTCGATCCGGATGTGATCACGCTGGCCAAGGGGCTGGGCGGCGGCCTGCCGATCGGGGCCGTGCTGGCCTTCGGAGCGGCGGCCGGACTGCTGTCCCCGGGCCAGCACGGATCGACCTTCGGCGGCAATCCCGTGTCCTGTTCGGCAGGACTGGCGGTGCTCGACACCATCGAGTCACAGGGGCTGCTCGCGCAGGTCCGGCGGGTCGGTGAACGGCTGCGCAGCGGGATCGAGAAGCTCGGGCATCCACTGGTGACGGAGGTGCGGGGGGCCGGGCTGCTGCTTGGGGTGGTGCTCGCCGAGCCGGTGGCCGCGCGGGTGCAGCGGGCGGCCCAGGACGCCGGGTTCCTGGTCATCGCGACCGGGCCGTCGACCGTACGGCTGGCACCGGCGCTGACCGTCGGCGAGGCCGAGGTGGATGCGCTGACGGCGGCGCTGCCGGGGATTCTCGACGCCTGAACCGTGCCGAAGGGCCGGTCCCGGAAGCCTGAGGCTTCCGGGACCGGCCCTTTGGTGTGCGTGCCTGCCGTACGGGGTCAGGCGCGGAGCCGGCGCGCGAGGACCTTGGCGTTGCGCCGGGGGTCCAGGGTGCCGGCCCAGGCCGCCGGAGCGAGGGCCGCGTCGGCGGGGGTGAAGCCGTACCGGAGGAAGAGGGCGCCGCTGCCGGTGGTCGCGGTGAACAGCCCCGTCAGGGCCAGGGCGTTGGCCCGGGTCAGCGCGGCGCGTAGCAGCAGGGCGCCGACGCCCTGGCCCTGCATGCGGCGGGTGACGCAGAAGTTGTAGAGGACGCCCGCGGGCAGCGGGCCCTCGGCGGCCGGGTCCGCGCCGTACACCTGGAGGCCCAGGCAGCCGTCGAGGGTGCCGTCCGGGGCCTCCCAGACCATGAAGTCGGTGGCGTGGGCGGCGTAGACGGCCTCGGGCCGTTCGCGGAGCGCACCCATGCGGGCGAACGGCCGGGACAGAGCCGCCAGGGCGGCGGCGTCTCCGGGACGCGCGGGCCGTACGGGCAGCTCGGCCGGCCGGGGCGCGGGGAGCAGTGGCATGCCGAGGCGACGCCGAGTGGCCGTGATCAACGAATTTCCTTCCTGTACCGGACTGAACGGGTGCCGGCTACGAACAGGGCCGGCCCGGGTAGTCCTTGCCCTCCGGGACCCCCGCTTCCCGCATCCGGCCCAGGACCTGGCGCAGGGTCGGTTCGTCGTCGATGTACACGGGGCAGTTGAGTTCGGTGTCGAAGACCATCGTGCCCTCGGCCGCATTCCAGACGACCCAGCGGAACTCGGACACGGAGGGCTGCCACAGGTGGGCGTGCCGCCCGACGGCTTCCTTCTGTTCCATGGTCGCGCTCATGCTGCCGAACTCCAAGTCTCTTTGCCGTTCACGAAGGTCTTCAATACGCCGATGTCCCCGATCCGGGAGGTCTCGACGCGGCGCGGGTCGTCGCCCAGCACCACCAGATCGGCGCGCTTGCCTGCGGTGAGGCTGCCCGCGCTGTCCTCCCAGTGGCAGGCCCAGGCGCCGTCCACGGTGTACGCGCGCAGGGCCGCGTCGACGTCGATGCCCTCGTCCGGGCCGATGGGCCGGCCGGAGGCGGAGGCCCGTTCCACCATGAACTGGATGGCGCGCAGCGGCGATCCGTCGGTGACGGGGCGGTCGGAGCTGCCCACCAGGGTGACTCCGTGGTCCAGGAAGCCGCGGCCCCGGTACATCCAGTGCTCCCGGTCCGGGCCCATGACGGCGGCGTAGTCGTCGCCGAAGGACCACAGGAAGTTGGGCTGGATCACCGCGCTGACGCCGAGGGCGGCGAAGCGGGCGAGCTGGTCGGGGCGGACCAGGCCGGCGTGTTCGACCCGGTGCCGGGCGCCGGGCCGCGGCCGGGTGCGCTGGGCGCGTTCCAGGGAGTCCAGGGCGAGGTCGACGGCGCGGTCGCCGATGGCGTGGACGGCCAGCTGCCAGCCGGCCAGGTGGCCGGCGACGATGGTCTCGGCGATGCGTTCCGGTTCGTCCTGGAATTCACCGGTGTGTTCCATCCCGTGGTACGGGCTGGTGAGGGCGGCGGTACGGGCCATCATGCCGCCGTCGGTGTAGACCTTGAGCGCGCCGATGGAGAGCCAGTCGTCGCCGAAGCCGGTGCGCAGGCCGAGGTCGAGGGAGCGGGGAATGCCGTCGGCGGTGTGGGCGGCGACGGGCTTCAGGGTGTCCGAGGCGGCCATCAGCTGAACGCGCAGGGGCAGTCGGCCCCGGTCGCGCAGGAGCTGGTAGGCGCCGAGCTCGACGGGGCTGTGGCCGAGCAGGCCGCCGCCGATGCCGGCTTCGGCAGCGGCGGTGATGCCTTCGGAAAGGCACTCGCGGCCGACCCGCTCGATGGCGTCGGCGAGTTCTTCCTGGGAGTAGGGCAGGCGGAGCCGTCGGGCGGCGGTCATGGCGCTCTCGGCGAGGAAGCCCTGCCCTTCGGCCGCCTCGGCGGGGAGCAGGTCCAGGACGGCGGTGTTGACCACGCAGGCGTGCCCGGAGTCGTGGACCATGAACACCTTGCGGCCGTCGCTGACCTTGTCCAGTTCGGCGGCGGTGAGGTGGCGGCCCAGGGCCCGCTGGTCGTAGCCGGCAATGTCCACCCAGGCGCCGTGCGGCTTCCGGGCGACGGCCTCGGCCACCACGGCCAGCACGTCCTCCACCCGGGTGCAGGGCGCCACCGTGGGGGTGCTCGCCTTCAGCCCGGCCCAGGACAGGTGCACATGGCTGTCGATGAACCCGGGCAGCACGGTGGCCCCCTGGAGGTCGATGACCTCGCGGGCGGGCAGTGCGGTCACCGCTTCGTCGAGACCCACGATCCGGCCCTGCCAGATGCCCAGGTCGTGGGCGACGGGGTGGGCCGGGTCCATGGTGAGGATGTGGGCGTTCGTCAGCCGCGTGTCGAGCATGGGCAGTCCGTCCTCAGGAGGTCTGGGCCGCGCCGACGGCGTCGGCTTCGGCCGCGGCGAGGCGGGTACGGGCGGTGGGGATCATCAGCGGGGTGCCGGTCTCCGGGTCGTCGATGATCCGGCAGGGCAGGCCGAAGACGTCCTCGACGAGTTCCGCGGTCATCACCTCGGAGGGGTGGCCCTCGGCGGCGACGACACCGCCGGGCTTGAGCACCACGAGGTGGCTGGCGTAGCGGCAGGCCTGGTTGAGGTCGTGCAGGACGGCCACGATGGTCTGGCCCTTGCGCTCGTGCAGGTCGGCGCAGAGGTTCAGCACCTCGATCTGGTGGGCGATGTCGAGGTAGGTGGTGGGCTCGTCGAGCAGCAGGATGTCGGTCTGCTGGGCGAGCACCATGGACAGCCAGACCCGCTGCCGCTGGCCGCCGGAGAGGTCGTCGACCGGCCGGTCGGCGAGGTCGAGCACACCCGTCTGCCGCATGGCCTCGGTGACGGCGTTCTCGTCCTCGGCGGACCACTGCCGCAGCATCCGCTGGTGCGCGTAGCGGCCTCGGGCCACCAGGTCGCCGACGGTGATGCCGCCGGGGGCGGTGGAGGACTGCGGGAGCAGGCCGAGCCGCCGGGCGACCTCGCGGGTGCGGTACGAGGAGATGGCCGCGCCGTCCAGGTAGACCTCGCCGGCCTTCGGCTTCAGCATCCGGGCGAGGGCCTTGAGCAGGGTGGACTTGCCGCAGGCGTTCGGGCCGATGATCACCGTGAAGGAGTGGTCGGGGATGACGACCCCGAGGTCTCTCGCCACGGTGCGCTGGTCGTAGGACAGGGTCAGTCCTTCGGCCCGCAGCCGCGCCGAAGGGGTGGTGGAGGAGGTCGTCGCTGTCATGCGCGGCTCTTTCGGGATTCGGTGACCAGCAGCCAGATGAGGTACAGCCCGCCGATGGTGCCGGTGCCGGCGCCGACCGGCAGCAGGGCGGGGGAGAACAGCCGTTGCACCAGGAGGTCGCTGACGGCCAGCAGGAAGGCGCCCATCAGCGCGGCGGGGACGAGTCCCGGCCCGGAGGAGCGGATCAGCGTACGGGCCAGCTGGGGGGCGGCGAGCGCGACGAACATGATCGGTCCGGTCACGGCCGTGGCGAAGGCCGCCAGCGCGACACTGACGAAGAGCAGGGCCATGCGGGTGGCGCCGACATTGACACCGAGCGCGGTGGCGGTGTCGTCGCCCATCTCGACCATGGTGAGGCGGCGGCCGAGTCCGAACGCGAGGGGCAGCAGGACGGCGGTGGCCAGGCCGATCGCGGTGGCGTGGTCCCAGTTGCGGTTGCCGAGGGTGCCGAACAGCCAGGCCTGCGCTTCGAGGGCCTCCTGCCAGTTGGCCCGGGTCATCAGGTAGGTGTTGACGGCGAGCAGCAGGGAGCTGACGCCGATGCCCATGACGACCAGCCGGAAGCCGGGCGATCCGCCGCCGAACACCAGCAGGTAGACGACGAGGGCGGTGGCGAGGCCGCCGGCCAGGGCGCCGACCGCCACCTGGGTCATGCTGCCGTTGAAGACGACGATGACCAGCAGGGCTCCGGTGGCGGAGCCGTTGGTGAAGCCGATGATGTCGGGGCTGCCCAGCGCGTTGCGGGTGAGGCTCTGCAGGATCGCGCCGCTGACCGCGAGGGCGGCGCCGACGCACAGGGCGGTGACCAGGCGGGGCATCCGCAGGGTGTTGACGATGAAGTCGGCGGCGCCGGAGCCGGTGCCGGTGAGGGCCTGGAGGACCTCGCCGACCGACAGCTGGAAGTCTCCGGTGGTCAGGGTGATGCCCATGACCACGACCAGGGCGACGACCAGGATGAGGGTCACGGCCACGGTGCGGCCGTGCAGGCGCAGCGAGTGGCGGTCGCCGGGGGTGCGCAGGACGGTGCCGGTGACCACCCGGGGACCGCGCGGGGTGTTCACGGCGGAGTCCTTCACTGCGGGTTCCTTCACGTCGGCGTCCTTCACGCTGGCGTCCTTCACAACGTGACCGGTCACAGCATGACCAGCTTTCGGCGGCGGCACAGGGCGAGGAACACGGGCGCTCCGATGAACGCGGTGACGATGCCGACCTGGAGCTCGCCTGGTGCGCCGATGACACGGCCCAGGACGTCGGAGCCGAGCAGCAGGATCGGTGCGATCAGGGCGGAGTAGGCCATCAGCCAGCGCTGGTCGGGGCCGACGACGAACCGGGCCATGTGCGGGACGACGAGCCCGATGAAGGCAATGGGTCCGGCGGCGGCGGTGCCCGCGCCGCAGAGGAGCATCACGGCGATCACCCCGATCGCGCGGGTGCGGCCGACGTTGACGCCGAGGGCCCGGCCCATCTCCTCGCCCAGGGCGAGCGCGTTGAGCGAGGGCGCGAGGGCCAGCGCGAGGAGCAGGCCGACGACGATGAACGGCAGGACGACCCAGAACACATCCATCCGACGGCCCGCCAGGGAGCCGGCCGTCCAGAAGCGGAACTGGTCGAAGGCCCGCGGCTTCAGCAGGAGCACGGCCGAGTTGAAGGCCCACAGCACGGCGGTCACCGCGGCTCCGGCGACCACCAGGCGGTCGGGGGTGACAAGGCTCCGCCCGGCGGAGCCGAGCAGGTAGACCACGACGGTCGCGATGGCCGCGCCGGCGAAGGCGAACCAGAGGTAGCCGAGGGCGGTGGCGACACCGAAGAAACCGATGGCGAACACCACGCCGGTGGAGGCGCCGAGGCTGACCCCGAGCAGGCCGGGGTCGGCGAGCGGATTGCGGGTCAGGGCCTGCATAAGGGCGCCGGAGAGGCCCAGCGCGATGCCCACGACAATGCCGACCAGGGTGCGCGGGATCCGGTATTCGTGGATGATGACCGCGGTCTGCGACCCGTCGGGGTGCCACAGGACGTCCCAGGTCGAGCTGAACGGAATGTCCCGGCTGCCCCACCAGATGCTCAGCAGCGCGATCACGAGCAGGGCGCCGAGTGCGGCCAGGATGCCCAGGCTGCGCAGCGCGGCCGTGGCGGCCCGGCGTGCGGGCGGTCCCGGCGGTGCCGCGGTCGCCGCCGGTGGGTCGTCGGTTCCGGTCCCGATCTCCGCCTTGGCCTCGACCGACAACTGAAAACTCCCCCCGGCGACCATTAACTTAGGTGAGGCTAACCGAAGGCAGGGCGCAGGGTCAACGTCCGTGCCGAGCTGGGCAAATGCACCGGTCACACGTGCGATGAGACGCCGCTGTACCTCAGAGTTTCTTAGAGTAGCCTTACCTAACTATCTGACCATCTCCGGAGGACACGCATGCTCACAGGGGGTCCCACCGGAGGCGATGTCCTCCGGCGCGCGATCGGAGGCCAGCGACGCCGCGTCGCCTGGGCCTCGGTTCTCGGCATGGCACACCAGGGCGGCGAGGCGATGGTCCCCGTCGTCATCGGCGTGGTGATCGACCGGGCAGTGGCCACCGGCTCCTCGGGGGCCCTGGTCCGCTGGCTGGTTGTGCTCGCCGTCCTGTTCCTGGTGCTGTCCACCTCCTACCGCATCGCCGCCCGGATCGCGGAGCGCGCCGGCGAAGAAGCCGCCCACCGGCTCCGGGTGGACCTCGGCGCCCGGGTGCTGGACCCCCGCGGCGGCGCCGAGGCGGGCCGGCTCCCCGGCGAGCTGACCAACATCGCCACCGACGACGCCCGGCGGGTGGGGACGGTGGCGACCATGCTGCCGTTCGGCGTTGCCGCGCTCGCCGGCCTGGTGATCAGCGCGATCGCGCTGCTCCGCATCTCGGTGCCGCTCGGTCTGCTCGTCCTCCTCGGCATCCCGCCCCTGCTGTGGCTGGGCCACCGGATCAGCATGCCGCTGGAGCAGCGCAGCGAGGTCGAGCAGGACAAGGCCGCGCACGCCTCCGGTGTCGCCGCCGACCTGGTCGCCGGACTGCGCGTACTGAAGGGCATCGGCGCCGAGTCGGCGGCCGTCGCCCGCTACCGGCGGACCAGCCGGGACTCCCTCGCCGCCGCGCTGCGCGCCGCCCACAGCCGGGCCGGCCACGAGGGCGCGGTCCTCGCCCTGACCGGCCTGTTCATCGCCGGCATCGGCATTGCCGGGGCGTACCTGGCCATGCGCGGCAGCATCAGCGTCGGCGACCTGGTGGCGGCCGTGGGCCTGGCCCAGTTCCTGCTCGGCCCCTTCCAGACCCTCACCTGGGTCAACGCCGAGTTCGCGCAGGGCCGCGCCTCGTCCCGCCGGATCGCCGAGGTGCTCGACGCGCCGCCGGCCGTCACCGCGGGCGAGCAGGCACTGCCCGCGGCCGTGGGCGGCGGGCTCCGGCTGCGCGGAGTCGGGTACGGGGCGCTGACCGGGGTCGACCTGGACGTCCGGCCCGGGGAGTTCCTCGGCGTGGTCACCCGGGATCCGGCCGTGGCCCGCGACCTGCTGCTGTGCCTGGCCCGGGAGGCCGATCCGGCCGAGGGCACCATCGAACTCGACGGGGTGTCACTGACCGGGCTGGACCCGGCCGATGTGCGCGCCGCGGTCCGGGTGGCGCACCACGACGCCGCCCTGTTCGAGAGCACCCTGCTCGACAACGTCCGGGCCGGCGCCGGTACCGGCGCGGACTCGCCGGCCGCCGACGCCCCCGGTATCGAGGCCGCGCTGCGCGCCTCCGCCGCCGACGACGTCGCCCGCACCCTGCCCGACGGGGTGGACACCCTGCTCGCCGAACGCGGCCGGTCTCTCTCCGGCGGCCAGCGGCAGCGGGTCGCCCTCGCCCGGGCGCTCGCCGCCGACCCGCCCGTCCTGGTCCTGCACGACCCGACCACCGCGGTGGACGCGGTCACCGAATCGGTGATCGCCGCCCGGCTCCGCGAAGTCCGCAAGGGCCGCACCACCGTCCTGGTCACCACCAGCCCCGCCCTCCTGACCGTCACCGACCGGGTGGTGGTGCTGGACGGCGGCGCGGTGGCCGCCGACGGGCTGCACGCCGAACTCGTCGCCGCCGACGAGAGCTACCGCACGGCGGTGCTGGCATGACCGCCCCGCACGACACCAAACTGGGCCGGCCCACAGACGACACGGACGAGACGACGGACGACACCATGAGCCCCTCCCCCACGGCAGCCGCGGCCGGCCGCGACCTGCTGCCCGTGGCCACCGGCGCCCGGACGGTCGCCGCGCTCCGCGCCATGCTGCGCGGGCACCGCCTGCTGGCCGGCACCGCGTTGGCGGTCCTGCTGCTCGGCACCGGCATCGGCCTGCTGACCGCCCCCCTCCTCGGCCGCATCGTGGACCTGGTCGTGGAGCAGAAGGGCCCGGACGCACTGACCGTTCCGCTGGTCCTGCTGGTCGTGGTCGCCCTCGGCCGCGGTGCCGCCACCGCGGCCGGCAGCGCCCTGGTGGCGCGGCTCGGCGAGACCGTGCTCGCAGCCCTGCGCGAGCAGTTCGTCGAGCGGGCCCTGCGGCTGCCGCTCGAACGGATCGAGCGGGCCGGCTCCGGCGACCTGGTCTCCCGGGTCACCGGCGACGTCACCCTGATCGCCCGGTCGGTGCGGCAGGCCCTGCCCGAGTTCAGCCGGTCGGTGCTCACCATCACCCTGACCCTGGCCGGACTCGCCGTCCTGGACTGGCGGTTCCTGCTCGCCGTACTGCCTGCCGTGCCGGTGCAGATCCTCGCCGTGCGCTGGTACCTGCGCGGGGCCGTCCCCGTCTATGCCGCGCACCGGGTTGCCACCGGCGCGCTCCAGCACCAGCTGCTGGACAGCGTCGGCGGCGCCCGGACCGTACGCGCCTTCCGGCTCGACCGCGAGCACACCGGCCTGATCGAGCAGCGCTCCCGGTCGGCCGTCGACCTCTCGCTGCGCGGCATCCACCTGGTGACCGGGTTCTTCTCCCGGCTCAACCTGGCCGAGTTCCTCGGCCTGGGCTCGATCCTGGTCACCGGGTTCTTCCTGGTGGACAACGGCTCGGTGAGCATCGGCACCGCCACCGCCGCGGCCCTCTACTTCCACAGCCTGTTCAACCCGATCAACGCGGCCCTGGTGCTGCTGGACGACGTGCAGTCCGCCGGGGCGAGCCTGACCCGCCTGGTCGGGGTCTCCGAACTGCCCGCCGAGGCCGAGCCGGAGCGGCCCGCCGAGCCGGCCGACGGCTCGGTGGAGGTCTCCGCGCTCCACCATGCGTACGTGGACGGGCACCCGGTGCTGCGGGAGGTGGACCTCACGGTCCGGCCCGGGGAGCGGGTGGCGCTGGTCGGCGCGAGCGGCGCCGGGAAGACCACCCTGGCCAAGCTGATCGCGGGCGTGCACGAGCCCTCGCAGGGCACGATCGCCCTCGGCGGGGTGGACTCCCGGGACCTCGGCCCGGCCGGGCTCCGCAAGGCCGTCACCCTGATCAGCCAGGAGGTCCACGTGTTCGCCGGGCCGCTGGCCGAGGACCTGCGGCTGGCCCGGCCCGAGGCCACCGACGAGGAGCTGCACGCGGCGCTGGCCGGGGTCGGCGCGCTGGAGTGGGTGGCGGCCCTGCCCGAGGGACTCGCCACGGTGGTCGGCGAGGGCGGGCACCAGCTGACGGTCACCCAGGCCCAGCACCTGGCCCTGGCCCGGCTGGTCCTCGCGGACCCGCCGGTGGCGATCCTCGACGAGGCCACGGCCGACGCGGGCAGCGCCGGCGCCCGCACGCTGGAGTCGGCCGCCGTGCAGGCCCTGGAGGGCCGCACCGGGCTGATGGTGGCCCACCGGCTGCCGCAGGCCGCAACGGCGGACCGGGTGGTGGTCCTGGACCAGGGCCGGATCGTGGAGACCGGCTCGCATGCCGAACTGGTCGCCGCCGGCGGGCGGTACGCCGCCCTGTGGGCGGCCTGGTCCGACAGCCGCCGTCCCCAGGACCCGCCGCCGGCACCCCGCATCCCCACCCAGGGCTGATCCGCCCCCCCTTGCCCCGGCCCTCTTCCCCTAAACCCCCGGGGGGAAGGGGCCGGCCCCTTTTCCCGCCGCCGGCCGGAGCATCACCCGCCCGGCGCCTGCACCGCCGCCGGTATTTCCGCCGCGGCCCGGTACCGCCCCGGGGTGGTGCCAAACTCCCGGCTGAAGGCGTGGGACAGGGCGTACGGGGTGCCGTAGCCGACCCGGCGGGCGATGGCGGCCAGCGGATCCCGGGTGTCGCGGAGCAGCCGGGCGGTGACGGTCAGCCGCCACCAGGTGAGGTACGCCATGGGAGGCCGGCCGACCAGGGCGGTGAACCTGCGGGCCAGGGTGGGCCGGGAGACGCCCGCCCGCGCGGCCAGGCGGTCGTTGGTCCAAGGAGCGGCCGGGTCCGCGTGCAGCGCCCGCAGGGCGGCGGCCACCACCGTGTCGCCCAGCGCGGCCGGCCAGGCCCCCGTCCGGGCGTCCGCCGTCCAGGCGCGGATCATGTAGACGAGCAGGAGGTCGAGCAGGCTGGGGACCGCGATGCCGGACCCGGGCCGCCCGGCGTGCAGTTCCCGGCCCAGCAGGTCGATGGCGGCGCGCAGTTCGGGGTGGCTGCCCGCCCGGTTCGGCAGGTGGACGACGGCCGGCAGTTCTGCCATCAGCGGGTGCACCCGGCTGCGGTCGGTCCGGTATTTGCCGCACAGGAGCTCCACCCCGCCGACGGCTCCGCGGTCGTCCGGCTGCTGCCTCGACGCCGCGTACCACCGGTTGTAGGGCACCGGCTGCCGCAGGGCCGCCGGGTCGGCCCGGTCGTCCGCCATCACGTGCCCGGTGCCGTGCGGCAGCAGTACCGCATCCCCCGCGCCCAGCACGACGGGTGAACCGCCGTCGGCCAGCAGCCGGCAGCCGCCTTCCAGGACCACGTGGAAGCCCGCGCCCTCGTACGGGTCGAGCCGGGTGCACCAGCTCCCGCCCACCCGCACCCGGTCGGAGGAGGGCCGCCCGACGCGCATGGCGGAGATCGCATCACTGACCACGTCCACCGGGTCAGGCTACGACGCCGTCCGGGCGAGCTCGGCACCGGGATGAGACGCAGGCGTATCCGAACGAGCAGCCAAGGCATCGAGAGTCTCGGCAGTCGCTTCTAACGTCGGGAGCATGACGCATCAGAACGTGCAGCGCATGACGCTGGGGAATGTCGAGGTCATCCGGATCGTCGAGTGGCGGGGAGCGTTCGGGCCCGCCCGGGCACTGGTCCCGGAATCCGGCGCCGAGGTCTGGCGGGACCACCGGGACCGGCTGGCGCCGGACCACTGGGATCCGGAGGGCGACCTGGCGGTCATGGCGCTCCAGACCTGGGTGCTGCGCAGCGGCGGACGGACGGTCCTGGTGGACACCGGGGTGGGCAACGGGCGCGAGCGGCCCGGCACACCGCAGTTCCACCACTGGCAGGGCGACTTCCTCGGCGGCCTGGCGCGGGCCGGCATCCGCCCGGAGGAAGTGGACACTGTGGTCAACACCCATCTGCACGCCGACCACGTGGGCTGGAACACGCACGGTGCGGACGGCGAATGGGTGCCGACGTTCCGCAACGCCCGATATCTCATACCGGCGGCCGACGACCGCCACTTCGGTCCGGACGGCGGGTACGGGGGCGGCCGGTCCGAGAACGACCGGCTGGTCTACGAGGACAGTGTCACGCCCGTGCACCGGGCCGGGCAGGCCGTGCTGTGGGACGGCTTCCACCGCATCGACGAGCACCTCACCCTGGAATCCGTCCCCGGCCACACCCCTGGCTCGGCCGTGCTGCGGCTCGACTCCCGGGGCGACCGGGCGGTCTTCGTCGGCGACCTGCTGCACAGCCCGGTGCAGATCCTGCGCCCCGACTGCAACAGCTGCTTCTGCCTGGACCCGGCGCAGGCGGCGGCCGGCCGCCGCCGGATCCTCGCGCGGGCCGCCGCGGAACGGGAGCTGGTGGTCCCGGCGCACTTCGGTGGGCCGGGCGCCCTGGAAGTCCGGGCGGAGGGCGAGGGCTTCACGCTCGGTCCCTGGGCGGCCTACGGACCGGAATAGCCCGAAGGCTCCCGGGAACCGCCGTAGGGCGGTTCCCGGGAGCTTTCGGTTGGCAGGGCCGGGGGATCAGGCCTGCTGCTGGGCGGCGATCAGGCTGGCCGGGCGCAGGTCCGTCCAGTTGGCCTCCACGTAGGAGAGGCAGGCGTCCCGGGTGTCCTCGCCGAAGACGGTCCGCCAGCCCGCCGGCACCTCGGCGAAGGACGGCCACACCGAGTGCTGGTTCTCGTCGTTGACCAGGACCAGGAAGCTGCCCTGCGGGTCCTCGAACGGGTTGGTGGTCATGCGTTTTCACTCCTCATGGACATAACGGTGAACAGCTCCGAGAGCGGCTGTCCGGGGTTGGCCGCCACATGGCGCAGCAGCGCGTGAAGTTCGTCGGCGAGCTGTCGGGCCTTGGCCCGGCCGAGCAGGTCGGTCGCGTGGATCAGCTCGCAGTGGACCGGCCCGTCGCCGCGCGGCTCGTAGAAGCTGAGCGTGAGCTCCGCCTTCGCCGAGCCCGTCGGCACGGCGTGGAACGCGCCCACGCCGCCTTCGAGCTGCCCGAGGTCCGCCTGCTCATGGTGGATCACCATGACCTGCGGCCCTTCGTCGGGCAGTGCGGTGGCGCGGACGACCGCGTCGAACGGGACGTCCTGCCGGTCCAGGGCGTTGAGCGTGGTCTCCCGCACCCGGCCCAGCAGTTCGGCGAAGGTGGGGTCCCCCGCCGTGTCGGTGCGCAGCACCACGGTGTTGAAGAAGCAGCCGACCAGGTCGGCCAGCTGATCGTCACCGCGGCCGGCCACCATGGTACCGATCGGCAGATCGGTGCCTGCGCCGTGGGCGGTGAGCAGGGCCGACAGGGCCGAGTGCAGCACCATGAACATGCTGGTGCCGGTGGCCTGCGCCAGGGCGTCCACCTCGGCGTGCAGCTGCTCGTCCAGGACGAAGGAGATGTAGTCGCCGCCGGGGCCGCGGACGGCCGGTGCCTGCGGGCGCGGCCGGTCGCCCGGCAGGGCCAGCTGCTCCGGGATGCCGTCCAGCTGCTGCTGCCACCAGGCGAGCTGGCATCCGCCGAGGCCGGCGGGGTCGGCGAGGTCGCCGAGCACCCGGTGGGCCCAGTCGGAGTAGTCGGAGTACGTGACCGGCAGCGGCTCCCACTCGGGGGCCCGGCCCTGCTCCCTGGCCTCGTACGCGGAGGTGAGGTCGCGGAACAGCGGCACCACGGACCATTCGTCGACGGCCAGGTAGTGCGCGGTCAGCAGCAGTGCCTGGGCGCCGCCGGGGCCGGTGAGCAGCCGGGCCCGGAGGGGGGCCTCCAAGGTCAGGTCGGGGTGGAGCGCGGCGAGTTCGGCGAGCCGGGCGTCGAGGTCGGCGCAGCTCTCCTGCTCCAGCGCCGGGTGCGCGGCGGGCTGCCGGTGCACGGTGCCGTCCCGCTCGGTGAAGCGGGTGCGGAGCGGCTCGTGGCGGGTCACCACGTCGTCGAGGGCGGCGGCCAGGGCCGCGGCGTCCAGGGCGCCGGGTGAGCGGAGCACCAGGCCGTGGTCGAAACCGTCCCAGCGCCGGTACGCCGACCACTGCCAGCGCTGTACGGGGGCGGGGGCGGGCTCTTCGCCGGCGGCGCGGGGGCCGGCCGGGAGCAGGGCCGGGCGGGCGGCGGCTGCGCCGTCGAGCTTGGCGGCGAGGCCCGCGACGGTCAGGGCGTCGAAGACGTCGCGGATGCTGAGCTCCACGCCGAACTCGGAGCGGATCCGGCCGAGCAGGCGCATGGAGGCCATGGAGTGGCCGCCCAGGGCGAAGAAGTTGTCGTGGATGCCGACCTCGTCCAGCTGGAGGATCTCGCCGAACAGGTCCGCCAGCCGGGCCTGGGTGGCGTTGGCCGGGCGGGTGTCGCCGGTCATGCCGGACCAGTCGGGCGCGGGCAGCGCCTTGTGGTCGAGCTTGCCGTTGGGGGTCAGCGGCAGCGGGCCGTCGAGCGGCACCACGAGGGCGGGCACCATGTACTCCGGCAGCTGCCCGGCGACGTGCGCCCGCAGCTCCTGCGGGTCGAGTGCGCCGCCCTGCTCCGGGACGACGTAGCCGACGATCCGGACGATGTCGCCGGCCCGGTCGGGGACGACGGTGGCCTGGCTGACGGCGGGGTGTCCGGCGAGGGCGGCCTCGATTTCGCCGAGCTCGATGCGGAAGCCGCGGATCTTCACCTGGGTGTCAACCCGGCCGAGGAAGTCCAGGTTGCCGTCCCGGCGCCAGCGGGCCCGGTCGCCGGTGCGGTACATCCGGCTGCCGGGGGCGCCGAACGGGTCGGCGACGAACCGCTCGGCGGTCAGGCCGAACCGGCCGAGGTAGCCGCGGGCCAGGCCGCGCCCGGAGACGTACAGCTCGCCGACCACGCCGGGCGGAACGGGCTGGAGGCGGTCGTCCAGGACGTAGGCGAGGGTGTTGGGGTCCGGGATGCCGATCGGCACCCGGGCGCCGGGCCTCAGCTGTGCGTCCCGGGACGGCCAGAGGGTCGAGTTGACGGTGGCCTCGGTCAGTCCGTATGCGCAGATCAGGTCGGCGGTGGCGCCGAACCGCTCGAACAGGTCCGGCGGCACGGTCTCGGTGCCGACCAGGACGGTCGACCCCTCGGGCAGTTCGCAGCCGGCCGGCAGGGCGGACACCAGGGACGGCGGCAGGATCATGTGGCTGATCTCGTGCTCGGCCAGGAAGTCCGTGAGGGCCGGTCCGGCGACGCGCGCCTCGTCGGTGATGAGGACGAGCCGGCCGCCGTGGCAGAGCGCCATGGCGAGTTCGAAGACGAACACGTCGAACCCGATGGAGGCGAACTGCAGCACGCTGCTGTCGGCCTCCAGGCCCATCCGGTCGACCGCGGTGGCGACCAGGCTGGAGATGCCCTCGTGCGGGACCACGACGCCCTTGGGGCGGCCGGTGGAGCCGGAGGTGTAGATGACGTACGCGGCCTGGTCCAGGACCACCTGCGGGGCGGGCACAGCGGTCTCCGGCAGCTCCGCCAGGGCGGCGGCGGTGCCGGGCCCGTCGAGCAGCAGGACCTGTACACCCGTGTCGGGGATCTTCCCGGCGACGGTCTCGGTGCCGACCACCAGGGCGGCCCGGGAGTCCTCGATCATGTAGCTCAGCCGGTCCCCGGGGTGGACCAGGTCGAGCGGCAGGAAGGCGGCGCCGAGCTTCAGGGCGGCCAGCACGGTGGCGATCATGTCCAGCGAGCGGGGTACGGCGACTCCGACCACGCTCTCCGGGCCGACGCCGTGCGCGGCCAGCAGGTGGGCGATCCGGTTGGAGCGGGCGTCCAGCTCGGCGTAGCTCACCGGGGTGGCGCGGTCGACGACGGCGACCGCGTCGGGCCGTGCGGCGGCGTGCCGGGCGAACAGGGCCGGCAGCGACAGCTCGTCGACCTCGCGGGGGGTGCCGTTGAAGCCTTCCAGGACCAGCCGGCGCTCGTCCTCGAGGAGCAGCGGGGCGGCGGACACCGGCAGGTCGGGGGCGGCGGCGAGGGCGCCGACCAGGGCGGCCAGGCGCTCGCCGAGGCGTTCGGCGGTCTCCTGGTCGAACAGCTCGGTGGCGAACTCCAGCCGGCAGACCAGGGAGCCGGCCTCGCCGTCGGCGGCGGTCTGCTCGGTGAAGCTGAAGACCAGGTCGAACTTGGCGGAGCTGATCCGGAAGGGCACGTACTCCACGCCCAGTCCGGCCAGTTCCAGTTCGCCCTCGGTGCGGGCGTGGTAGCCGACCATCACCTGGAACAGCGGGTTGCGGGCCAGCGAGCGGGTCGGGTTCAGCTTCTCCACGACGGCCTCGAAAGGCACGTCGGCGTGGGAGAAGGCGGCCAGGTCGGTGTCGCGGACCCGGCCCAGCAGTTCGGTGAAGCTGGGGTCGCCGCTGAGGTCGGTGCGCAGCACCAGGGTGTTGACGAAGAAGCCGACCAGGTCGTCGAGGGCCTCGTCGCTGCGGCCGGCGATGGGCGAGCCGAGCGGGATGTCGGTGCCGGCGCCGATGCGGTGGAGCAGGGTGGCGACGGCCGCGTGCACCACCATGAACATGCTGGCGCCGTTCTCCTTGGCCAGCCGCTTCAGGCCCTGGTAGGCCGCGCCGTCGAACTCGATGTCGAGTTCGGCTCCGGTGAAGGCCGGGCGGGCCGGGCGGGGCCGGTCGGTGGGCAGCTCCAGTTCCTCGGGGGCGCCGTGCAGGGTGGTGTGCCAGTAGTCCAGCTGCCGGGCGGCCAGGCTCTGCGCGTCGGCCGGGTCGCCGAGCAGCTTCTGCTGCCACAGGGCGTAGTCGGCGTACTGGACCGGGAGCGGCTCCCAGTGCGGGGCCGTGCCGGAGCGGCGGGCGGCGTAGGCGGCGGCGAGGTCGCCGAGGAAGGGGCGGTCCGACCATTCGTCGGTGGTGATGTGGTGCAGGAGGATCACGACGACGTGCTCCTCGGGCGCCACCTCGATGACGGTGGCGCGCAGCGGCAGTTCGGTGGCCAGGTCGAAGGGGCGGTTGATGGCCGCGTCGACGAGGGCTGCGGACTCCTCCTCGGCGGCGCGCAGGTGCTCCACCGGCGGGTGGGCCTGCCCGGCGGGCAGGACCCGCTGGTACGCCCGGCCGTCGCGCTCGGCGAAGACGGTGCGCAGGGCCTCGTGGCGGTCCGTCACATCGGCCAGGGCCGCCCGCCAGGCGTCCAGGTCGAGGGTGCCGTGCAGCCGCATGACCAGCGGGAAGTTGTAGGCGGCCGAGGTGCACTCGATCTGCTGGATGACCCACAGGCGCTGCTGGGCGTGGGAGAGCGGCAGTTCCTCGGGGCGCTCGCCCGCGGTCAGGGCGGGGCGTCCGGAGGCCTGGGCGCCGGCCGCGCGTGCCACCAGCTCGGCCACGGTCGGGGCCTCGAAGAGGTCGCGGATGGCGAGTTCCGCCGAGAGGGCGGTACGGGCCCGGGCGACCAGGCGGGTGGCGAGCAGGGAGTGCCCGCCGAGCTCGAAGAAGTCGCTGTCGATGCCGACGCTGCCCTCGGCGAGGCCGAGCACCTCGGCGTACAGCGCGCAGAGGGTCTCCTCCTCGGGGGTCCGGGGGGCCCGGCTGGTGCCGGGGCCGGCGAACTCGGGGGCGGGCAGGGCCTTGGTGTCGAGCTTGCCGTTGACGGTCAGCGGCAGGGTGTCCACGGCCATCAGGGCGGCCGGGACCATGTAGTCGGGCAGGGCGGCCTTGAGGTGGTCGCGCAGGCTCTGGACGAGGGTCTCGCCGCGCTCGGTGCCCTCCTCCGGGACCACGTAGCCGACCAGGCGCTTGCCGCCGGCCTGCTCGGCCACGATCACGGCGGCGTGGGCCACGTCGGGGTGTCCGGACAGGGCGGTGGCGATCTCGCCGAGTTCGATCCGGTAGCCGCGGATCTTGACCTGGTCGTCGGTGCGGCCGAGGAAGTCGATCAGGCCGTCGGGGCGCTGCCGGACCAGGTCGCCGGTGCGGTACATGCGCTCGCCGGGGGCGCCGAACGGGTCGGCGACGAACCGCTCGGCGGTCAGGCCGGGCCGGTCGTGGTAGCCGCGGGCCAGGCCGGTGCCGGCGATGTAGAGCTCGCCGGGGCTGCCGGGCGGGACCGGGCGCAGCATGGCGTCCAGGACATAGCCGCGGGTGTTGCGGATGGGGCGGCCGACGGTGGGGGTGGGGCTGTCGGCGGTGGAGCCGCCGAGGGTGTTGATCGTGTACTCGGTGGGGCCGTACAGGTTGTAGCCGTAGGTGCCCTCGGTCTCGGCGAGCCGGGTCCAGACGGTGTCGGAGACGGCCTCGCCGCCGAGCAGGACCAGGGCGGGGCGGTGCTTGCCCGCCGCCTCGTCCTGGTCGAGCAGGCCCTCTTCGATGAGGAGCTGGGCGTAGGTGGGGGTGACGTTGACGACGTCGACCCGGTTGCGGTCGCAGTAGGCGACCAGGGCTTCGGCGTCGCGGCGCAGTTCCTCGTCGCAGACGTGCACCTCGTGGCCCTCGACCAGCCAGAGCAGTTCTTCCCAGGACATGTCGAAGGCGAAGGAGACGGTGTGCGCGATGCGCAGGCGTCGTCCGCCGGCCGCGGCGATCGCCGGGTCGAAGACCTCCACCTGGTGGTTGAGCTGCATGTTCGTCAGTCCGCGGTACGGGGTGACGACGCCCTTGGGCTTGCCGGTGGAGCCGGAGGTGTAGATGACGTAGGCCGGGTGCTCCAGCCGGTCGGCGACCGAGTGCGCGAAGGCGGGGCGTTCGGCGTCGGTGATCTCGTCGCCGGGGAGGGCGGCGAGGGCGGCGGCCACGGCCGGGTCGTCCAGGGCCACCTCGGGGGCGAGCGGGCCGGTTTCGGCGCGCAGGGTCGGGGCGACCGCGGTGGTGGAGAGCAGGCACAGCGGCCCGGTGTCCTCGACCATCAGGCGGAGCCGGTCGGCCGGGTGGTCGAGGTCGAGCGGCAGGTAGGCGGCGCCGGTGCGGAGCACCGCGAACAGGGCGACGACCATCTCGATGGAGCGGGGCAGCGCGAGCGCCACGGTCCGCTCCGGGCCGGCCCCGCGGGCCAGCAGCAGCCGGGCCAGCCGGTTGATCCGGGCGTCGAGTTCGGCGTACGTGAGGGCGGTGTCGCCGAAGACGAGGGCGACGGCGTCCGGGGTGCGGGCGACCTGTGCGGCGAGCATGTCGGCGACGGTCTCGTTCGGGACCGGCTCGTTGCTGGCGGCCCAGGCGGCGGTCAGCGCGGCGTGCTCGTCGGGCAGCAGCAGGTCCAGGGCGCCGACCGGGGCGGTGAGGTCGCCGAGGAGGCGCTCCACCAGGGTCCGGTAGCGGTTCAGGGTGGCCGCGGCCTGGTCGTCGTCGATCAGGTCGGGGCGGTACTCCAGCTTGAACTGGACCCGCTCGGCCGGGTTGACGATCAGGGTCATCGGGTAGTGGGTGGCGTCGACGCTGCCCACTCCGGTGATGCCGTGCCGCTCGGTGAGCTCGCGGAAGGCGCCTTCGTCGGCGAAGTTCTGCAGCACGTACAGGGTGTCGAAGAGGACGCCGTGGCCGCCGGCCCGCTGGAGCTCGGCCAGGCCCAGGTACTCGTGGTCCATCAGGGCCATGCGCTCGGACTGCACCCGGCGCAGGAGTTCCGCGACGGTCTCCTCGGGGCGCAGGGTGATCCGCAGCGGCACGGTGTTGAGGAACATGCCGATGGTGGTGTCGGCTCCGGGCACCTCGGCGGGGCGGCCGGCGACGGTGGCGCCGAACACCACATCCTCGCGGC
Organism: Streptomyces sp. NPDC002054; assembly: GCF_040296685.1. Lineage (NCBI taxonomy): Bacteria > Bacillati > Actinomycetota > Actinomycetes > Kitasatosporales > Streptomycetaceae > Streptomyces > Streptomyces sp. NPDC002054. The sequence goes on from NZ_JBEOXT010000002.1 coordinate 204,937, forward strand.
CGACGGCGGCCGACAGGACCAGCGCCCAGGCGGCGGAGAGCACGGCGTTGATGGTCAGGCCGTGTTCGCGGGCGGAGGTGCGCAGCCGGTCGCTGAGGTCGGCGCCGAGGTCCAGGGAGTGGCGGCGCGGGATGGTCGGCTCACCGCCCCGGCCGCGGGCGACCAGGGTGGGCTCCTCGAGTCCGGCCAGGGCGGTACGCCAGGTGGCGCGGGCGGCGTCGAAGTCCTGCCCGTCGAGCCAGCTGAGGTAGTCGCGGTAGCTGCCGGGGGTGCGCAGGCCGGTGTCGTCGCCGGCCGCCGCGTACAGGGCGAGCAGCTCGTCCAGGAACAGGGACTGGGACCAGCCGTCCCAGGCCACCAGGTGGTGGCTGAGCATCAGGCGGTCGGTGTTCTCGGTGAGCCGGATCAGCTGGAGCCGGAACAGCGGGGGCCGGTCCAGGTCGAAGCGGCGCAGCCGGTCGGCGTCGGAGATCTCGGCGAGCCGGGCCTGCCGCTGCTCCTCGGTGAGTCCGGTCAGGTCGGTCTCAGTGAGCGGGACGGGGACCTCGGCGGCCGGGCCGACGAACTGCACGGGGGCGGTCAGGCCGTCGGAGGTGATGCCGGCGCACAGGCTGGGGTGCCGGGCGAGCAGAGTGGCGCAGGCAGCGCGCAGCCGGTCCAGGTCCAGCCGGACACCGAAGTCGAAGCAGTCCTGGGCGGTGTAGACGTCCAGGCCGTCGGTGTCGTAGCTGGCGTGGAAGTGGATGCCCTCCTGCAGCGGGGACAGCGGCCAGATGTCGGCGACGGGGACCGGGCTGACCTGCTCGATCCGGTCGATCTCGGCCTGGGTGAGGCGGACGAGCGGCAGGTCGGACGGGGTGAGGGCGCGGGTGGTCGAGCCGGTTCCGGCGGCCTGGGCGATGAGTTCGCGCAGGGCGTCGGCCCAGGCCAGGGCGAGGGCCTGGACCTCGGGCTCGGCGAGGCTCTGCCCGGCGGGCCAGGTCCAGGTGGCCCGCAGTTCGGGGCCGTGCGGGGTGTCCGCGCACACCGCGTTGATCTGGAGCGGGTACGGCATGGCGAGGTCGGCGTCCGGTTCCACGGCCAGTGCGTCGGACTCGGCGGCGGGCGCCCAGTCGACGGTCTGGTCGGCGGGCAGCCGGCCGAAGTAGTTGAACAGCACCTGGGCGGTGGACAGCTGGGCGAACACCGGGGCGAGCTGCGGGTTGAGGTAGCGCAGCATGCCGTAGCCGGCGCCGGAGTCGGGGGCCGAGCGGACGGCCTCCTTGACCAGCTTGAGGGTGTCGAGTGCGGTGTGGGCGGCCGTATCGGCGGCGGCGGGCAGCCGGACCGGGTGCAGACCGGTGAACCAGCCCACGGTGCGGGACAGGTCCAGACCGGTGCCGTCACGGCCGTGGCGCTCGAGGTCGACCAGCAGGTCCCCGGAGGCGTTGCCGCCGCGGTCGGCGTGCCAGCGGGAGGCCGCCAGGCGCAGGGCGGCGAGCAGGACCTCGGTGACGTCGGCGCCGGCGGTGGCCGGGACCGCCGTCAGCAGGGCGCGGGTCTCCTCGGTGGACAGGGTGACGGTGTGGTCCTGCGCGGATCCGGCGGTGCCGGTCCGGCCGGCGCCCGGGACCAGCTCGGCGCCGGGGGCCAGGGTCTTGGCCCAGTACGGGAGTTCGGCCTGCCGCTGCGGGGAGGTGGCCTGCTCGGCGACCTCCCGGGCGAAGCGGCGCAGCGAAGACGGGACGGGCTCCAGCTCGGGCTGCTGCCCCTGGGCGACGGCCGCCCAGGCGGCGGCGAGGTCGCCGAGGAGGACCCGCCAGGACACGCCGTCGATCACCAGGTGGTGGACGACGAGCAGCAGCCGGCCGGGCACGCCGGTGCCGGCGTCGAACCAGACGGCCTGGAGCATGGCTCCGGTGTCGGGGTCGAGGCGGCCGGCGGCGGCGTCCGACTCCCGGGTGATCAGGGCGCGCAGGGCGGCCTCGTCGAGTCCGGCGGCGTCGACGCGGTGCAGCAGGGCGGCGGCGTCCACGCTGCCGGCCGGGGTGGTGACGGCGGACCAGAGGGCGGGGATGGCCGGGCCGAGGTCCATCCGGGTCAGGCTCATGCGCAGGCCGTCGTGGTGGTCCAGGACGGTCTGGAGGACCCGGGTGAGGGTGGCGGTGTCGGCCGCGGCGGGCGACTGGAGCAGCATCGACAGGTTGAACCGGCCGATGGCTCCGCCGTCCTCGCGGAGCTGGTGGACGATGGGCAGCAGGGTGATGTCGCCGACGCCGTCGGTGTCGGCGGCGGGTGCGGCCGGGGTGCCGGCGGAGCCGCCCGCGGCGGCGGCGAGGGCGGCCGGGGTGCGGTGTTCGAACACCTCGCGGGGGCTGACCTGCAGTCCGGCCTTGCGGGCCCGGCTGGCGACGGACATGGAGAGGATGCTGTCGCCGCCGAGCATGAAGAAGTCCTCGTCGGCGTCGACCTCGTCCAGGCCGAGCACCTCGGCGAAGATCGCGCAGAGCTGCTGCTCGCGGGACTCGAGTGTGGTGCGTCCGGCCTTGCGGCGGACCTCCGGGGCGGGCAGCGCCTTCAGGTCAATCTTGCCGCCCGGGGTGAGCGGCAGCGCGTCGAGGGCGACGAAGTGGCTGGGCACCATGGGTGCGGGCAGCTTGCCGGTCAGCGCGGTGCGCACGGCCTCGGTGTCGAAGCCGGCCGCGGTCGCGCCCGGGGCCGGGACCAGGTAGGCCACCAGCTGCTTGACACCGCGCTCGTCGTCGCGGGCGACGACCACCGCATCCCCGACGGCCGGCTCGTCCCGCAGTCGGGCTTCGATTTCCCCGAGTTCCACTCGGTTTCCCCTGATCTTGACCTGGTGGTCGGTGCGCCCGAGGTAGGTGAGCACGCCGTCGCCACTGAACTGGACCATGTCTCCGGTGCGGTACATCCGCGCACCCGGACCGCCGAACGGGTCGGCGACGAACCGCTCCGCGGTGAGCGCGGTGCGTCCGTGGTAGCCGCGGGCGAGTTGGGCGCCCGCGATGTAGAGCTCTCCCGGCTCGCCCGGGGCCACCGGGCGCAGATACCGGTCGAGGACGTGGAGCTGGGTGTTCCACACCGGGCGTCCGATGGGCACGGTGCCCTCTTCGCCGGGCTCGGCTCCCGCCTGCCAGCTGGTGACCTGGATGACCGCCTCGGTGGGCCCGTACACGTTGTGCAGGGGGACGCCGGTGCGCTCCTGCCAGCGGCGGGCGAGCGGCACCGGGAGGGCCTCGCCGCCGCTGAACGCCCGGCGCAGGCTCGCCCACCAGGGGGCGCCGGCCACCTCTTCGGCGAGCAGTGCGGTGAAGAGGGAGGGCACCAGGTCGACGTTGGTGACCTGCTCGGCGCGGATCAGTTCGGCGAGATACGCCGGGTCGCGGTGGCCGTCCGGCTTGGCGATGACCACGGTGCCGCCGGTGAACAGCGGTACGAAGATCTCCTGGACGGAGGGGTCGAAGCTGGTCGAGTACTGGTGCAGCACCCGCTCGCCGGGGCCGAAGCCGAACCGCTCGGCGGTCCAGGCCAGCTGGCCGACGACGCCCCGGTGCGGTACGACCACGCCCTTGGGCAGGCCGGTGGAGCCGGAGGTGTACATCACGTAGGCGGCGCCGTCCGGGTCCACGGGCGCGAGGGCGGTGCCCTCGGGCAGGAGCGTGACCGCCCGGGGGCCGTCGAGCAGGACGGGGGTGACCGTGTCGAGGGCGGGCAGCTTTGCCAGGGACGCCTCGGTGGCGACGACGGTGCGGGCACCGGAGTCGGACAGCATGTGGCGGACCCGGTCGGCCGGGTAGTCCACGTCGACGGGCAGGTAGGCGGCGCCGGCCTTGAGGACGCCCAGCAGGGCGGTCAGGGTCTCGGCGGAGCGGGGCACGGCGACGGCGACCACGGACTCGGCCGACACCCCGGCGGCGGCGAGCCGGTGGGCCAGCGCCTCGGCGCGGGCGTCGAGTTCGGCGTACGTGGTCCGGCCGCCCTCGTGGATCAGGGCGACGGCGTCGGGGGTCCGGCGGACCTGCTCGGCGAAGGCGCCGTGCACGGTCGTGCCGGGCATCACGTGGGCGGCCCCGGCGAGGCTGACGAGCGTGTCGCGCCGTTCGGCCTCGGACTGGGCGGCGAGCCGGCCGACCGGCAGTTCCGGGTCCGCGGTCAGCTGGGTGAGCAGGGAGCGGAGCCGGCCGGCGAAGCGGGCGGCGGCGGTGGCGTCCAGCCGGGCCGGGTCGTGGTCCAGCTGGAGCCGGAGCCGTTCGCCGGGGAGCACGGTGAGGGCGAGCGGGTAGTGCACGGAGTCGCGGATCTCGGAGCCGGTGATCCGGACGAGGCCCTGGGGGTCGGCGGGTTCGCCGGCCTCGGGCAGGTTCTCGACCACGACGAGCGCGTCGAACAGGTCGCCGCGGCCGATGGCCCGCTGGATCTCGGCGAGCCCCACGTGCTGGTGGTCGAGCAGGTCGGCCTGGCCGTCCTGGAACCGGGCGAGAACCTCGGCGAGGGGCTGCTCGGGGCGCCAGCCCAGCCGGGCGGGCACGGTGTTGATGAGCAGGCCGACCAGGGTCTCGATGTGCTCGACGGGGGCCTGCCGGCCGGACACGGTGGTGCCGAGGACCAGGTCGTGGGAGCCCACGACATCGCCGAGGACCAGGCCGAAGGCGCCCTGGACGGCGGTGGAGAGGGTGAGTCCGAGGCGGCGGACCCGGGCGGTGAGCGCCTCGGTCTCGGCGGCGGTCAGGTCCAGGGTGATCCGGCCGGTGCCGGCCTCGGCCTCGGCCGCGTCGGCGGCGCGGACCGGCAGGCCGGCGGGCGCGTCGAGTCCGGCCAGGGCCGTGCGCCAGGCCTCGCGGGCCTGTTCGCGGTCGCGGCCGGCCAGCCAGCCGGTGTAGGCGCGGTAGGCCGGGTCGGGTGCGGTGGCCGTGGCGGGGGTGCCGGGCCGGTAGCCGTCCAGGAGTTCCCGCATGACCAGGGAGACGGACCAGCCGTCCACGATGATGTGGTGCATGGTCAGCACCAGCAGGGAGCGCTGGCCGTCGAGCCGGACCAGGGCGGCCCGCATCAGCGGCGGGGTGCCGAGGTCGAAGCCGTGGTCCCGTTCGGCGCCTGCGATCTCCGCCACGGCGGCGGTCTGCCGGGCCGGGTCGAGGCCGGTCAGGTCGTCGAACCGCCAGGGCAGTTCGACATGGGCGCCGATGACCTGGACGACCGGGCCGTCCGGGTGCTGGCGGAAGGCGGCGCGCAGCAGCGGGTGCCGGTCGAGCAGGCGCTGGACGGCGGCCCGGAGGGCTTCGGGGTCCACGTCGCCGGCGAGTTCGACGGTGTCCTGGACGGCATAGCCGTCGGCTCCGCCGCGGTCCCGGTCCATGGCCGCATGGAAGAAGAACCCTTCCTGCAGCGGGGTGGCGGGAACCACGTCCAGCAGTTCGCCGACGCCGGCGGCGAACTCGGCCCGGTCCTCGGCGGTCAGCGGGACCAGGGAGAACGGCTCGGGCAGCGCGGCGCCGGCCTGCGGCAGCTCCGGGGCCTCGCCGGCGGCACGCGCCAGGGCGGCCACCGTACGGAGGCGGAACACCTCGCGGGGGCTGATCGCGAGGCCGGCCGCCCGGGCCCGGGTGACCAGCTGGATGGCGACGATGCTGTCGCCGCCGAGCTCGAAGAAGCTGTCGTGGATGCCGACCGAGGGCAGCCCGAGGACGTCGGCGAACAGGCCGGCCAGGGTGGTCTCGGCCGGGGTGGTCGGGGCCGCGTCGCCGGTCATGGCGGTCCACTGCGGCTCGGGCAGGGCGCGGGCGTCGAGCTTGCCGTTGGGGGTGAGCGGCAGCGGGCCGTCCAGGCGGACCACGGCCGAGGGCACCATGTAGTCGGGCAGGCCCTGTGCGGCCTCGGCGCGGGCGGCGGTCACGGCCGCCTCGGCGCCGGCGGTGTCCAGGGCGGCGTCGGCGACCAGGTAGGCGACGAGCCGCTTGGCGGCGCGCTGGTCCTCGCGGACCAGGACGGCGGCCTGGGCGATGCCGGAGCAGGCCATGAAGGCGCTCTCGATCTCGCCGGGTTCGATGCGGTGGCCGCGGATCTTGATCTGGCCGTCGGCGCGGCCGAGGAAGTCGAGGTTGCCCTCGGCGGTCCAGCGGACCCGGTCGCCGGTGCGGTACATACGGGTGCCGGGCTCGCCGAAGGGGTCGGCGACGAAGCGCTCGGAGGTCAGGCCGAAGCGGCCGAGGTAGCCGCGGGCCAGGCCGCGCCCGGCGACGTACAGCTCGCCCTCGACACCCACCGGAACCGGCCGCAGGGCGGAGTCCAGCACGTAGGCGCGGGTGTTGGGGTCGGGCTCGCCGATCGGGACCGGGCCCTGGTGGCCGGCCTCGGCGACCCAGAGGGTGGAGTTGACGCTCGCCTCGGTCAGGCCGTAGGCCACGACGATCTGCAGGCGGTGGGACCAGCGGGCGATGAGCTCGCTGGGCACGGCCTCGGTGCCGACGACGAGGACGGCACCCTCGGGCAGCTCGCAGTCCTGCGGCAGCGCCGACACCAGCGAGGGCGGCAGGATCATGTGGGTGGCCCGGTGCTCGGCTATGTAGTCGGTGAGCGCGGGGCCGGCGACGCGGCGTTCGGTGGGGACGACGATGATCCGGCCGCCGACGCACAGGGACATGATCAGGTCCCAGACCGTCACGTCGAAGCCGACGGACGCGAACTGGACGACCCGGCTGTCAGGGGTGATGCCGATGCGTTCGGTGGCGGTGGCGATCAGGCTGCCGACCCCGTCGTGGGGGACGACGACGCCCTTGGGGCGGCCGGTGGAGCCGGAGGTGTAGATGACGTACGCGGCCCGGTCGAGCGGGATGTCCTGGCCGGGGGCGGCCGGGTCCTGCGCGGCGAGGGCGGCGGCGGTCTCCGGGTCGTCGAGCCGGAGGAGCTCCAGGCCCGGGAGTGCGGGGAGGCCCTCGGCCTGTTCGCGCGCGGTGACGACGGTGCGGGCACCGGCGTCCTGGAGCATGTAGGCGAGGCGGTCCTGCGGGTGGTCGGAGTCCAGCGGTAGGTAGGCGGCGCCCGCCTTCATCACCGCGAGGAGGGCGGTGACGAGCTCGGGCGAGCGGGGCAGCGCCACGCCGACGACGTCCTCGGCGCCCACGCCGCGGGCGGCGAGCAGCCGGGCGAGCCGGTTGGCGGCGGCGTCCAGCTCCGCGTAGGTCAGTTCGCGGTCCTCGCAGACCAGGGCGACGGCCTCCGGGTTGCGGCGGACCTGCGCTTCGAAGGCGGCCGGCCAGGACAGCTCGGGGGACTCGCTCGGGGAGGTGCCGAAGTCCTCCAGCAGCCGGGCGCGTTCGGCGGCGGTGGTGAGTTCGAGGTGGCCGATGGGCCGGCCGGGCTCTGCGGCGAAGGCGTCGAGGAGGGTGCCGAAGCGCTCCTGGTGGGCGACGAGGCCGTCCTCGGTGCACTGGTCGGCGTCCGCGTCGAAGAGGATGCGGACGGCGCCGCGGATGGATTCGCCGACGCTGACGGCGAGGTCGCTGGTCGCGCCGAGCCACTGCGGGCGCAGGTCGGAGGAGTGGTCGCGGAAGCGCAGCCAGTCGGTGCCGGGCAGGATGTTGACGGTGGGTCCGACGAGTTCGGCCACGCCCTCGACCAGGCCGAGTTCCTTGGCCAGGTCCTCGGAGCGGTAGCGGCCGTGGGCGACGGCCTCGGCGACCCGCTCGTCGGTGTGTGCCAGCAGCTCGGCGACGGTCATACCGGGGCGCACGGCGAGCCGCAGCGGCACGATGTTGGAGACCATGCCCGGGACGCCGAGGATGCTGCGGTCCTGCCGGCTGGTGACGGGCAGGCCGAGGACCAGGTCCTGCTCGCCGGTGGTCCGGTGCAGGTAGGCGGCCACGGCGGCGATCAGGAGCCGGGACACCCGGACCCCCGAGGCCTGGGCGGCGGCCTTGAGGCGGCCGGTGTCGGCCACGGAGAGTTCGGTGGTGCGCCGGTAGCGGTTGAAGATGAGCTTCCGGCCGGGTTCGACCAGACGGACCGGCTGCGGCCGGTCCCCGAGGCGGTCCAGCCAGTACGCACGGTCGGCGGCGTACTCCTCGGAGGCGCGGTAGGCCTGTTCGGAGGCGGCGAGCCGGGTCATGTCCCAGTCGACGGGGGTGACCGGCCGGGCGTCGCTGTAGATCTCGCCGGCCCGGCGGGAGAGCAGGCCGATGCTCAGGCCGTCGATGACGAGGTGGTGGTAGCACTGGTGCCACAGCACCCGGTCGTCGGCGAGCCGGAGCAGGGAGTGGGAGAACAGTGGGCCGTCCGCGAGGGCGAGGGGGCGGGCGCGGCGAGCGCTCATCCACTCCCAGGCCGCGTCCTCCGGATCGGCTTCCGCGCGCAGGTCGACGAGGGGGATGTCGACGGCGTGGCGGCGGGGAAGCTGGCGGGGGCTGCCGTCCTCGGTCGTCTCGAAGACGACGTGCAGGCAGTCCGCCTCCTCGACCACCTGCCGCACGGCGGCGGTCAGGCGGTCGAGGTCGACGTCACCGCGCAGTTCCAGGGTGAACGAGACGTTGAAGGCCGAGCTGTCCGGCTCGATCTGCTGAGCAAGCCAAATTCCGGATTGCCCACCGGTGACGGGTGCCCCGGCGGCAGAAGTCCGGTCCGACTCGGCGTCAAACATCGTTCAGAAGGCCTTTCCCTGGTCGTGCGTCAGTACTGCTGGTGCGTTACTTGATGGCTTCGAGCCGCGGCACCACCTGGTCGATGGCGTAGGGGATGCTCAGCACCGTGTTGAAGGACAGCGCGGCGCCGATGTCCGGGCTGTTGTAGGGCAGGAAGAGGTCCCGCTTCTCCTGGTTGACCTTGGTCTTGGCGTAGAGCGGGTCGGCCTTCATGGCCTTCTCGGTGTCGGCGTTGCCGAGCCACACGGTCCGGTCGGCCTCCATCGCGTCGAGGCGCTCGGTGCTCAGGTCGGCGATGTTCTCCTTGCCGAGGGCGGCGCGGTAGGCGTCGGTGGTGCCGAAGCCCATGCCGGCGAAGAACTTCAGCTTGGGGTCGTTCGGGGAGAACGCGGAGAACTTGCCCGGCTCGTAGGGCTCGCCGACGGCGACGGTCTTGCCCTTCCACTCCGGGTGCTTGTCGCTGACGGCCTTGAACTTGGCGTCGATGCCGGAGATCAGCTTCTCGGTCTCGGCGTTCTTGCCGAGCGCCTTGCCGATCTGCTGGGTCATCACCTTCCAGTCGGCCTGGTAGTCCTCGGAGCCCTTGGGCTGCGCGACCACCTTGGCGATCTTCGAGAGGGTGTCGTACTGCTCCTTCTTCATGCCCGAGTACTGGGCGATGATCAGGTCCGGCTTGAGGGCCGCGATCTTCTCCATGTTGTACTCGTCGCGCTCGCCGACGACCTGCGGCGGGGTGGAGCCCCACAGGTCCTTCGCCCACGGCCAGTTGCCGTACGGGGTCTCCTTGAACCAGTTCACCGCACCGACCGGCTTCATGCCGAGGGCGAGGACCGCGTCCTGGTCGGAGAGGCCGAGGGTGACGATCTTCTTCGGCTCGGCGGAGATGGTGGTGCTGCCGTACTTGTGGTCCAGGGTGACCGGGAAGGACCCGGTGGCCTTGGTGTCGCCCGAAGCGGCGGGCTTGGAGTCGGCCTTCTCGTCGCCACCGCCGCAGGCGCTGAGGACGAGTGCGGCGGCTGCGGCGATTGCCACGCGGGGGATGTTCCTGACGACTCTCGTCAGCGCGGGGCGCTTACCAACGGACACGGGTGTTCCTTTCACGGGGGTTTTTCACAGTGCGCAGACCACCGGCCCGGTGCGATGAATACACCGGGCAGGCACAGCGGTCGTGGGGGATGCTAGAGCGTCGAACCGATTTCGTCGGCCGCGCGCTCGGCCTGGGCGAGCGGGGCCCGGCCGTTCGCGACGATCGAGTCGAGGATCTCGCCGACCCGGACCGCGGTGTTCGACAGCAGGGAGGAGGTGATGCCGTGCGTGTGCTCGGTACCGCCCTGCAGGTAGATGCCGCAGTTGAGTTCGGGGTCGGTGGTGATCCGGTAGTCGCGCTCGACGCGGACCCGGCCCTGCTCGTCGCGCTGGCAGTACTGCTCGACCTCGCCGAGGAGACCGAGGGCGTCGGCGGAGCGGTATCCGGTCGCGTAGACCAGGACGTCGGCGTCCAGCGGGGTCTTCTCCCCCGTGACGAGCGACTCGACGGTGACCCGGACCTTGTCGGGGGTCTCGACGACGTCGGTCAGGCGGGACACCTTCAGGAAGCGCAGGCGCTCGGTGCCGAGCACCTTCTCCTGGTACTCCTGGCGGTACAGGTCGTCGATGAGGTCTATGTCCACCACGGAGTAGTTGGTGTTGCCGTGGTAGCCGATCAGCTTCTGCTTGATCTCCTCCGGCGCGATGAAGTACTCGTCCACGGCGGCCGGGTCGAAGATGCGGTTGGCGAAGCTGCTGTCGTCCGCGGGGCTGTAGCCATAGCGGGAGAAGACGGCGCAGACCTCGGCCTCGGGGAAGGTCCGGTGCAGGAACGAGACGTTCTCGGCGGCGCTCTGGCCGGCTCCGACGACGATGAACCGGCGCGGGTCGGTGCCCTTGAGGCCGTCGACCTTGCCCAGCAGGTCGGAGTTGTGCCAGACCCGGTCGGTACGGTCGACACCCTCGGGCATCCGCGGCGTCAGGCCGGTGCCGACGACGAGGTTGCGGGCCCGGTGGACCACGAGCTCCGAGCCGGAGCGGGCGGTGACGTCCATGTACTGGACGATGCCGTCCTCGATGACGGGGCGGACGGCGACGACCTCGCTGCCGTAGGAGACCATGTCGTCGACCTTGGCCGCGGCCCACTGGAAGTAGTCGTGGAACTCCACGCGCAGCGGGAAGAGGTTCTTGTGGTTGACGAAGTCGATCAGCCGGCCCTTGCTCTGCAGGTAGCAGAGGAAGCTGTATTCGCTGGTCGGGTTCCGGAGGGTCACCAGGTCCTTGAGGAAGGACACCTGCATCGTGGCATCGTCGATGAGCATGCCGCGGTGCCAGCCGAACTCCGGCTGGCGCTCGAAGAAGTGAGCAGTGACCGCCTCCTGCCGTCCGACGCTTGCGTTGTGCTCGCTGAGCGCGATCGCCATGGCCACATTGGACGGCCCGAAGCCGATTCCGATGAGGTCGTGGATCAAAGGTGCGTCGTCAGGAAGAGCCTGTGACATGTCACTCCCAATCGTGCGGGGCAGCCGCTTGTCAGGCGCTGGGGAACCAAGAGCTGGGCACACCGAAGGACCGGCGACCCGATTACTTAGGCAAGGCTAACCTGATCTTTTCGGCCTGTCGACCGGGCATATCGGACACCGACGACAGACCCCGACTTGAACTCCGCCCGAACCGGGCTGGATTCGGTTCCGATTCCGACTCAAATCGGACCCCGTTGCACACTTAGGTAAGCCTTGCTTTACTTACCCTCGATTCATCACTGCTCTGAGGAGGAACCCTATGCGGGTCGTCATGTTCGGTTATCAGACCTGGGGGCACCGCACCCTGCAAGCTCTCCTGGACTCCGAGCACGACGTGGTGATGGTCGTGACCCACCCCAAGAGCGAGCACGCGTACGAGAAGATCTGGAGCGACTCCGTCGCCGATCTCGCCACCGAACACAACGTGCCGGTCGTCATCCGCAACCGGCCGGACGACGACGAGCTGTTCGCCCGCCTCCAGGAGGCCGACCCGGACATCATCGTCGCCAACAACTGGCGGACCTGGATCCCGCCGCGGATCTTCGGCCTGCCCCGGTACGGCACGCTCAACGTGCACGACTCGCTGCTGCCGAAGTACGCCGGCTTCTCCCCCATCATCTGGGCGCTCATCAACGGCGAGTCCGAAGTGGGCGTCACCGCGCACATGATGGACGACACCCTGGACGCCGGCGACATCGTCCTGCAGCAGGCCGTGGCCGTCGGGCCCACCGACACCGCCACCGACCTCTTCCACAAGACCGTCGACCTGATCGCCCCGGTCACGGTCGGCGCGCTGGACCGGATCGCGGCCGGTGAGACCGAGTTCACTCCGCAGGACCGCTCGCAGGCCAGCTTCTTCCACAAGCGGGCCGAGGAAGACATCCGGATCGACTGGAACTGGTCCGCCGAGGAGCTGGAGCGGCTGGTGCGCGCCCAGTCCGCGCCGTACCCGGCCGCCTTCACCTACCACCGGGGCCGGCGCCTGGAGATCCTCGCCGCCGTCGTCTCCGAGGGCCGGTACGGCGGCACGCCCGGCCGCATCTTCTACCGCGAGGGCAACGGCGTGGTGATCGTGGCCGGCGCCGATGCCCGCACCGGCCGCAACCACGGCCTCGCCATCACCCGGGTCCGCACCGAGGACGGCGAAGAGATGTTCGCCACGGACTACTTCACCAGGATGGGCGGCTACCTCACCGGCCGCCGCTAGGCCCTGTCGGCCTAGGCCCTGTCGTCACCCAGACCGCCGGTTTCCCCTCCGATGGCCCCGGGGACGCCGGTCGTCGCCGCCGCGCGGACTGCCCTGTCCGCGCGGCGGCGATGCCTTTCCGCCCCTGCGAGGGAGAGCAATGGAGCAGCCCGTCTTCTCCGGTACGGCCCACGACCCGGCCGGGGCCACGTTCGCCGTCATCGGTGTGTCCAACAGACCGGCCGACTGGGCCCAGATCTTCCGGGTCATCGGGACCATGGAGCCGGCGGCGGACGGGCCGCCGGAGGGGACTGACGGGCCGCCGACGGGCGTGCTGGGTCTGAACGCCTATCTCCTGTACGCCATCGGCAAGCACGCCCGCCGCAGACTCACGGAGCGGCTCGGTGCGCACGGGCTGCGGCTCTGGCACTTGACCGTGATGGACCTGCTGGCCGAGCTCGGACCGCAGGCCAAAGGAGCCCTGGCGGCCCGGCTGGACATGAACGCCAGCGATTTGGTCAAAGTGGTGAACGAACTGACCAAAAGGGATTATGTGGTCTGCGTCCGGGACACCGATGACCGCCGTCGGATCCTGGTCCGGCTGACCCCGGCCGGAAAGGCCGCCCTGGACCGGATCAACGCCGAGATCGCCACCGCCGACGAGGACCTCCTCGCCCCGCTGACCGGAGCGGAACGCGCCCGGCTGACCGCCCTGCTCCAGCGCGTGCACGGCCACCTCGCCCCGGCCCCGCCTGCCCACCCCTGACGAGAAGAAACGTCACTTCACCCGGACATCGCACCGCCGGGAACCCACGGGAACCCACCGGCCCCGCCGTCCGACTACTCGTATCGGCAGGTGGCCGACGGGAAGGGACGGGATGGGCGGGCTGGACATACGCATGCGGGGAGTCGCCTGCGCCCACGGGCGCGTGGCCGCCGTACAGGACGTGGACCTGGAGATCGCGGCCGGCGAACGGGTGGCCCTGACCGGGACCAACGGATCGGGCAAGACCACCCTGCTGCGGGCCGTGCTCGGACTCCACCCCCACGTCGGCGGCTCGATCCTGGTCGGCGGACGCGGTACCGCCACCGCCGGCGACCGGGCCTGGCGCCGGCGGGCCTGCGCCTGGATCCCGCAGAAGCCGGCGGTGGGCCGGTTCCCGCTGCTCGGCGGCGAGTTGCTGGCCAGCAGCGGCGCCCCCGCCGAGGCTGCGGAGGCCGCCGCCCGGCTGGGTGTCGCGGAGCTCGCCCGGCGGCCCCTGCACACCCTGTCCGGCGGCCAGCTGCAACGTATGTACCTCGCCCGGGCGATGGGCTGTGTGGCGGCCGGGGCGCAGGTGGTGCTGGCGGACGAGCCGACCGCCGCCCTCGACTTCGACGGGCAGGAGGAGGCCGCCGAGGTGCTGGCCGCCCTGCCGGTCACCGTGGTGGTGGTGACGCACGACCGGGCGCTGGCCGAACGCTGCGGCCGGGTCCTGGAGATGGCCGCCGGCCGGCTGCGGGAGGTCCGGTGATCGCGGTCGCCGCCGCCGACGTCGGCGAGCTCCTGCAGCTGGTGCCGGTGCAGCGGGCCGGTTTCGCGCTGCTGCTGGCCGCGGTCGGCCTGCCGGTGATCGGGGTGGTGATCGTCGGGCTGGACATCATGCCGGTGCGGTTCGCCATGATGCACGTGGCGCTGCTGGGCATCGCGGTCGGCCTGTGGACGGGGCTGGACCCCATGCTGTGCGCGCTGGTGGCCTGCGCCCTGGCCGGTGCCGGGGTGGCCCCGCTGGCCCGGACCCCGGACGGGCTGTCCGGAGCGATGGGCCTGCTGATGAGCCTGGCCATCGCCGCCGCCCTGCTGGTGCTCGCCGTGACGGGGGTCAATGCCTCCGGGGCGTTCGCCCTGCTGTGGGGGTCGATCCTGTCCGTCGGGACCGCGGACCTGGTGGTGCTGGGCCTGCTGGCGGTGGCCGTGCCGGCGCTGTTCTGGTGGCGGCGCCGGGATCTGGCGCTGCTGCTGTACGACCGGGAGCTCGCGCACTGTTCGGGCGTACCGGTCCGCGGGCTGACCCTGGTGCTGCTGGTGCTGGTTGCCGTCTCGGTGGCCGGTGCGATCAAGCTGACCGGGGCCCTGCTGGTCGACGCACTGACCCTGCTGCCCGCGCTGGCCGCCCGCCGGCTGGGCCGCTCCCTCACCTCGATCACGCTGTGGGCCGTCGGCTTCGGCGTGTTCGTGAATCTGACCGGGTTCCTCGTGGCCCTCTGGCTGGACTGGCCGCCCGGGCCGGTCCTCGTCCTCACGGCGGGGGCCGTCGTCCTCGCCGTTCACCTCCTTCCGGAACGGAGCACCGGCTCATGGCGCGCACCCGCGTCCGCATCATTTCCCTCCTCGCACTGAGCACCACACTGGCCTTGGTGGCGGGCTGCGGCGACGACAACAACGACACCAAGGGCTCGAACTCGGGCTCGGACTCGGACTCGAAGAAGTCCGCGGGCCGGCCCACGGTGGTGGTCACCACCACCTGGGAGGGCGCCTTCGCCAAGGCGGCCGGCGCCGAGGACATCAAGGTCATCGTGCCGCAGTCGGTGCACCACGCGCCCGACTACGACCCGAAGCCCTCCGACCTGGCCGCCGTGGCCAAGGCCGACTTCGTGCTGTACGCGCCGTTCGAGCCGTACGCCGCGAAGATCAAGGAGGCTGCGGGGTCGAAGGCCGAACTGGTCGAGGTGAACCTGGACAACGACCCGGAGAAGGCGGGTGCCGAAGTCGCCCGGCTGGCCGCGCTGTTCGGCACCGACGAGGCCGCACGGAAGTGGAAGTCGGGCTTCGACACCGAGTACGCCCGGCTGAACGGGGAACTGAAGGCGGCCTGGCCGGGCGGGCAGAGCCCGGCCGTGGTCAGCCAGGTGTTCACCGCCTGGTCGGCGAAGCTCGCGGGCGCCACCACCGTCGGCACGTACGGGCCCGAGGCGGTGACCCCCGCGCAGCTCGCCGAACTCTCCGCGAAGAAGCCCGCGCTGGTCCTGGACAACGCCCACATGTCCACCGGGACGGTACTGCCCGGCTCCGGCGCCCGGCAGGTGAAGATCGTCAACTACCCGGGGAACGAGCTCGATCTGCTGGCGGTGTACCGCAATGCGGCGGCCGAACTGAAGAAGGCCATGCAGCCCTGACGGGCCCGGGAATCTTGGTTCGCTAGTCGGCCGGGGCCGCTGAGGCAGCCCCGGCGTCTGCGCGGGCCGTCTCGGTCGGTGGGGCCTCCGGGGCCGTCGCGGTGGCGCAGACGGGGCGGGTCCGGGCGGAGTAGGAGCGTGCGGCCGTGAGGAGGGCGAAGCCCAGGCCGCCGAAGGCCATTCCACCGAAGGCGGCCAGCCAGAGAGTCCCGGAGAGGGTGGCGCCGAGATCCGCGTCGAGTCTGGGTGCCGGCAGCACTCCGAGGGCGGCGAGCGGAGCGTAGATCACCAGGAAGACCCCGTACACCGACAGCCCGAGCGCGGTCAGCCAGGCCGGGATCAAGGGCAGCAGACGCGGTACCCGGCGCCCGGAGAGAACAAGCGTCCAGCGGGGAAACACCTGCCCCCACGGGTACATCAGCCCGGTCAGGAGAAAGAATCCGAGTCCCGCGGCCAGCACAGTGACATCGATACCCACCTCGGCGAGCGCCCGCGCCACCTCCGATCCACCGGAGTTCGACTCCTTCCACTTCTCGGCCGTGATGCCGAGCGCGTCACCGCCCAGCGTCCAGATGGTCTTTACTCCGGCCCACGGCAGCATCCCGCACATCAGCAGGTAGGCCAGCCTCCTGGTACGCCGGGAGGCGGTGGTGGCGCCAGGATGGACGAGTGGGGCGTCGTGGCCGCCGGTGTGCTTCTGCCCGCAGCGGGGGCAGGTGCCGGCCAGCCGTCGGCGGTACGACAGGGCGACGAGGGCGAGGACAGCGGTGAGGGCCGTGCTCAGCAGCACATGGGCCAGGCCGGTGGCGCTCTCCAGCCCGGAACCGGCCGCCAGGGCGACGAAGTAGGCGGGCAGCCCGATCGCGCCCATCGCCAACACGGGGGTGGTCAGGATGAGCGCACCCCCCACCGCTAATCGGCCAGGCCGGTCCAGCTGTCGGCTGGTGGCCCGGCAGGCGATACCGGCAGCGATGGCCAGGCCGGCCAGGATCAGCTGGACCACCGGCGAGTAGGGGGTGTGCGGGGTGAAGGGCACCGTGGTTCCCGTCACGGCCCAGCCGGCCTCGACGATGGCGTACACCGCACCACAGGTCACGGCGACGGCAGGCGCCCACTCCGGCCATCGCCGTTGCCACCCGGCCCGGCGGGGTGCCGGGGCGAGGCGCGGTGCCCCCGCGTCTGTCTGCGTCGTTGCGGGGATACCCACCGGTGACCTCCAGCTTCCGTGGTCCTCACCGTCCATGCTCTGCCGGATCCGTCTCCGGTCGCATCAGCCCCACCGGCCATTCCCCTCCCCCGCGCGGGGGAGGGGGCGGCTCGGTGGTCTGCATACGGGACAGGTGACGCGATTCTCTGGATCACGAGGTGGGTTGGAGGCTGCGAGGCCGGGGGCCCGGAGGGCCGGGGCGCAGCCCCGGCCCCGGGGGCGGTCAGGGGGTCGGGAGGGGGGCTGCGGTCAGGGTGGCGCGGACTGCGGCGCGGTCGGGTTTGCCGGCCGGGGTCAGGGGGAGTTCGGGCACCACCAGCAGGCGCTCGGGGTGCTTGCGCTGGTCCAGGCCATAGCGGGTCAGGTGCTCGCCGAGCGAGGCGAGCGTGGGCTCCGCCCGCGGGCGCGGCACCACGCAGGCCGCCAGCCGCTCCCCCATCAGCGGATCCGGTACCCCGACGCACACCACGTCCCGGAGCTCGGGGTGCGAGCCGAGGGCGCGTTCCACCTCGGCGGGGCTGATGTTCGCGCCGCCCCGGATGACGATGTCCTTGAGGCGGCCCACCACGTGCAGGACGCCCTGCTCGTCGAGGAAGCCGAGGTCCCCGGTCCGTACCCAGCCGTCGGCGGTGCGGTAGCGGGCGTCGAGTTCGGGCGCGCCGACGTAGCACAGCGGGGTCATCGGGCCGCGGGCCACGATCTCCCCGATGCCGCCGTCCGGCAGCGGTTCCTGGGTGTCGGTGTCGGTGATGCGGATCTCGGCGACCCGGGGGTCGGGCCGGCCGGCCACCACGCCGAGGCTGTCGCCGGGCGGGGTCGAATGCTCCAGTCCGGTGTGGCAGTTGACCCCGTCGGCGGACCCGTAGAGGTTGACCACCGGGCAGCGGAACGCCGCCGCCGCGCCGGCCGCGGTGGTCTCGTCGAGCGGCTCCCCGCCGAGCACCAGGGCGGTGGGCGACGGCAGTTCTCCGTCGGCGGACTCCAGCCGGTCCAGCATCATGCGGAGCATGGTGGGTACGCCGAGGACATGGGTCGGCCGGTGTTCGCGGATCGCGGCGAGGGCGCCCTCCGGGGTGAACCGGTCGAGCAGGACCAGGGTGCCGCCGTGCCGGGCCAGGGTGACCGCGGTGCCGTTGGAACCGAACGCCGAGGCCAGCGGCACCAGGAAGAGGCAGCGCGGCGGGGTTCCGTCCGGGATGAGGGAGGCGAGGAAGTTCCCGCGCCCGCCCGCCAGGGCGTTGTGGGAGTACGCGACCATCTTCGGTTCCGCCTCCGAGCCGGAGGACACCAGGATGCGGGCGGCGCTGTCGGGGTCCGGGCGGGCGGGGACGAAGCCGCTGGGGTCGGAGCGCAGCAGCTGTGCGAAGGCCACCGTGCCCGCCGGGGCGGTGCCCGGTCCGGCCGCGATCACGTGCCGCAGGGCGGGCAGTTGCGGGGCGAGGGCGGCGAGGCCGGCCGCGTGCGGTACGCCGCCGTGGTCGACGGCGGCGATGACGGCGACCGCTCCGGCCCGGCGCAGCAGGCTCTCGGCCTCGCGGGTGCCCCGGCCCACCGGGAACGGCAGCGCGATCGCGCCGAGCGCGGCCAGGGCCAGATCGGCGATGACGGCGTTGCGGTGGTTGGGGAGTTGGACGCCGACCACATCGCCCTCGCCGATGCCGAGGTCTCTGAGGCCGGTGGCCAGACATCGGACCTTGCGGTCCAGGGCGGTGTAGCAGAGCTTGCCCTTGGCGTCGAGGACGGCGGTGCGGTGCAGGTCGGCTATCTGGCGGGCCCGGAAGAGGCTGTACAGGTCGAGGTCGGGGCAGGTGCCGTCGACCACCCAGGAGCGGCGCAGGGCGGCGGGCAGCAGATCGTGCAGGACGGGCTTTCCGGCGATCATACGAAGCTCCAGGGGTCGGGGACAGCGGGGGCGCCGTACGCGTCGCGGCCGATCGGGCCGGTGAACCGCGGGTCCCGGTGCAGTTCGGACAGGTCGGTGGTGACGGGGGTGGCGGTCAGGCCGTGGTCGTGGAGCCGGCGCAGTGCGTCGGGGGTGGGCAGGGTCCGCAGGTCGTGGCCGGCGGCTGCCGCGGCGCACGCGTCGGCGGGGGCGATCCAGCCGTCGGCCGTGGGCAGCGGGCGGCGGAATCCGGCGGGGCGGCGCGGGTCCGCGCCGCGGGCCGCGCGCTCCAGGGCCGGGGCGGTGAGGAGGTCGGCCGCGCCGAGCAGGGAGGAGTCCACGCGGACTCCGTGTCCGGTGCGTTCGCGCAGCAGCAGACCGGCGAGGACGGCCTCCGCCCCGAGCAGTCCGCCCAGCACGTCGAGGAGGGTCATCAGGGAGGGGGCGGGCGGTTCGCCGTGCGGGCGGACGGCCTCACCGACACCGGTGCGGGCCTGGACCATGAAGTCGGTGCCCATGGGGGCGTCGGCCAGCCGGTCGGCCCAGCCGCTGGTGTACGCGTAGACGAGCGCGGGGTGGGCCGCGGCGAGGTGCTCCGCGTCGAGGCCGAGGCGGGCGGCCGTGCCCGGGGCCCAGTTGTGCAGGAACACGTCCGCCCCGGCGGCCAGTTCGAGCAGCCGCCGGCGGTCTCCGGGATCCTTGATGTCGATCTCGACGGCCTGCTTGCCCCGGTTGAGGGCGAGCCAGCGGGCGGAGATCCCCGAGCAGGCGGGGGGCATCCCGCGGAGCGGGTCCCCGCCCGGCGGTTCGATCCTGATCACCTCGGCGCCCAGCAGGCCGAGCAGGTGCGCGGCCAGCGGAGCCTGGATCCGGCGGCCGGCCTCCAGCACCGTCAGCCCGGCCAGCGGCCGGCTGTCGGGCGTCGCGGGGGCGGGCGTGAAGGCGATCGGCGGAGCCGGGGCCGGCCGCGCGGTCAGGGTCCAGGGTGCGGCCCCGTCGTGCTCGGCGGCCCGGGCGGCCAGGGTGTTCAGCGCGCACACCTCGGCCCCGGACCCGGCCGCGGCCTGCCGGATCCGCTCCCAGCCGTGGGCCCGGGCGGTGTGGTGGAGGGCCTCGGGGAAGGGCGCGCAGGCGGTGGCGTACCGGAACTGGAAGGGCCGCCAGCCCGCCCGTATCGCGTCGGCGGGGGCCTCGAGAGCCCGCCAGAAGCCGGCCCATGCCTCGGGGTCCAGGGTCTCCAGCTCGAAGAGGATCCCCTCGGCAGAGGTGAACGGCGGTCCGCCCGGGGCGAGTTCGGCGGCCTCGCCCTCGTCGGCCCCTGCAGCGGCCAGGTACTGCGAGACGGCCAGCAGGCCGGCCCGGTCGGCGCTGGTGCCGACCCGGGCGACCGTGCCCCCGCGGGCCTGGGCCAGGAGTCCGGCCAGCAGCCCCTGCATAGTGAGCACGCCGGTGGCGACGGCCGCGAAGTCGGCGGCCAGGCCGCGGGGTTCGCCGTCGCGGCGGCCGTGCACCGCCATGATGCCGGTGGCGGCCTGTGCGGTGGCCTCGTCGGTGATCCCGCTTCCGGGGGCGCCCCAGGTGATGTCCGCTCCGAGGGCCGCGAACCCGCCGCCCGACAGCTCGATACGCCCGGTGCCATCGGCGGCGGGCGGGTTACCCGGCGCGACGGGCTCGGCGTCCCGGGCGCCGAGCAGCCGCAGGTGTGCGGCCACCACTTCGGTGAGCTGCGGCGGCCCGCAGGTGTCGAAGCGGAGCGTGTCGAGCGGCCGTACCGTCTGTGTGGTGACGGTTGACGTCATGCCTCTCCTCCCCCGGCGCGGCGGTGGCCTGGCGCCCGGCAGCTGTTCTGTTCGGGAAACGCGGGGAACCCAGTGGCGTGCGCGCCCGACCAGTTCCTCGTAGGAAGCAGTCGGACAGCAGTTCCCATGGGTTCCCGGCGACGGCGGACCAGAGGAGAGACATGGCGGATTCGGCCGTGCCGGAGCGGGTGGCGGAGCGGGTCGCGGAGTTCGTCCGGACCCGGGTGTTCCCGCAGGAGCAGGTGCTGGACGCGGGTGGCGCCGGGGCCGCCGAAGCCCTGCGCGGGCTGCGGGACCTGGCCAAGGAGGAAGGGCTGTGGGCCCTGCCGCTGCCCGCCGGGCTGGGCGGCGGCGGGCTGGATCTGCCCGCGTACGCCGCACTCGCCGAGGCGGAAGGCGCCAGCGACCACGGCCCGGCCGCCCTCGGCTCGGCCCCGCTGCTGGATGTGCGGATGCTGGCGGGGCACGGCAGCGAACGGGTGCGGGAGCGGTACCTCCGGCCGCTGGTGGCCGGGGAACTGAGGGCCTGTTACGCGATGACCGAACCCGAGGTGCCGGGCACCGACCCCTGGCTCACCGGGACCCGGGCCGAACGGCTGCCGGACGGCGGCTGGCGGATCACCGGCCGCAAATGGTTCACCTCCGGTGCCGCGGACGCCGGGCTGGTCACCGTACTGGCCCGCACCGACGGCCGGGACGGGGACCGGTCGGGGCTGTCGCTGCTACTGGTGCCGACGGAGGCCGAGGGCTTCCGGGTGGTGCGCGAGCTGCCGTTGCTCGGGGCGGGCGGGCAGTGGGAGATCGAGCTGGACGGGGTCGTCGTGCCGGCGGACCACCTGCTCGGCTCCCCCGGCCAGGCCCTGGCCATCGCCGGGGAGCGGCTCCAGTGGGGCCGTACGCTGCGCTGCCTGCGCTGGCTCGGCCAGGCGCGGCGCGCCTTCGACCTGATGTGCGGCCGGGCGGTGTCGCGGGCCGGGTCGGCCGGGCCGCTCGCCGGCCATCAGCTGGTCCAGCAGCACGTGTTCGAGGCACTGCTGGCGATCCGTACCACCCGTCCCCTGGTGCACGAGGCGGTGGCCCTGCTGGCTGCCGGGCGGGACGCGCGGACCGAAGTGGGGCTGGCGAAGGTGGCGGCGGCGCGGATGCTGCAGCAGGTCGCGGACGCCGCCATCCAGGTCCACGGCGCGGCGGGACTGGGCCCGGACACCGCGCTGCCCGCGCTGTTCCGTACCGGCCGGACCGCCCGCATCCTCGACGGGCCGGACGAGCTGCACATCACCTCGGTCGCCCGCCGGGTGCTGCGCGACTACGGCGCTGGGCCGTCCCTTCCGGATCGGACCTAGCCCGACCCGCGCAGCCCGGCACGGCACCGGACGGGCAGGCGGCCTACTGGCCTACACCTCGCTGAGGTCGACCAGTCCGGTGACCGCCGCGAGGCCCAGGGCCAGGAAGAAGTCGCCCCAGACGAGCTCGTGGCAGGGTGCGGTGCCGCGGGCGGCGTCGTAGCAGCCGTCCAGCAGCATCCCGGCCGGGCGGCTGTCGCCGGGCCCGGTCAGATGGGCGGCGACCAGCCGGCGCAGCACCGCCTCGGCGCGGCGGGCGTACTCCGCCTGCCGAGGCCCGGGCAGCCGGGCGAGCTTGAGCAGGGCGACCGCGGTGATGGCGGCTGCGGAGGTGTCGAGGGGACCGTCGGGCCGGCCCTCGTCCGCAGCCGGCACCAGCGGCCCCGCCACGCCCGCGGGTCCCGTCGGCACCAGCCGCCGGACCGCCGCTTCGAGCCGCTCCGGCCGCCAGGCCGCCGCCGCGCCGGGCTCTCGAGCGAGCCGCAACCCGTCGGCGCACCCCAACACCAACCAGGCCCGCCCCCGACTCCACCCACCCCCCGGCTCCTCCGTCGCCAACCATCCCCGCCCCGCCTCGAACTCCCATCCATGCCACAACTCTTCGCCGTGGGCCAGGCCGGCCCCGGGGCCGGTCCCAGGCCCAGGCACAGTGCCGGCCCCAGGCGCGGTGCTGGCCCGAGGCACAGTGCCGGCCCCGGGCATGGTGCCGACCCCTGGCACAGGGCCGGGGCCAGGCACAGGACCGACCCCAGGCAGGGTGCCAGCCCCGTGCCCGGCGCCGACCCCAAGCACAGTGCCGGGTCCGTGCCCGGCGCCGGTCCCGGGCGCAGTGCCAGCCCCAGGCAGGGTGCCGGGCCCGGGCACAGTGCCGGCCCCAGGCCCGGTGCCAGCCTCAGGCTCAGTACCGGGCTCAGGCCCAGTACCGGGCCCAGGCCCGGTGCCCGGACCCGGCCCGGCGCCGGGTTCCGGCGGGTCGGCCGGAACGGCCGCGGGCCCGGCAGGCCACGCTGCCGGCGGGCCGGCCCGGCGGGCGCTCCCGTCGGCCAGCGGCCGGCCATGCTCCGGGGCCGACTCACCCGCACCCGGCGCCACTTCGCCGCCGGATACGCCCCACGGCGTGCCGGGCGGAACGGCCGCGGGCCCGGCGGGCCGCGATTCCGCGGGGCCGTGCCGGCCGGCCGGGACCGTGGCCGGCGGCCGGACATGCCCCGGAGTCGCCTCCCCGGCGTCCGGGACCGCTTCGCCGCCGGATACCCCCCGCGGCGAGCCGGGCGGAACTGCCGCAGGCCCGGCAGGCCGCGCTGCCGGCGGGCCGACCTGGTCGGCGCTCCCGTCGGCCGGCAGGCCGTGCCAGCCGGCCGGGACCGTGGCCGGCGGCCGGCCATGACCCAGCGCCGACTCCCCCGCACCTGGCACCGCTTCGCCGCCGGATACCCCCCGCGGCGGGCCAGCCGGAACGGCCGCGGGCCCGGCGGGCCGCGATTCCGGCGGGCCGTGCCGGCCGGCCGGAGCCGTGGCCGGCGGCCGGCCATGGCCCGGGGCCGCCGCGTCCGGGGCCGGCTCCGCTGCGTCCGGGAGTGGTTGGCCGCCTGGCACCCGCCGTGGCGGGTACAGGCAGAGGTTCAGGTGGGTGTGGAGGTGGGTGGCGGCATGGGTGGGGGATGCCGTGGCGAGGAGGGGGATCATGCCCGGGACGGCGTCGCTGCGGGCCAGCAGGCGCGGCCCGCCCAGCGCCGAGCCCCATGGCACCAGGCCCAACTCCGGGTCCAGCGCGTCCCGGCAGGCCTGTGCGGCCTGCTCGCGCAGCTCCGCGGCGGCCGGGTCGCCGACCGCGAGAGCGGTGCCGTACCAGAGGATCAGCCCGCGGGTCGCCGTGTCGGCCCGTACCCAGGGGGCGAGCCGGGCCGTGCACTCCGAGGCCGCGGCCCGGTCCGCCGCCGCCCCCGTGTGCCGGGCCCGCAGCCACAGCAGGCCCGCCCAGCAGCCGCCTGCCCAGGAGCCGCGCCCGGTCGTGGTCCACTGCCCGGTGCCGGGATCGGCGAACAGCGGGAACCGGTCGCCGACTTCGGCCCGGGTCACCTCCACCCGCCCCAGCACCGCACCCAGCGCCCGCTCCGCCCAGCCGCCGTCGCCGTCGCCGCGCGTCACGCCCCGGCCTCCGCCCCGCGGCGGCCCCGGTCGCGTACCGCCCAGACGTACGCCACAGCTGCCGCAGCCGCGAACTCGCAGGCCACCAGCAGCCATCCGGTGCCATACCGCCCGCTCTGCGCGAGCAGCCCGAACAGCGGCGGCCCGGCCGCGAAGCCGGCGAAGAACCCGGCCGAGACCAGGGCGGTGTCCCGGCCGGCCCGGCCGGGCCCGGACCGCTGCATGACCAGCACCATCGACACCGCGTTCGCGGAGACGGCGAACACGCCGATGGCCACCGCCCCCGTCCAGGCCCACGCCGGCCCGTCCGTCCGGGCCGCGCCGGCGAACAGCACCGCCGCCCCGACCGCGCCGGCCGCCAGCCCGCCGGGCAGCCACTCGGCGCGCCCCGGCCTGGCCGCCTTCGACCAGCCCACCCGGCCGGCGATGCCGGCCGCGCCGAGCACCGCCACCAGCCCGCCTGCCGCGGTGGGTCCCAGGCCGAGCCGCTCCGCGCCGAACAGCGCCAGATAGGTGTTGACCGAGGCGATACCGCAGCCCAGGAAGAACGAGAAGGCCGCCAGCCAGGCCACCGGAGCACCCGGGCCCCCGGCGGATCCGGCCGCCCGGGGCGCGGCTTGCGGCGCGTCGGCGGGCAGCAGCCGCCAGGTCCAGCCGGCGGTCAGCAGTGCCATGCCCGCGGCCGTCCACACCGCACCGCGCCAGCCGAGCCCGCCGGCCAGCGCCGCGAGCGGCAGCCCGGCGGCGAACGCGCCCAGCTGGACCCCGGACTGCTTCATCCCGGTCACCCCGCCCCGGCGCTCCGCGGGGACCACGGCCAGAATGGCCTTGTTGGTGGCCGGGTTGGCCAGCGCCTGCGGGAGACCGCCCAGCGCCACCGCACCGAGCAGCAGCCCGGCCCCCGGTGCGGCCCCGATCAGCCCGAGCGCGACTGCGGTCACCAGGAGCAGCAGTACCAACGAGCGCCGGGGCCCGATCCGGTCCACCACCCGGCCGGCCGACGGGGACAGCAGCGCCGCGGTTCCGAAGCCGATCGTGGTCGTCAGCCCCAACAACACGGGTGGCAGGTCCAGTTCGGCCACCAGGCGCGGGCCGAGCGCGCCCAGCAGGAACAGTTGCAGCATGGAGAAGGCCATGGCGCAGGTCAGCAGGACGGTCAGCCGATGCCCGGCCCGCCCCGCACCGCCCGCCCGGCCCGAGGCATCCGCCCCGGCCGCCGCCCCGCCCTTGGCCCCGGCCGTAGCCCCGGCCTCAGTCCCGGACTTGGCCTCCGCTCCGCCCTTGGCCCCGGCCCCGGCCCCAGCCCCTGACTTGGCCCCGCCCATGGCCCCGGCCGCCTGCGCGGACGCCCTCGCATCGCCCATCGCCCTCCCCCTCTCCCGCCCACGCGCCGTCCGGCGCAGTGGAGTTGTCGTTGCCGCCGCGGTCCTGGTTCCCCGCCCGCCGGGTGGCCGTGGTCACACCCCCGCAGCCCGGCCGCAGGTCGAGAATGAGTCGAGCGTTCCCCGTGTTGGTCCGCCGGACGGGGTGCAAGGATGAGCCCGCAATGAATCCGGACCGGGGGTGTCGAGGGCTACGGGCTGCGGTGTTCGCAGCCGTCTGTGTGCTGCTCGCATCGCTGGGCCACGTGCTGATGTCGGGTGCCCCGGTGCCCTGGTGGACGATCGCCGCGGGGTTCGCGGGGACGGGAGCGGCAGCCTGGCTGCTCGCCGCCCGGGAACGCGGTCTGCTGGTGGTCACCTCGGCCGCGGTCGCCGCCCAGACCCTGCTCCACTCGGTCTTCTCGCTGGCCCAGCCGACCGCCCACCAACTGCCGTCGGGCTCCTGCGCCCCGCCGCCGGCCGGGCCCGCCGCCCCCGCCCACCACCTGCACGCCGGCCACGCCGGCCACGCCGCGGCGGACAGCGCCCTGTCCGCGGGACTCCCCGCAGAGCTCCCCGCCGGGCACGACATGGCCTGCATGTCCCCGACCGGGATGACCGCCGCCCACCTGCTCGCCGCCCTGCTCTGCGGGCTCTGGCTCGCGTACGGGGAGCAGGCACTGTTCCGGCTGCTGCGCTCCTTCGCCGGACGGTTCCTGACGCCCCTTTGGCTGCTGCTGCGCCGGCCCGTGCCAACGCATCCGCACCGGCCCCGCCTGCGGGTCCGCCGCGAACGCCGGTCCCGGCCCTTGCACCGGCTGCTCCTCGACCACGCCATCACCTCACGGGGTCCACCACCGGGGACCGCTGTCCGCTGACAGCCGGCTTCCCGGACGGCCGACGTGACCCGTCGCGCCCTCCGGGCATCGGCCCGGTGCGCATACGCGCCCGGCCGTACCCCCTGACGACGACTCACCGGTGCTGCCCTTCCATGTGCTGCGGCACCGGCTCCCCGCATCCTCACGAAGGACCCGAGGCGATGACCCCTACCCTGATGCCCACGCGCCCGGCGCGAACCGCAACCGCCGCCACCGCCAGTACCGGCACCAGTACCGACGACGCCGTGACCCGGCTGGCCCTGGACGCCCGTGGCGGCGATCCCGAGCAGGTGGACCGGTTCGTCCGGGCCCTGCACCGCGACGTCCGGCGGTACGTCGTCTTCCTCGGCGCCGACCCGCAGGCCGCCGAGGACCTCACCCAGGAGACGTTCCTGCGCGCCCTGGGTGCACTGCACCGGTTCGAGGGCCGCTCCTCGGCCCGCACCTGGCTGCTGTCCATCGCCCGCCGTACGGTGATCGACAGCCTGCGGCATGCGGCGGCCCGGCCGAGACTCTCGGGCCGGGACGACTGGCAGACCGCGGCGGAACAGGCCCAGCCGCGCGGTCTGCCGGGCTTCGAGGACGGGGTCGCGCTCGCCGAACTCCTGGCCGCGATCCCGGCCGAGCGCCGCGAGGCCTTCGTGCTCACCCAGGTCCTGGGGCTGCCCTACGCCGAGGCGGCCGATGCCATCGGCTGTCCCGTCGGCACCGTCCGGTCCCGGGTCGCCCGCGCCCGGACCTCGCTGATCAGCCTGCTGGCCGAGCCCGACCACCCGGCTACCCAGGCAGCCTGACGCGCCCGCCGCCCACCCGTCAGTACGGGCGCGGGTCCATGGCCCGCGGCCCGGTGTCCGGCGCCTCGAAGTGGCAGAGCGGGGCGCCGGGCCCGGCTGCCGCCTGGACGGTGGCCCGGGTGGGCGGATCGGTCGGCAGTTCGACGGTGACGGTGACCGGAACGTCGCGCCGGGTGGTGGCGTGGCCGGTCTCCTTGCCGTCGACCAGCACCTCCACCACCACGGTGTGACCGGTCTGGACGGTGGCGCTGACCGAGTGGCCGAGGTGGTCGGTGTGGAAGTGGTGGCGTCTTCTCATCAGAGCTCCCTCGGTGCGAGAGGAGTGGTGGCCGGGCCTTGGAGGACCCTGCCGTCGGGGGCGAACCGGGAGCCGTGGCAGGGGCATTCCCAGGCCTGTTCGTCCCGGTTGAAGGCCACCAGACAGCCCATGTGGGTACAGCGGGCGGCCACCGCCCGCAGGGTGCCGTCGGCATCGCGGTGCACGGCGCAGGGATGCCCGTGGATGCGTACGACGGCCCCTTCGCCCGGCGGGAGGGCCTCGGCGGCCTCCGCGGCGGCCAGGTGGCGGCGGTCGCCGAGGTAGTGCCCGGCGATGGCGGCCTGTGCCGTCACCAGGGCGGGGAGTTCCCGGGCCGGGGGCAGCCGGCGGGGGTCGAAGAGCTCGGTCCACGACGGGCGGGGCCCACCGAGGATGTGGGCGGTCAGCAGCCGGCCGGCCATGATGCCGCCGGTCAGGCCCCAGCCGCCGAAGCCGGTGGCCACGTACAGGTGCTGGGTGCCGGGGTGGAGGTGGCCCACGAAGGGCAGGTGGTCGGCGGAGTCCAGGTCCTGGGCGGCCCAGCGCTGCACCGCGCCGCCGGCGCCGAAGCCGGGGAAGGAGTCCCGGGCCCAGCCCTCCAGCCGGGCCCACCGCTCGGCGTGGCCGTTCTCGCCGGGCCGGAAGGACTCCCCGGCGACGATCAGCAGGCGCTGTCCGGGGGCGTACGGGGCGGTGCGGACGGAGCGGATCCCGTCCTCCGGGGTCAGATACATGCCCTGCGGGTCCGCCGCCTCCGGGATGGGGGCGGCCAGCACGAGCTCGCGGCGCGGGCTCAGCCGGATCAGCAGCGAGACGGGCCCCACCAGCGGGAAGAGGCAGGCGAGCACCGCTTCGGCGGCATGGACCACGGCCCCGTCCGCGGTGTCGATCCGGATCCGGGCGTGCTCGTGGACGGCGGTGACCCGGGTCTGCTCGAAGATCCGGCCGCCGGCGGCGGTGAAGGCCTCGGCGAGGCCGGTCAGGAACCCGACCGGATGGATCTGCAGCTGGTCGGGGAGCTGCACGGCGGCGGCCACCGGGAAGGGCAGGCCGGTCTCGGTGACCACCCGCGCGTCGAGTCCGGCGGCCCGGGCGGCGGTCACCTCGGCGCGGATCTCCCCGACCCGCCCGGGGTCGCGTACGTAGGTGAGGGCGGGGAGCCGTTCGCAGCCCGGGGTGCCGGCCGGGTCGGCGCCGAGCGCGGCGGCCCGCTCCAGGGCGTCCTGCTGCGCGGCGGCGTACAGCCCGGCGCCTTCGGGGCCCACGCTGTGCCGCAGCCGCTCGTACAGCAGGCCGTGCAGGGCGGTGAGCTTCCCGGAGGTGTGTCCGGTGGTGCCGGAGAGGATCCGGTCCGCTTCGATCAGGACCGTCTCGCGGCCCGCGGCGGCGAGCTCCCGGGCTGTGGCCAGTCCGGCGACTCCCCCGCCGATGACCGCGATGTCGACGTCGAGGTCCTGGTCGAGTCGGGGGTACTGCGGCCGGTGGGCGGTGGCCAGCCAGTGCGAGAGCGGGCCGGCGGCCCGCACCGGGGTGTCGTCCATGCCGTGCGGGTACCCCGCACCGGGCCGGGGATGCGCCGGAAGCGCTGGGGTCACCGGTTGCGACTCCGCCGTGACGGACAGAGAGTGAATGCGGGCAAACCGTCCCAAAATCTCTAGATCTCTGCGCAAGGAGTACTCATCATGAGCAAGGCCAAGGCGAAGGCCAAGCAGATCAAGGGCAAGATGAAGGAGTCCGTCGGCGATATGACCGACGACAAGCGCATGGAGGCCGAAGGCCGCGGCGAGCAGATGACCGGCAAGATGCAGGAGGCCGCGGCCAAGACCGGCGAGAAGATGAAGAAGCCCGGCAAGTAACAACGAGCCGGGCGCCTCCTCCGCCCGCACCGCACCGCCCCGCTCGTGCGCGGGGCGTGGCGGTGCGGTGCAGTGCAGTGCAGCGAAGTACGGAGCTCGCGGATCAATCGCTGTCGCGGACCGCCACGATGCCGTTGAAGACGCCGACGTAGGCGGTGCCGTCCGGGCCGAGGGTAATCGGGGCCCAGTTGTTGTCGTACAGCGGTCCGGTGCCGGTCAGCTGCCGCCAGCGGCGCTCACCGGTCCGGAAGTCCACCGCGGTGAGGTACCAGGCGTCGATGCCCCAGAAATTGGGCTCCTTCTCGTAGAAGTAGAGCAGCCCGTTGGCGGTGGAGAGCTTCGGGACGGTCGAGGGCGAGCGGATCCCGCTCTCCCAGACCGTGTCGCAGCCGCTGCCGTCGGCGCGGACGTCGATCCGGCTGACGCCGCCGGTGACGCTCTTGCCGAAGAGCAGGCTGGTCGGGTTCTCGTAGCCGTAGTTGTTCTCGACGACGAGGCTGTTGCCCCAGCTGATCAGGGAGTTGTCGGTGGTGGAGGCCCCGGAGCCGAACACCGGGACCCTGCAGACCAGCCGCTGTCCGTCCGGCTCGTCCGTGCCGCGCCGGAAGACGAGGACGTTCATCCGGTCGTCGGCGTTGTCGGTGATGGCGACGTAGCCGTTGCCGAACAGGTCCGGGGTGGTGCCCGAACCCTGGTTCACGGAGCCGGGCTTGGTTCCCGTACCGCGGTCGTAGGTCTGCCGCCACTGCACCTCGGGGGTGCCGTCGGGAGCGGCGCGGAAGCTGTAGAGCGCATGGTCGGAGACGATGGAGACGCCGTCCTCGGCGACCGAGAAGGAGTTCTGGATCTCCTCGCCCCGCAGTTGGACGTGGCGGATCCGGCCGGAGGCCGGGTCCACGGTGCCGACCCGGCCGAGCCGGGTGACCCACCAGATCCGGCCGTCCCAGTCGGGCATCACGGAGGTCACGGGGTCGCAGGTGCCGCTGGGCCGGAGATTGGTCCAGCTGACGCAGTCGTGCGGGACGATGCCGGTGAGGTCCCAGTCGTCCTCGACGGTGAACTTCCAGCTGCCGTCCGGGTTCCGGCTGTGGGCGAGGCGCAGGACGTGCTGGCGGGAGTCGGCCAGCACGGCGCGGTCCTGGTGGTCCAGGTAGAAGTAGGCGCCGCCCGAGGTGTCCTTGAAGATCTTCGAGAAGTCGAGCGAGGTGATCGCCTCGACCGTCGAGGAGCGCTGCGGGAGCTGGTACTCCGCGAGCGTGTCGAGCGTACGGGGCTCCAGAAGCTTGACCTTGAAGCCGGAGAAGGTGCCGCACACGGTGACCAGCCGGCCGCCGGAGTCGAAGGTGGCAGTGGCGCATTCGCCGCCGAGGGCGGCGATCTTCTCGCTGGTGACCTGAGGGTTCCGGCCGAGCGGGCCGGACCAGGGGACGGTGGCGCTGCCGGCCGCGTCGGCGTGCATGCCGCTGCGGCCGTTGGGCGCGAGGTACGGGTGCTGCGGCGGGGCCTCGCCGGGCAGCGGTGCGGCGGCGGCCGGGCTGCCGTCGTACTGGCCGACCAGGCGGTGGCCGGGCGCCTTGGGTATCTCCTCGGCCTGGGCCGGGAGGACCCCGGTCAGCACCGCGAGGGCGGCGAGGGCCGGGACCACTCCGCAGTTCAGGGCTCTGCGTACCATCGGGGCTTCCTCCGTTCTCTTCCTCGTTGTTGACGTTCCGTATGACAATCGCGCCGCCGCCAGACGCTAGATCGCACGGACCGAGGAGTCCATGGAAGGTGAGGATGATTCACGAAGGCGCAACAGTTGATCAACTAACGTTGCGTCAGGGGTTGAGGGCGGCCACCACCTTGGCCGTGGCCGCAAGGCCGTCGTGGATGGTCGCGGCCATGCTGCTGCTCGCCAGGTAGAAGCCGAGCAGCATGCAGACCAGGGCGTGCGAGAACTTGAGACCGCCGCTGCGCAGGAAGATCCACGCGAGGATCAGCAGCAGCAGGATCGCGGAGAGGGAAATCGCCATCGAAAACCTCCTTGTGCCGCGTCATCGTGGCGCAGCGGGAGGTCCGGATGGGTCCATGACGTGTCCGCCGTACGGGTGTTGACGGTCCGTGACGGGCGTTCAGCCCTTGACGATCTCGTTCCACCGGGTCGTACGGTCACACCAGCGGTCCAGCAGGACGGGGTCGTGGCCGACCGCGAGCAGCCCGGCCCCGGTCTCGGCCCGGTACTCCTCGACGACGCCGACCAGTGCGGCGGTGGTGGAGGCGTCCAGCATCGCGGTCATCTCGTCGCAGACCAGCCAGCGCGGACGCAGCACCAAGGCGCGGGCCAGGCAGGCGCGTTGCAGCTGGCCGTCGCTGACCTCGTGGGGGCGGCGGGTGAGCAGGTCCGCGCCGAGCCCGACCCGCGCGGCCAGGTCGGCGGTGGTACGGGCGAGGCCGGTGCGGCGGCCGGTGGCGCGCAGCGGTTCGGCGATGATCTCGTGCAGCCGCAGCCGGGGGTCGGCGGCCAGCCGGGGCTGCTGGAAGACCACGCCGACGGCGGTGCGCAGCGCCCGGGGTGCGCGGTGGCGGTAGCCGGTGACGGTGGTGCCGTCGAGAACGAGGGTGCCGCGGTCGGGGCGGTGCAGCAGGGCGGCGACCCGGGCGAGGGTGGACTTGCCGCAGCCGCTGGGGCCGAGCAGGCCGAGGGCTTCGCCGGGCCGCAGGGTCAGGTGCGCGTCGCGGACCACGGGCGGGCCGGGTGCGTAGCCGGCGGTGATGCCGTGCAGCTCAAGCATGATGGCAGGCCACTCCGTCGGTGAGGGTGGGGCGTACCTCGCAGACCGCGTCGGCGCGCGGGCAGCGGGCGGCGAAGGCGCAGCCAGGAGGGAGGGCGCCGAGTTCGGGCGGGGAGCCGGGGATGGGGGTGAAGGCGCGCTCGGGGAGGGCGGCGAGCAGTCCGCGGGCGTAGGGGTGGCGGGGCCCGGGGTCGCCGAAGAAGCGTGCGGCGGGGGCGTGTTCGACGATCCGGCCGGCGTACATGACGGCCACGGTGTCGGCGATCCGCTCGGCGGCGGCCAGATCGTGCGTGATCATCAACAGAGCCCGGCCGGCTTCCCGGGTGTGCGCGCGGAGCTCGTCCACCGTACGGTCGACCAGGTCCCGGTCCAGGCCGGTGGTCGGCTCGTCGGCGAGCAGCAGGGGGGCGCCGCCGACCAGGGCGAGGGCATTGGCGGCACGCTGGGCGAGCCCGCCGGACAGCTCGTGCGGATACCGGTCGAGATGCCCCACAGGAAACGCAGCCCGCCCGGCGGCAGCTTCGGCAGCCTTCCGCAACCACACCTTCCGCCGGCCCCGGCCGCCAGGCCGGTCGCCGCCGGCACCCTCCGGCCGGTCCGTGCCCGTCGCCCCGGGACGGGGGCGGGACAGCTCGCGGATCGTTTCCTCCAGGTGGGCGCGGACGGTGCGGACCGGGGTGAGATGGGCGGCCGGGCTCTGCGGGACCAGGCCGACGCGGCGGCCCCGTACGGTACGGGCGAGGGTCCGCTCGTCGGCGGCGAGCAGGTCGAGCCCGTCGGCCAGCCGGGCCGAGCCGGCGGTCTCCGCGTTGCCGGGCAGCAGCCCGAGCAGGGCGGAGGCGAGCACCGACTTGCCGCAGCCGGACTCCCCGACGAGGGCCAGGCACTCCCCCTCGGCGAGCCGGAACGAGGCGTCGCTGACGGCCGCGACCCGGCCGCCGCCGCGCATCCGGAACCGGACCGAGAGCCGGTCCACGGTAAGCACGGGCCGGCCGGGGACCGGCAGCCCGTTGGGCGCCGCCCCGGCCATCTGCAACCCGGCCCCGCCGGCCGCCCCGGCCGGGACAGCGCCAGACCTGTAGCCGGTCCCGCTGGACGCGACAGCGGCGGCATCGGCACCGGCAGACACGGCAGCGCAGCCGCCCACCGCACCGGCAGGCACCACGGCCGCACCGGCACCGGCAGGCACGGCGGCGCAGCCGCCCACCGCACCGGCAGTCACGGCGGCGCAGCCGCCCACGGCACCGGCGGGCACGGCGGCAGCGCCGCCCACGGCGGCGGGAGGCACGGCGGCGGACGGACCGGAGGTCATAGCATCAGCTCCGAGCGGCGGCGGGGGTTCAGGCGGTCGCGCCAGGCGCCCGCCAGGCCCGCGAGGGCGAGGGTGGGGACGATCAGGCAGAGGCCCGGGAACAGGGTCGGCCACCAGTCGCCCGCCAGGAGGGAACCCCGGCCGCTCTGCACGAGCGTGCCCAGGCTGGCCTGGTGGGACGGGAGGCCGAGGCTCAGGAAGGACAGCGCCGACTCGTGCCACATCGCGTGCGGAACCATCAGCACCGCGGCGAGCCCCGCCTGCGGAAGGACCCCCGGGATCAGGTGCCGGACGGTGATCCGCCACCGTGACGCACCGCCGGAGACCGCCGCGTCGATGAACGGCCGGGACCGCAGCGAGAGCACTTCCGCCCGCACGATCCGGGCCGTGGACAGCCAGTGGGTGAGGGCCACGGAGACCACCACCGGCCACACCCCGGGCCGGAACAGGGCCACGATGAAGACGCCCAGCAGCAGGTGCGGGACGGACGACAGGGCGTCGACCACCCG
This sequence comes from Streptomyces sp. NPDC002054, assembly GCF_040296685.1. NCBI lineage: Bacteria > Bacillati > Actinomycetota > Actinomycetes > Kitasatosporales > Streptomycetaceae > Streptomyces > Streptomyces sp. NPDC002054. The sequence continues at coordinate 238,619 of NZ_JBEOXT010000002.1, forward strand.
CATCACGAGCCGGTCCGTCCAGCCGCCGAGCGCCGCCGCCACCGCGCCCACCGCGGTGCCGATGACGGTGGCGACCAGGGCCGCGACCAGCCCGACCAGCAGCGAGACCCGCAGCCCGTAGACGCAGCGCAGCAGCAGGTCCCGGCCGAGGTCGTCGGTGCCGAACGGGTGCGCCCAGGACGGCGGCAGGAGTCTCGCGGAGAGGTCCACGGCCTGCTGGTCGAGCCGGACCAGCGGCGGCACCAGCAGGACCGCGAGCACGATCACCCCCACCAGGATGGCGGAGCTGCGCACCCGCAGGGTCCGAGTGGACCGCCGGGGCCGGCCCCGGCGCCCCGCCGCCCGCCACACCGGCCCGGCACCGCCGCTGCCGGCCGGCTCAGCCATCGAAGCCCACCCTCGGGTCGGCCAGTCCGTAGAGCAGGTCGGACAGCAGGTTGCCGGCCAGTACGGCGGCGGTGGCCAGCACCGTCAGCGCCGCGAGCAGCGGGAAGTCCACGGCGGTGGCGGCCTGTACGGTCGCGGCGGCGATGCCCGGCCAGCTGAACACGGTCTCCACGAGCAGCGCCCCGGTGATGAGTTCGGGGACCCGGGAGCCGATCAGGGTCAGCATCGGCAGCAGGCCGGCCCGCAGCCCGTGGCCGAGCAGGACCGTCCGCCCGGCCAGGCCGCGGGCGCGGGCGCCTCGGACCGGGTCCTCCGCCAGCGCGTCGGCCACGCCCTGCCGGACGTACAGGAAGAACCAGGGGAGCTGGGAGACGCCCAGGACCAGCGCGGGCAGCACCAGATGGGTGGCGACCTGGTCGAAGGTGACGGTGTCGCTGGCGGCGTCGGTGAGCCCGCCGGAGGGCAGCACGCCGAGGCGGACGGAGAAAAACCAGATGGCGAGCAGCCCCAGCCAGAAGGCCGGGGCGGCCTCCAGGGTGTAGGCCAACGAGGTGGCGCAGCGGTCGAGCGCGCCGCCGGGCCGGCGGGCGGCCAGCACCCCGAGCGCGGTGCCGAGCAGCACGGCCAGCGCAAAGGCGGTCGCGGCCAGCAGCGCCGACCAGCCGACCCGTTCGGCGATGGCGTCGGCGACGGGCTGCCGCAGGACGGCGGAGTCGCCGAGGTCGCCGGTGAGGGCCGCGGTCAGCCAGTCCCACCAGCGGGTAACCAGCGGCCGGTCCACGCCGAGGTTGGCCCGGAGCTGGTCGAGCTCGGCCTGGGAGGCGGTGAGTCCGGCGGTGCCGGCGTACGCCTTGACCGGGTCGAAGGGGGAGAGCGCGGCGACCGCGAACACCGCGAAGGTGACGGCGAGCAGCACGGGTGCGGCGAACAGGGTCCGCCGCACCGCCATCCGTGCCATGGGCCGCCAGGGCAGCCGGCGGGTCACTTCTTGGGCTTCCAGGCTTCGACGTTCCACCAGGGGCCGGTGCCCAGTCCGTGGTCGTGCGGCTCCACCTGGGTGGACAGTCCGTCCCACCGGTCGTCCACCACGTAGAGGTGGTCGATGTGGGTGAGGAAGACATAGCCCGGGTTCTTCACGAGCTCGCGCTGGACCGTGTCGTACGCGGTCTTGCGCGCGGCCGGGTCCCCGCTCTTGCGGCCCGTCTCCAGGGCCTGGTCCACGGCCGGGTTGGCGTACCGGGCCATGTTGTTGAAGCCGTCGCCGCCGAGCGAGGAGGTGAGCAGCAGGTACTGGTCGAAGTCGGGGTCGGCCGGGGAGCCGCCGCCGGCCAGCACGGCCTCGGTCTTCATCCGCGGCTCGATGACCTCCCAGGTGCCGGCTTGGGTGGTGACCTCGATGCCGGCCTTCTTGGCGTCGGAGGCGAAGGCGAGGGCGTGGTCCTGGCGGATCTTGTCGCCGGAGGTGTACCAGAGGGGGAAGGCGGCGCGGATGCCGTCCTTGACCCGGATGCCGTCCTCGCCGGGCTTCCAGCCCGCTTCGTCGAGGATCGCGCGGGCCTTCGCCAGGTCGTGGGTGCGCTCGGTGCCGGCGGTGAACCAGGGGCTGCCGGTCGGGACCGGGCCGTAGGCGGGCTTGCCGGCTCCTTCGAGGAGCTTGTCGACCATGGCCTTGCGGTCCACGGCGATGTCCAGGGCCCGGCGGACCGCGAGGTCGCCGGTGACCTGGTGGTGGGTGGGCAGGGTCACATTGCGGTAGTCGTAGGAGGTGGCGGCGTGGATCTTCCGCCGGGTGTCCTTCTCGAAGCCCTTGGCCAGGTTCGGCGGCAGGACGGCGGCGTCGAGCTCGCCCGACCGGAGCCGGGTGGCGCGGACGTCGTCGTCCTTGATGACGGCCATGGTGAACTTCTTCACCGCGGGCTCGCCGCCCCAGTAGGAGGGGTTGGCCCGGAAGCTGAGCTTTTCGCCCTTGGACCAGCCGGTGAGCAGGTAGGGGCCGGTGCCGACCGGCTTGGTCGTGAACTCTCCGCTGTTGACGTCCTGGCGGCCCGCGATGTGTTCGGGGACGATCGGCAGCACGGTCCGCTCGGCGAACGGCGCGTAGGGGTACTTGAGGGTGAAGACGACGCCGTCCGTGCCCTGGGCCTCGACGGCCGCGAGGGCGTCGAGCTCGCTCCTGGAGGCGTTGTTGGTCTTCGGGTCGAGGATGGTCCGGTAGGTGAAGACGACGTCCTTGGCGGTGAAGGGCGTTCCGTCGCTGAAGGTCACCCCGGGCCGCAGCCGGTAGGTGTAGGTGAGGCCGTCCGCGGAGACCTGCGGGAGCGCCGCGGCGAGCGCGGGCTTCAGCTTCATGTCGGCGTCGTGGGCCAGCAGCCCGTCGAATATCTTCGAGTTGCCGTCCTTGCCGTAGCCGAGCAGCGGGCTCAGGCTCTCCGGCTCGGTGGCGATGCCCACCACCGCCGAGGTCCCGGCGTCCGGGCCGGCGGAACCATCCGCGCTGCCCTCCGACGGCTTCGAACAGGCCGCTGCGCCCGTGATGAGTGCGGCGGCCAGCGTGGTCGCGGCCAGTCCTCGTGCCGTGCGGGCCGTCATGCTGTGCACATCCCTGCTGCAGTTCATTTTCTCTTGCGAATCGGTCGCAATACTGCCAGAAGGGATCAGTGGAAGACGAACCCACTCTTGTCCGGCCACCGCCGCGCATGCCATAAAGGTCCAGACCTTTTATACGGGAGGCGAGGGAGTACCCCGTGCGACGCTCCGCAGTGCCCACCGCGCCCGCCGCGGCCCTCGCCGCACTGCTGTGCGCCCTGGCCGGGACCGGCCTGACCGCCTGCAGCAGTCCGGACACCACACCTCCGGCCGCCCCCGCCGGGCTCACCGCACAGGCGGGCAGCGCCAGTTCGGTCCACGTCATGTGGGAGGCGGCGGACGGCCGGGAGGGGGTCACCGGCTACCGGGTGTTCCAGGGCGACCGCATGGTCCGCGAGCTGCCCGCCGAGAAGACCATGACCGATGTCACCGGGCTGAGCCCGCAGACCCGGTACGCCTTCACCGTACGGGCCCTGGACGCGGCCGGGAACCTCTCCCCGGCCGGGCCGCAGGCGGAGGTCACCACCCCGGCCGCCCGGGCCGAGGACCGGCAGGCCCCGACCGCCCCGGCCCGCGCCGCCGGCAGCCCGGCGGGCCCCCGGGAGGCCCGGCTGTCCTGGTCGGCGGCCACCGACGAGGCGGGCGTCACGGCGTACGACGTGTACCAGGGCGGGGTCCGCATCCACACGGTGGCGGGCACCGAGACGGGCACCCGGCTCACCGGGCTGCGGCCGGACACCGTCTACACCTTCACCGTGCGGGCCCGGGACGGCGCGGACAACTCCTCCCCCGACAGCCCCCCGGTGGACATCACCACCGAGCCCGCTGACGGCGAGGGCCCGAGCACCTCCCCCGGCGATTTCACCGCCACCGCCTCCCCCGGCACGGTGACCCTCTCCTGGACCCCGCCGGACACCGGCCGGGAGACCCGCGAGTACGAGCTGCACGTGGACGGACGGGCCACCACGGTGATCCAGTTCGGCGCCGGCGCGGTCCCCACCGGGCGGGCCGAGCACCGGCTGACGGTGGCCGAACCGGCCGGCACCGAGTGGCGGGTGAAACTGCGCGCCCGGCTGCCCGACGGCAGCTGGGGCGCCTTCTCCGCCGAACGCCGGGTCACCCTCACCCCGTGACCGCGACCGCGACCACGACCGCCCCATCTCGGCCAAGATCAGCACGGAACTGCCATCCGGCAGACGAAGACCACACACAATGCAGCCATGTCCGGCACACATGCGATCAACAGCGGTCAGGCGGGCGACTCCGGCGGCGGTTCTGAGCCAGAATCTGACGCCGTGCCGGGAAATCTGCCGCCGGAGTCGGCGAGTTTCGTCGGCCGAGTTCGTGAACTCGGTCTGCTCGATGCCCTGTTGCGTGAGCGCAGGCTGATCACCGTGACCGGCGTGGGCGGCGTCGGCAAATCACGGCTGGCCCTGCGCGCCGTCCGCGACCTCGCCCGGCCCCGAAGACCCGCCCACCGCGACGGCGTCTGGTGGGTGGAGCTCTCCCCGCTGCGCGATCCGGAGCTGCTGACCGCGACCGTGGCCCACGCCCTCGGCCTCGCGGTGCAGTCCACCCGCTCCCTGGACGAGGAGCTCTGCTCCTGGATGGCGGACAAGGAACTGCTGCTCGTCCTCGACACCTGCGAGCACCTGGTCGCCGCCTCCCGCCACCTGGTCGGCGAACTCCTCCAGACCGCACCCGGGCTGACGGTCCTGACCACCACCCGCGAACCGCTCGGCTGCCCCGGCGAGGCCCTCCTCGAACTCTGCCCGCTGCCCGCCGACGGACCCGACAGCGACGCCCTCACGCTGTTCCGGGAACGGGCCCTGACCGCCACCGCGCGGGCCACGGGCCTGTTCGCCGACCCCGGCCGGGCCGCCCTCGCGGCCGAGGTCTGCCGCCGGCTCGACGGGATCCCGCTCGCCCTGGAACTGGCCGGGGCCCGGCTGCGGCGGTGGAGCCTGGAGGAGCTCGCGCAGAAGCTCGACCTCCGCTTCGAGATCCCCTCCGATGCCCCCGCTCCGCTGCTGCCCCGGCACCAGACCCTGCGCACGGCCATCGGCTGGAGCCACGAACTGTGCGCGCCGGTGGAACGGCTGCTGTGGGCCCGGCTCTCGGTGTTCGCCGGGGACTTCGACCTGGCCGCGGCCCGGGCGGTCTGCGCCGGCGGGCCGCTGCCGGCCGGCCGGGTGGAACAGGTGCTGGCCTCGCTCGTCGCCAAATCGGTGGTCCGGCAGTCCGGCACCGCCGGCGCGTACGGGACGGGCACCCGGTACCTCATGCTCGACACCCTCCGCGAGTACGGGCACGACTGGCTGGCCGAGCTGGGCGAGGTACGCACCCTCGCCGACCGGCACGCCCACTGGTACGCCCAGCTCGCGCAGGCCGCGGACACCGGCTGGCTGGGCCCCGGCCAGCTGGACTGGCACCGCCGGATGACCGCCGACCTCATGCAGCTGCGCACCGCCCTGGAGCATCTGCTGGGCACCGACCCGGCAGCCGCCCTGGAGATGGCGGGAGCCCTCTGGTTCCTCTGGTTCTGCTGCGGGTACGGGCACGAGGGCCGGACCTACCTGGAGCGGGCCCTGCGGACGGCCCCGCCGACCGGTGCGGCGTACACCCAGGGGCTGTGGGCGCTCGGGCTGATCTGCCTCATCCAGGGAGACCTGGCCACGGCGCGGGCGTACGGCGAGCAGTGCACGGAGGCCGCGGCCCGGCTGGCCGATCCGGAGCGCGAGCTGCGGGCGGCGTACCTGCTGGCGGCGGCGGTGCTGATGCCCGGCGCACCGAAGCAGGCGCTGCAGCTGTCGGGCCCACAGGCCCGGGGGGCGATCGGCGGCCGGTCGAGCGGGCCGGGCTGGCTGCTGTGCCGGCTGGCGGCCTCGTACGCCCTGTGCGACCTCGGCCGGTTCGAGGAGGCGGTGGAGGAGGCCACCGGGCTGCGGGAGGCCTGCGCGGAGCTCGGCGAGCGCTGGCTGCGGGCCTATGCGGACTACATGCTGGCCATGGCGGCGCTGCGGCTGGGGCAGCCGGACGAGGCGGCCCGGCACGTGCGGGCCATGCTCTCGGGCAAACGGCTGCTGGGCGACCGGTTCGGCATCGCGCTGGGCCTGGACCTGCTGGCCGCCGCGGTCGCCGCACAGGGCGACGGGGAGCTCGCGGCCCGGCTGCTGGGCAACGGCCACGCCTGGTGGCGGACGGTGGGCCGGCCGCAGATGGGCTCGCCCTCGCTCACGGCCGTCCGGGACGCGGGCGAACGGCAGGCCCGTGCGGCGATCGGCGACGCGGCGTACGAGATCGCCTTCCGCGGCGGCGCCCAGGTGCCCACCGGCTGACCGCCGCCCGGACCCGGCATCAGTACGGGAGCGGTCTTCCCGACGGGGTGCGCAGGTCCAGGTCTCGGGGGGCCGGCTTGGGAACGGGCTTGCGGATCAGCTGCTGACGCATGGGCGCCTCCTCGCTCAGACCAGGGCCGGGGCCGGCCGGTTCGGTTCCACCGTGCGGCCGTCGGGGAGCAGCTCGCCGGTGTCGTCGAAGACGACGGCACCGTTGCAGAGCAGGCTCCAGCCCTGTTCGGGGCGGGAAGCGACGACGCAGGCTGCTTCACGGTCGGCACTGTCGGCGCTGGGGCAGGGGGGCTGGTGGGAGCACATGGCGCACCTCCTCGCAGTGTGGGGCGGAGGGCCGGTGGTCACCCGGTCGATTCCGCGATCCACGGTGGCGAGGAGCATTACAGATCACTGCCCCCGGGCGGAACCCATATTGGGGGTCCAGTTCGGCGCGCTGCTGTCCGATTACGATGCGTTCATGCCCGCCATCCGGATTGTCCGACGCAGTGCGCTCCCGCCGGCCGAGGCCTTCAGGCGCCTCACGGACTGGGAACGGCACGGCGCACAGGTCCCCCTGACGAAAACCGTTGTCGATACGGCGCCGCCCACCGGGGTCGGAACCCGCTTCACGGCGCGCACCGGGGTGGGAAGGCTCACACTCGACGACCGGATGGAAATCGTCCGCTGGCAGCCCCCGGCACCGGACCGGAGGACGGCTCTGGTCCGGCTGGAGAAACGCGGCCGGGCGGTCCGCGGCTGGGCGGAGATCGAGATCGCCGCACTGCCGGCCGGGGGCAGCGAGATCCGGTGGCGGGAGGACCTCCGCCTGACGGGCCTCCCCCGCTTCCTGGACCCCACCGTGGCGGCGGTGGGGCACCTCCTCTTCTCCCGCGCCCTGGACCGGCTGCTAGCGGATCGGCATGCCTGACAGGGTGCGGGCGATCACCAGGCGCTGGATCTCGCTGGTCCCCTCGAAGATCGTGTAGATCGCGCTGTCCCGGTGCATCCGCTCCACCGGGTACTCCCGGGTGAAGCCGTTGCCGCCGAGGATCTGCACGGCCTGCGCGGTGACCTTCTTGGCCATCTCGCTCGCGAACAGCTTCGACATGGAGCCCTCCGCCGAGGTGAACGGCTTGCCCGCGACGGCCATCCAGGAGGCCCGCCACACCAGCAGCCGGGCCGCGTCGATCTGGGTCCGCATGTCGGCCAGCTGGAAGGCCACGCCCTGGTTGTCGATGATGGGGCGGCCGAACTGGGTGCGGGTCTTGGCGTAGTCCAGGGCCACCTCGTACGCGGCGCGGGCGGTGCCCACCGCCATGGCGCCGACCGCGGGGCGGGAGGCCTCGAAGGTGGCCATGGCGGCGTTCTTCACCCTCTCGCCGCCGCCCTGCGCGGCCCGCTCACGGGCCCGGGCGAGCCGCTCGTCCAGCTTCTCCTTGCCGCCGAGCAGGCAGGAGCCGGGCACCCGGACGTCCTCCAGCACCACCTCGGCGGTGTGCGAGGCGCGGATGCCGTGCTTCTGGAACTTCTGGCCCTGGGACAGGCCGGGGGTGTTCGGCGGCACGATGAAGGAGGCGTGCCCCTTCGTCCCCAGCTCCGGGTCGACGACGGCCACGACGATGTGGACGTTGGCGATACCGCCGTTGGTCGCCCAGGTCTTGGTGCCGTTGAGCACCCACTCGTCCTTGGCCTGGTCGTAGACGGCGCGGGTCCGCATGGACCCGACGTCCGATCCCGCGTCCGGCTCGGAGGAGCAGAAGGCGGCGACCTTGACGTCGTCGGGGGTCCCGTACATCTGCGGGATCCAGGTGCCGATCTGCTCCTCGGTGCCGTTGGCGACGACGCCGATGGCCGCCAGGCCGGTGCCGACGATCGACAGGGCGATGCCGGCGTCACCCCAGAACAGCTCTTCCATGGCCATCGGGATGCCGAGGCCGGTGGGGTCGAAGAACTGCTGCGCGTAGAAATCGAGGGAGTAGATGCCGACCTTGGCGGCCTCCTGGATGACCGGCCAGGGCGTCTCCTCGCGCTCGTCCCACTCCGCGGCAGCCGGGCGGATGACATCGGCGGCGAAGCCGTGAATCCACTCCTGGACCTGCTTCTGGTCCTCGTTCAGCTCCATGGTGAACTCCGCCATGTCCCCTCCAGCTATGCTTGCTACAACACGTGCGTTACCTGCGGTAACCACCGCAGCGGCCCCAGTGTGTTACTCACGAGTAGCCACTGTCAACAACGACAGCACCAACGACAGGTCGACGGCCTCCCATCCGCTCCGCGAGCTGCTGCGGGGTCGCAGAGTGTTACGTTGCGTGGGCGTCACGCACATCGCAAGGGCGGGGAGAGAACACGTCATGGAGACCACGCAGCAGGCCGACCGGCAGCCGGGGGCGGCCGAACGCCGCCGGCGCGAGCTGCTCGAAGCGGCCGACCGGGTCGTGCTGCGCGACGGCCCGAAGGCTTCCATGAACGCCATCGCGGCCGAGGCCGGCATCACCAAGCCGATCCTCTACCGGCACTTCGGCGACAAGGCGGGCCTCTACCAGGCCCTCGCCACGCGCCACACGGACGCCCTGCTGGACTCGCTGCGGGCCGCGCTGGACGCGCCGGCCGAGCGGCGCAGCCGGGTGGAGGCCACCCTCGACACGTACCTCGCCGCGATCGAGGCACGGCCGCAGGTGTACCGCTTCCTGATGCACCCGGCCGAGGACTCGCACACCGCCGAGCGCGGCTTCGACGTGGGCCTGCACTCGGCCCCGCTGCTGCGCCGGCTCGGCGAGGAGCTCGCCAAGGTGATCGAGGAGCGGGTGGACCTGGGCCCCGGCGGCGAACAGCTGGCCCGGATCTGGGGCCACGGCATCGTCGGCATGATGCACGCGGCCGGCGACTGGTGGCTAGGCGAACGCCCCTGCCCCCGCGAAACCCTGGTCATCGGCCTGACGGACCTCCTCTGGGGCCGCCTGTCCACAGCCGGCAACCGCACGGACGGCCCCGGCTTCTGACCCCGCGGGGCGGGGCCCAGGGACGGCGCAGCCCCCGCCCGGGGTCCGGGGCGAAGCCCCCCACGCGGCGGAGCCGCATATCAGGTACTGCGGGGAGGGGCGGGGTGGGGGAATGGCCCCGCGCAGCGGGTCCGGTCAGCCGGACCAGGGCGCCCGGCGGATGGCCCGCTCCAGGCGCCGCCGCCGAAGGCCCGCCACCCGGTCCCGGTACACCACACCGTCCAGGTGATCGCACTCGTGCTGCAGGCACCGCCCGAAGAACCCCGTACCCTCCACCCGTACGGGCCGCCCGTCCGCGGTGACCCCCTCGACCACGGCCCGGTCGAACCGCACCGTCCCCGCCTCCAGCCCCGGCAGGGACAGGCACCCCTCCGGCCCCCGGAGCTCCACCCCGTCCGCCTCCACCAACCGCGGATTGACGATGTGCCCGATGTGACGTTCGTCCTCGTCGTCGGGGCAGTCGTACACGAACACCCGCCGGGCCACCCCGATCTGGTTGGCGGCCAGCCCGACGCCCTGCGCCGCGTACATCGTCGCGAACATGTCCTCGATCAGCCGGTCGAGCTCCGGCCCGAATTCGGTGACCTCGGCGCACGCCGAGTGGAGCACCGGATCGCCGAGCAGGCTCATGGTGCGGACGAGGCCGGACGTACCGGGAATGGGGCGCTGTCGCATGGCGGTAAGGGTACGTCGGGCGAATATATGAGGAGATCCGCGACGTCACAGCGGCGCCGCGGTCAGGGCTCCGGCCGGTTCTGGATAGGCTGGGGCCGGACCGACGCAAGGAGGAACTGGGACGATGGCAGGCAACACAGAGCCGCTTTCGCCGCGGGCCAAGCTGGCCGTGACGGCGGGCAAGGCCGCGGCGGCGGTGTCGCGGGCCGCGGGGCGCGGAAGCGGATCGGTGATCGGGGGCAAGGTCGCACTCAAGCTCGACCCCGATCTTCTGGGCGCGCTGGCGCAGCACCTCGATGTCGTCCTCGTGTCGGCGACGAACGGCAAGACCACGACGACCCGGCTGATCGCGGAGGCCCTGCGGGCCAGCGGCCCGGTCGTCTCCAACGCGCTCGGCGCGAACATGCCCGCGGGCATCACCTCCGCCCTGGCGGGCGGCAGCGACGCCAAGTACGGCGTCATCGAGGTGGACGAGAAGTACCTGGCCGGGGTGGCCCGCGATGTCACGCCGAAGGCGATCGCGCTGCTGAATCTCTCCCGCGACCAGCTGGACCGCGCGGCCGAGACCCGGATGCTCGCCGAGAAGTGGCGGGAGGGCCTGTCCGGCTCCAAGGCGGTCATCGTCGCGAACTGCGACGACCCGCTGATCGTGTGGGCGGCCTCGTCCTCGCAGAACGTGGTGTGGGTGGCCGCCGGCCAGGAGTGGAAGGACGACGCCTGGTCGTGCCCCTCCTGCGGCGGTGTGATGCAGCGCCCGGGCGACGACTGGTTCTGCGGCGAGTGCGGCTTCCGCCGCCCCATGCCGAGCTGGGCGCTCTCCGGCGACCATGTGCTCGACCCGCACGGCAGCGCCTGGCCGATCCACCTCCAGCTGCCCGGCCGCGCCAACAAGGCGAACGCCGCGACCTCGGCGGCCGTGGCCGCCGTGTTCGGTGTGCCGCCGCAGGTCGCGCTGGAGCGCATGTACCAGGTGCAGGCGGTGGCCGGCCGGTACGACGTGGTGACCTTCCAGAACCGGCAGCTGCGGCTGCTGCTCGCGAAGAACCCGGCGGGCTGGCTCGAAACGTTTTCCCTGATCGATCCGCCGCCCACGCCGGTGATCCTCTCGGTCAACGCGCGCGGCGCCGACGGCACCGACACCTCCTGGCTGTGGGACGTGGACTACCCGCGGCTGGCCGGGCACCCGATCTTTGTGATCGGTGACCGCAAGCTGGACCTGGCGGTCCGCCTGGAGGTCGCCGGCCTGGACTTCCGGGTCTGCGAGACCCTCGACGAGGCCGTGCAGCTGGCGCCGCCCGGGCAGATCGAGCTGATCGCCAACTACACCGCCTTCCAGGACGTGCGCCGCCGCGTCGGCAACTAGTACCCATCCATAAGGACAACAGCATGAGCGACAACAGCCTGCGTCTGGTGTGGGTCTACCCGGACCTGCTGAGCACGTACGGAGACCAGGGCAACGCCCTGGTCGTGGAGCGCCGGGCCCGCCAGCGCGGCCTGGACGTCCAGCGCCTGGACGTCCGCAGCGACCAGCCGATCCCCACCTCCGGGGACATCTACCTGATCGGCGGCGGCGAGGACCGGCCGCAGCGGCTGGCCGCGGAGCGGCTGCTGCGGGACGGCGGCCTGGAGCGCGCCGTGTCGAACGGGGCGATCGTCTTCTCGGTCTGCGCCGGGTACCAGATCCTCGGCCAGGAGTTCGTCAACGACATGGGCGAGCGCCAGGCGGGCCTCGGCCTGCTGGACGTGGTGACCGTGCGCGGCGAGGGCGAGCGGTGCGTCGGCGACGTCCTCGCCGACATCGACCCGCGCCTGAACCTGCCCCAGCTGACCGGGTTCGAGAACCACCAGGGCGTGACGCACCTGGGCCCGACCGCACGGCCCTTCGCCCGGACCCGGCTGGGCCGCGGCAACGGCACCGGGGACGGCACCGAAGGCGCGTACAACGACACCGTGTTCGGCACCTACATGCACGGCCCGGTGATGGCCCGCAACCCGCAGATCGCGGACCTGCTGCTGAAGCTGGCCCTCGATGTGAACGCGCTGCCGCCGATCGACGACCGGTGGTACGAGGCGCTGCGCGCCGAGCGTATTGCGGCTGCCACCCAGCCCGCCTGAGCGTGACCCAGCGCGTCTGAGCACCGGCCCGGTCCCCTGTGGGGGCCGGGCCGGTGTCATTTCGTACGACGGATACGACCGGCCTGTGGACGATGGTTCAGCCCACCGCCCATCCGCTTGTAGGGTGACAGGTAGTTCCAACCGGACGACGTGGTCCGGTCGTCGGCCCACGTTGCAGAGGTTCTTCCTGCCATGCGCATTGGTGTGCTCACTTCCGGAGGCGACTGCCCCGGCCTCAACGCCGTCATCCGTTCCGTCGTGCACCGCGCCGTCGTCGACCACGGCGACGAGGTCATCGGCTTCCACGACGGCTGGAAGGGCCTGCTGGAGGCCGACTACCGCAAGCTGGACCTGGACTCCGTCTCCGGCATCCTGGCCGCGGGCGGCACCATCCTCGGCTCCTCCCGGGTGCAGCCCGCCCATCTGCGGGACGGGGTCGAGCGGGCCCGCGGACATGTCGCCGACCTGGGCCTGGACGCCATCATCCCGATCGGCGGCGAGGGCACCCTGAAGGCCGCCCACCTGCTCTCCCAGGGCGGGCTGCCGATCGTCGGCGTCCCGAAGACCATCGACAACGACATCGCCTCCACCGATGTCACCTTCGGTTTCGACACGGCCGTGGGCGTGGCCACCGAGGCCCTGGACCGGCTGAAGACCACCGCCGAATCGCACCAGCGGGTGATGGTGGTCGAGGTGATGGGCCGGCACACCGGCTGGATCGCCCTGCACTCCGGCATGGCCGCCGGCGCGCACGCCATCGTCGTGCCCGAGCGCCCCTTCGACATCGAGGAGCTGACCCGGATCGTCGGCGAGCGCTTCTCGGCCGGCAAGCGCTTCGCCATCGTGGTGGTCGCCGAGGGTGCCAAGCCGCGCGAGGGCTCGATGGAGTTCGAGGACGGCGGCAAGGACATCTACGGCCACGAGCGGTTCGCCGGCATCGGCAACCGGCTGGCGGTCGAGCTGGAGGCCCGGCTCGGCAAGGAGGCCCGTCCGGTCATCCTGGGCCACGTCCAGCGCGGCGGCACCCCCACCGCCTACGACCGGGTGCTCGCCACCCGGTTCGGCTGGCACGCGGTGGAGGCCGCACACCGGGGCGAGTTCGGCATGCTGACCGCCCTGCGCGGCACGGACATCGTGATGGTGCCGCTCGGTGAGGCGGTCCAGACCCTGAAGACGGTGCCGGCCGAGCGGTACGCCGAGGCCCAGAACGTCCTCTGATGTCCCGATGCCGCCCCCGGCCGCAGGTGCGGCCGGGGGCGGCACTACTGTGGTGGGGCGCCACAGTCAAGGGAGTGAACAGATGGACCACAGCGGGCACGGCATGGACATGGAGATGGACCTGCCGCCGTTCACTCTCGGGCGCGGGCTGGAGTTCTCCTTCGACGCCTTCTTCCTGTTCGGCTGCCTGGCGGTGCTCGCGCTCTACGGCTGGGGGGTCTTCCGGCTGCGCCGCCGGGGCGACGCCTGGTCGGTGGGGCGGACCATCGCGTTCACCGCAGGCGTCCTGAGCATCGCGCTGGTGATGTGCACCCGGCTGAACGACTACGGCATGGTCATGTTCAGCGTGCACATGGTCCAGCACATGATCATCAGCATGATCTCGCCGATCCTGCTGCTGCTCGGCGCCCCCATGACCCTCGCCCTGCGGGCGCTGCCGCCGGCCCCCCGCGGCCACAAGGGACCCCGCGAGCTGCTGCTGGCGCTGCTGCACAGCCGGTACATGCGGATCGTCACCCACCCGGCGTTCACCATCCCGATGTTCATCGCCAGCCTCTACGCCCTGTACTTCACCCCGCTCTTCGACTTCCTCATGGGCAGCCGGACGGGCCACATCGCGATGATGCTGCACTTCCTCGCCGTCGGCCTGGTCTTCTTCTGGCCGATCATGGGCGTGGACCCGGGCCCGCACCGCCCCGGCTATGTGATGCGGATGCTGGAGCTCTTCGCGGGGATGCCCTTCCACGCCTTCTTCGGCATCGCCCTGATGATGGCCAGCGAGCCGATGATCGGTACGTACGCCCATCCGCCGGCCTCGCTCGGCATCGACGCCCTCGACGACCAGCAGTGGGCCGGCGGCATCGCCTGGGCGTTCAGCGAGATCCCCTCGGTGCTGGTGCTGATCGCCCTGGTCTACCAGTGGTACCACTCGGAGCAGCGGGCCGCGAAGCGCGCCGACCGGGCGGCGGACCGGGACGGCGACAAGGAGCTCGAGGCCTACAACGCGTATCTGGCCTCGCTCCAAGCGCGTGGCCAGTAGCGGAGGACCGCCTCCAGGCGCCACCATGGGGCATGACCGGATCCGTTAAGGCGATGGCCGTGGTGACCTTCGCCGCTCTGGTGGCCGTCGCCGCGTATTCGGTGGCGCTGGGCAGCAACGGCTGGCTGTGGTTCGGCTGGGTGGTCCTGGGACTGCTCACGGCCGGCATGGCAGCCTCCCGCAGCGGCTGACCCGTCTCGCACAATTGGCCGATTCCCGTTGGCGGACGGATGAACTCCAGGCAACGCCATCCGTACTAGGGGTAACACGAAGTCCGTGTGACGACCCCGGTGCGTGCCTGGAGGAATCATGGCCAACGGCGATGACGACAGTCGGGCCTGCCAGGCCTACGCGGAGATCCTGCAGGAGGTCCGCATCGCCCAGACAGCGGTGCAGTTCCTGCTCGGCTTCCTGATGGCGGTGGCGGTGACGCCGCGGTTCGCCTCGTTCCAGACCGCCGACCGCACCATCTACGTCACCTCGCTGGTGCTGGCCTTCGGCTCGGTCGGACTGCTGACGGCCCCGACCCCGCTGCACCGGCTGTGCGAGTCCATGGACAAGGAATGTCTGGTGCGGATCGCCGGGCGGCTCGCCCTGTGGGGGGTGTTGCTGCTGATGCTGGCCCTGTCGGCGGCCGTCCTGCTCGTCCTCAACCTGGTCGTGGGACTGTCCCTCGCCGGAGTTCTCGCCGGCTTCATCCTGGTCTGGCTGGGCGGATTCTGGTTCGCCATGCCCATCTGGCACCGGGTCCGTCACACTGATTTTCCTGCCCGGTAGAAGGGAAAAGCCCGGTGTTCTACCACGTGCTCAAGCATGTCCTGCTCGGCCCACTGCTACGGCTGCTGTTCCGGCCCCGGATCGAGGGGCTGGAGAACATTCCGGCGGACGGCGCGGCCATCGTCGCCGGGAACCACCTGTCGTTCTCCGACCATTTCCTGATGCCCGCGATCCTCAAGCGGAGGATCACTTTCCTGGCGAAGGCGGAGTACTTCACCGGCAAGGGCCCGAAGGGGCGGCTGACCGCCGCCTTCTTCCGCAGCGCCGGGCAGATCCCGGTGGACCGCTCCGGCAAGGAGGCCGGCCGGGCCGCGATCCGCGAGGGACTGGGGGTGCTGGCCCGGGGCGAGCTGCTCGGGATCTACCCGGAGGGCACCCGTTCCCACGACGGGCGGCTGTACAAGGGCAAGGTGGGGGTGGCCGCGATGGCGCTGGGCGCCGGGGTGCCGGTGATCCCGTGCGCGATGGTGGGCACCTTCGAGATCCAGCCGCCCGGACAGGTGGTCCCCAAGATCCGCCGGGTCACCATCCGGTTCGGCCGGCCGCTGGACTTCTCCCGGTACGCCGGCCTGGAGGGCGAGAAGGCCGTACTGCGGGCCGTCACCGACGAGATCATGTACAAGATCCACGCTCTGTCCGGCCAGGAATACGTCGACCGGTACGCCGGCGAGGTCAAGGCCGAGGCGGAGGCGGCACGGAAGAAGGCCCGGCGCACCTCGCGCTAGGCCTTCTCCCGCTTGCGGAACCTGAAGGGTTACCGGACGGCCGGCAGGTCCTCGAGCTGCGGCAGCGCCGACGGCGCCGGCACCGCACCCTTGGCCTTGGCGGCGGCCGGAGCCGGCGCCACGGGGCCGGCGTGCGGGGCGCAGGTCACGTCATAGGCGTCGACCTTGCCGGTCAGCAGGTAGCGGTCCACCCGGTCGTTGACACAGGGGTTCTTCAGACCGGTGACCCCGTGCGAGCCCGCGCCCTCCTCGGTGATCAGGCGAGAACCGGCCAGCCGGCGCTGGAGCTCCTTCGCACCCTCGTAGGGGGTGGCCGCGTCCCGCTCGGCCTGGACGATCAGCACCGGCGGCAGCCCGCGCTCGGCACCCACCTCGACCGGCTTGTGCTGCTTGGACTTCCACACCGCGCACGGGTAGTTCATCCAGGCGTTGGACCAGGTCAGGAAGGGGTATTCCTGGTGCAGCCGGGTGTTGTCCCGGTCCCACTTCTTCCAGCTGGTCGGCCACTTGGCGTCGGTGCACTCCACGGCCGTGTAGACGGCGTTGCCGTTCTCCGAGGCCGCGTTGCCCACGGTGTCGGTCATGTCCGGGGCTGCCGCGTCGACCAGCGCCTGGGTGTCGCCGGCCAGGTAGTCGCTCCAGGTCTGGGCGACGGGCACCCAGGAGGAGTCGTAGTACGGGGCGCCCTGGAAGAAGCCGATCAGCTCGGCCGGTCCGACCTTCCCGCCGATCGGGTTCGCCTTGGCGGCGGCACGCAGCTCACGCCACTTCGCCTCCACCTTCTCCGGGGTGTCGCCGATGTGGAAGCTGGCGTCGTTCTTGGCGACCCAGGCCTTCCAGTCGTCCCAGCGCATCTGGAAGGCGACGTCCTGGTCGAGGTTGGCCTCGTACCAGATCTTCTCCTTCGACGGGTTGACCACGCTGTCCACGATCATGCGGCGGACGTGGTCCGGGAACAGGGTCGCGTAGACCCCGCCGATGTAGGTGCCGTAGGAGACGCCGAGGAAGTTGAGCTTCTTCTCGCCCAGGCCGGCCCGGACCACGTCCAGGTCGCGGGCGGTGTTCGCGGTGGTCATATGCGGCAGCATCCAGCCGCTGCGCTCCTTGCAGCCGTCCGCGTACTCGGCGGCGAGCTTGCGCTGGGCGCGCTTGTCGGCCTCGCTGTCGGGAACCGGGTCGGCCTTGGGGGCCTTGACGAACTCCTGCGGGTCGATGCAGGAGATCGGCGCGGAGTGCCCGACGCCGCGCGGGTCGAACCCGACGAAGTCGTAGGCCTTGGAGGCGTTGGTCCACAGCGGGTTCTTGGTCGTGACCCGGCGCGGGAAGCGCATACCGGAGCCGCCGGGGCCGCCCGGGTTGTAGACGAGCGCGCCCTGGCGCTCCTCCTTGGTGCCGGTGTTGCCGATCCGGTCGACGGCGATCTCGATCTGCCGGCCGAAGGGCTTGGCGTAGTCGAGCGGGACCTTCACCCAGCCGCACTGGATCGGCTTCTCCAGGCCCCAGTCGGCCGGACAGTCCTTCCAGTCGATGCCGGCGCGCTCCGCCCGGGCGGCGGCGATCTGCACGCCCACGGCTTCCGAAACGGCGTAGGAGCGGCTGTCCGCGCCGGCGGGCGGGGCGAGCAGCAGGCCGGCGCCCAGCATGCCTGCGGTGAGAGTGGCGGCGCTCCCCAGCGCCGCGGTGCGTATCACGTGGTTGTTCCCCCTGCGTCAGGTGCCGCCCAGGGCGGCTCGGTTCGCGGTCAGGGGGATCCTTTCGTCTGCGCAGGTCGTGGCAACAGAGCTGGGCCTTGTTCTTTGCCAAGCCGATAACCGGAGAGTGGTGTACCGCTGAACGGAGTAGGGCTACCAGGCGTACAGACGGCAGGCCTCGTCGAGGAGTTCACGCAGCCGGAGCCCGTCCGGGGCAAGTGCGGTGACCAGGACGGCGGGCCCGGCGAGCGGGGTGGCGGCGGCCAGTTCCCCTAGCATCCGGGCCGTGGCCGGAACAGTCTCGAAGGCCGGGTCCACGACCAGGAGTTGGCCCAGGGCGCGGTGGCCGGCGAGGCCTGCGGGGCCGTCCCAGCCGGCGGGTGCGCCCGGCCCGCCGGCGGTCTCCTGGTCCAGCAGCGGGCGGCCGTCGCACAACACGGTCAGCCGGCTGCGCAGCCGCCCGGGGGCCTCGCCGGTGCGGCCCAGGATCTGTTCCTCGCGGAGCACCAGCCGGGCGCCCGGGGCGAGTTCGGCCCGGGTGGACACCCGCAGGTCGCTGCCGCGCACCGAGACGAGCGGCTCGGGCAGCCAGCGCACCGCGGCGTCCCCGTCCAGGGTCAGGTGTACGTCGTACCGGGCGGGTTCGCCGGCCGGGCCGGGCAGGGCGAGGGTGGCGGCGGCCGAGCCGACGGCCAGCCGGGTGCCCGGCCCGGCGGTGGCCCGCAGGGTGAGGTGGTCCCCGCCGAGCGGTGCGCTCATCGCGCCGACCAGGGTGACCCCGGCTTCGGTGCCGTTCCCCCGGGTGCGGCGCAGGGCCAGCGGCCCCTCCCCGGCCAGCACCGGCAGGGCGGTGCCGCCCCGGCCGTCGGCCCGGGCCGTGAGGCGGGCGGTGGCGCGCAGCGCCCGGCCGCCGCGCTGGCGGGGGGTCCGGGCCGCTGTGCTCACCGGGACACCCAGGCGGCGACCTGCTCGCGGACCCAGGCGGCCACCGGGCCGATGCCTTCCGGGGTGCGCAGGGACTGGAAGGTGACGGGGAGTCCGGCCCGCTGTTCGGCGGCGTCGCGGGCCATCCGGTCCAGGTCGGAGCCGACGTGGGGGGCGAGGTCGGTCTTGTTGACCACCAGCAGGTCGGCGGTGGTGACGCCCGGGCCGCCCTTGCGGGGGATGTCGTCCCCGCCGGCCACGTCGATGACGAAGATCTGGGCGTCGACCAGGCCGCGGGAGAAGGTGGCGGTGAGGTTGTCCCCGCCGGATTCCACCAGGATCAGGTCCAGCAGGTCGAGGGACTCCTCCAGTTCCTCCACGGCCTCCAGGTTGGCGGAGATGTCGTCGCGGATGGCGGTGTGCGGGCAGGCGCCGGTCTCCACGGCGGTGATCCGCTCGGGCGGCAGGACGGCCTCGCGGAGCAGGAACTCGGCGTCCTCGCGGGTGTAGATGTCGTTGGTGACCACGGCCATCGAGTAGGTGGTGCGCAGTTCCCGGCAGAGCGCGGCGACGGTGGCGGTCTTGCCGGAGCCGACGGGTCCGCCGAGTCCGATGCGCAGGGCGCGCCGGGATCCGTCCGGCCGCAGGGGTGCGGCGCTGTGGGTGTGCCGGTGCGGGAAGGTCACGGCGTGGTCGAGGTGCATGCGTACTCCCTGAAGGGGGTGCGGGGGTGGCGTGGGTGGCGTGGGTCAGGAGGCGAAGAGGCGTACCGGCCAGTTGGCATGGGCCTCTGCCGCGATGTCGAGGAGGGGCGAGGAGGCCGCGGGCAGCGTGTGCGGGCCGTCCCGGCGGGCCGTGTGGGCGGCCTCGGCTGCCCGGCCGGCGACGGTGTCGAGGTCGGGGGCGAGCCGGGCGAGTACCCCGCTGGCCTCGAAGGGGTCCAGGCCCAGCAGTCGTACGGTGGCGGTGGCCGGGCCGCCGACGGCCTCGTACGCGGCGATGTGGGCGGCGTCGAGCGGGGCCAGACCGGCCGCGCGGGCGGTGACGCCGAGGACCACGGGCTGGTGGGCGCCGCGCGGGAAGGCGGCGGCCAGGGCATCCAGTTCGGCGGCGGGCCAGGTGGCCCGGGCGGCGCGCAGCAGCTGCCGGCCGAGTTTGCGGGCGGCCAGGCGCAGCGCGGGTGAGGGGGTGCGGGCGTCGGCGGCGGCGTCGAGGCCGGCCGAGTCCAGGCCGAGGGCGGCGGCTGCGGCAAGGGCCGCCGCAACCAGTCCGGCGGTGTGCAGCCGGCCCCGGCAGAACTCCTCCAGGGTGGCCGCGTCGTGGATCCGGCCGGCCTTGACGGCGGCCTCGGCCCCGCCGGAGTGGGCGTGCCCGCCGGCCGGGAAGCGGCCGTCGGCCAGCACCAGGAGGGCTGCGCGGCTCATCGTAGGCCTGCCATCAGAAGAGGAAGTAGCGCTGGGCCATGGGAAGTTCCGCGGCGGGGGCGGGTTCCACGGCTTCGCCGTCGATGGTCACGGTGAAGGTGTCGGCGTCGACCTCGACCCGGGGCATGGCGTCGTTGTTGCGCATGTCGGCCTTGGTCACCTTGCGGGTGCTGTCGATGGCGAGGAACTCCTTGCCCAGGCCGAGCCGTTCGGGCAGGTGGTCGTCGAGGGCGGACTGGGCGGTGAAGTTGACCGAGTTGAGGGCGGGGGCCCGGCCGTGGCTGCCGAACATGGGCCGCGGCAGAACGGGTTGGGGGGTGGGGATGGAGGCGTTGGCGTCGCCCATCTGCGCGTAGGCGATCTGCCCGCCCTTGATGACCAGTTGGGGTTTGACGCCGAAGAAGGCGGGGTCCCACAGCACGAGGTCGGCGAGTTTGCCGGTTTCGACGGAACCGATCTCGCGGGAAAGGCCTTGGGCCACGGCCGGGTTGATCGTGTACTTGGCGATGTAGCGGCGGGCCCGGTGGTTGTCGGCCGGTCCGTCGCCGGGCAGGGCGCCGCGCCGCTTCTTCATCACGTGGGCGGTCTGCCAGGTCCGCAGGATGACCTCGCCCACCCGGCCCATGGCCTGGGAGTCGGAAGAGATGATCGAGATGGCGCCGAGGTCGTGCAGGATGTCCTCGGCCGCGATGGTGGTGGGCCGGATCCGGGACTCGGCGAAGGCGAGGTCCTCGGGGACGGCCGGGTTGAGGTGGTGGCAGACCATCAGCATGTCGAGGTGTTCCTCGACGGTGTTGAGGGTGTGCGGGCGGGTGGGGTTGGTGGAGCTGGGCAGCACGTGCGGCTCGGAGACCACGCTGATGATATCGGGTGCGTGCCCGCCGCCCGCGCCTTCGGTGTGGTAGGCGTGGATGGTGCGGCCGGCGATGGCCGCGAGGGTGTCGCCGACGAATCCGGCCTCGTTGAGGGTGTCGGTGTGGACGGCGAGCTGGGCGCCGGTCTGCTCGCAGACGTCCAGGCAGGCGCTGATGACGGCGGGGGTGGCCCCCCAGTCCTCGTGGATTTTGAACCCGAGGGCTCCGCCGCGCAGTTGGGAGTACATGGCCTTGCGGGAGGTGGTGTTGCCCTTGCCGAGCAGGCCGATGTTGACGGGGTGGGACTCCAGGGCGGCGAACATCCGGGCGAGGTGCCAGGGTCCGGGGGTGATGGTGGTGGCCTTGGTGCCCTCGGCGGGCCCGGTTCCGCCGCCGACCAGGGTGGTGATCCCGGAGGCGAGGGCCTCGTCGAGGATGGTCGGGGAGATGAAGTGCACATGGGCGTCGATGGCCCCGGCGGTGAGGATCTTCCCGTTCCCGGAGATCACTTCGGTCTCCGGCCCGATCACCAGCTCGGGCGCCACCCCATCCATCGTCTCCGGGTTGCCGGCCTTGCCGATGCCGGCGATCCGGCCGTCGCGCAGGGCGATGTCGGCCTTGACGATGCCCCAGTGGTCGAGCACCACGGCGCCGGTGATCACGGTGTCGGCGGCGCCCTCGGCGCGGGTGGTGCGGGCCTGGCCCATGGACTCGCGGATCACCTTGCCGCCGCCGAACACGGCCTCGTCCCCGGCCCGGCCGGGGCCGCCGGAGAGGTCCTGCTCGATCTCCACGAGGAGGTCGGTGTCGGCGAGCCGGATCCGGTCTCCGACCGTGGGGCCGAACAGATCGGCGTACGCCGGGCGGGAGAGCTCAGCCATCGAGCGGCCCTCCGGTCTCCCCGCGCAGGCCCGGTACGGTGCGCAGGCCGGCCAGCGGGACGAGTTCCACGGCGACCGGGATGCCGGGCTCGAAGCGGACGGCGGTGCCGGCGGCGATGTTGAGGCGCAGGCCGTGTGCGGCGGACCGGTCGAAGTCGAGGCCGGGGTTGACCTCGGCGAAGTGGTAGTGGGAGCCGACCTGGACGGGCCGGTCGGCGGCGTTGAGTACGGTCAGACGGGTGACGGGGCGGCCTTCGTTGAGGACGACCGGGCCGTTCCCGTACTGGATCTCACCGGGAATCATGCGGTTGTTCCCCTCGCGCTCAGACGATCGGGTCGTGGACGGTGACGAGTTTGGTCCCGTCCGGGAAGGTCGCCTCGACCTGGACGTCGTGGAGCATCTCGGGGATGCCGTCCATGACCTGGTCGCGGGTCAGGACGGTGCGGCCGGAGGCCATCAGCTCGGCCACGGTCCGCCCGTCGCGGGCGCCTTCGAGGATGTGCGAGGTGATCAGGGCGATCGCCTCGGGGTGGTTGAGCAGCACCCCGCGCGCCCTGCGCTTCTCGGCGACGTCGGCCGCCACGTGGATGAGCAGTCTCTCCTGCTCGTGCGGTGTCAAGTGCACCCGTATCACCCAGTCTCATGGACATGATCACCACACGCCCTGCGGGATCCAGGCGGCTTACGCTAGGACCCCCGCTTTTCCGTCGCGTTAACGCACGTTTCAGGCGAGCACCCGGTTCAGCGGCCTGCACCACCCCCGGGCGGCACTCCGTATACGGCGCAACGTGGCCTATTCCGGATACGGACCGTACACATTCCGGGACTTGGCGTCACGCCGCGCCGTCGCCCGTTCGGAGCAGCGGGGGAACGGACGGAATCGAACCCGGACTTGCCGCCCGGGGTCCGATCCCCGCTTGCACAACGCCGCTGGTCGGGCGGCGGATCACGGGAGTGTCGCAGGCGCGGCGCACGCAACACGCCGTAAGGGCCACATAAGTGATGATGGCGCACACGCCCAACAAAAGTCCTGAATCCGGCAATTCCTAGGCCAGGATCTCCCTCCAGCAGGAGACCCGCCCTCCCGGCGGGCCCGACCGAAGGGTTCCGATGTCCACGTTCAAGAATGCAGTTCCGTCCCCCCTGGGACGTGCTGGGGTGACCGCCGTGCTCACCTTCGCGGTGGCCGGCGGCACCATGCTCGCCCCGGGCGCCGCTCCGCCCGCCCAGGCCGCGACGGCACATGCCTGGGAAGCGCTCCGGGTGGCCGCCTCCAAACAGGGCGCGCCCTATCAGTGGGGCGCCAAGGGTCCGAACAGCTTCGACTGCTCGGGGCTGACCCAGTATTCGTACAAACGAGCAGGCAAGAAGCTGCCGCGGACCGCGGCCCAGCAGTACCGCCGTACGAAGCGGATAATCGCTGGCTCCCGGCTGGCGGGCGACCTGGTCTTCTTCCGGTTCCGGGGACGGGTCTACCACGTGGGCGTATACGCCGGCGACGACATGATCTGGCACTCCCCCAAGCCCGGCGGCAGGGTCCGGCTGGAGAAGATCTGGACCGACAACGTCAGCTACGGCCGAGTACGCTGACCCGGCGCCAGATCCCGTACCAGGCCAGCACCGTCCGAGGAGATCCGTGTACCTCAACCCCGTCCGGCACATCACCTTCGACGCCCTCGAGCCCTATGCGGTGGCCCGGTTCTGGGCGGCCGTCACCGGCTACGCCATGGAGAGCTCGGCGAAGGAGGGCGACGAGGACGTGCTGCTCGAGCCGGGGCAGCCCGGCGTGCCGGGGCTGCTGTTCATCCGGGTGCCGGAGGGAAAGACCGCCAAGAACCGGGTACACCTGGACATCCAGCCCACCGACGGGACCCGCGACCAGGAGGTGGAGCGGCTGCTGGCCCTCGGCGCCCGGCTCCTCGACGACCGGCGCACCGCGGACGGCCTGGGCTGGGTGGTCCTGGCGGACCCGGAGGGCAACGAATTGTGCATCGAGCGCAGTGCGGCGGAGCGCGGGTCGGCCTGAGCGTACGGGCGGGCCGGGCGCCGGCGGTCAGCAGGGTTGGGATTCCGCGGTGGCGCCAATGCTCCAGGGCAGGGCGATCCATACCGTCTTGCCGCCCTCGGCCGTCGGGGTGACCGACAGCCGGCCGCCCGATTCCGCGGCGAGCCAGCGGATGATCACCATGCCCCGGCCGTTGTCCTGCTGGACGGCGGCCGGGAGCCGTTTGGGCCAGCGCGGGTGGCTGTCGGTCACCCCGACCCGCAGCAGCTCCTCGCGTTCCAGCCGGACGTCCACCGTGAAGGTGGGCGACCGGCCGAAGGTGTGCTGGACGGCGTTGGTGGCGAGTTCGGAAACGATCAGCCGGACGGTGTCGGCCGTGACATGCTCCTCCGGCAGGCCCCATTCGCTGAGCACGTCCGCGACATAGCGGCGGGCGGCGGACACCGAGGCGGGATCGCTCGGCAGAGTGACGGATGCTTCCTGGTGGTCTGCCATGGCGCGCTGTCCCTTTCCCACCGGGGCGGATTCGCCCCGGATCTGTGCTTCGCGCCAGACTGCCACTGTTCGCGGGACCCCTGCCGCTGTTCCCCAAGATATGCATATATCTGTCGCTCAAAGCGGTGAACTCTGCTACGAGAGAGCGTATTTGGACGGCAGACTGGTGCGAGCTGTGCCGGTGGAAGGGGAGGCGGGTATGCAGCACGGCCCCGCGGTGCGCCGGCGGAAGCTCGGCGAGGAACTGCGTGCATTGCGCGACCGGTCCGGGCTCACCAGTGGTGAGGCCGCCCGGATCGTGGGATGGCACCAGTCGAAAATCAGCCGTATCGAGACCGGCCGCAGTGGCGTGAAACCGGAGGATGTCCGGCTGCTGCTGGACGCGTACGGAGGGGTGGGCGCCCAGCAGCGCGCACTGCTGGAGGCGCTGTCGGCCTCGGCCGCCGGGCCGGCCGGCGGCCGGGAGAACGGGCGCGGCCGTGAGTGGTGGCACGACTACCGGGGGCTGCTGCCGCAGGAGTACCGGGACTTCATCAGCCTGGAGGCGGGAGCGCGGTCCGCCCGGACCGTGGAACTGTCGGTGGTGCCGGGGCTGCTGCAGACCGCCGCGTACGCGAAGGCGGTGACCCGGGCGGCGCTCGGCGGGCTGCCGGAGCCGAAGGTGGACGCGCTGGTCGACGTACGGCTGGCCCGGCAGTCGGTGCTCCGGGCGGATCCGCCGCTGGAGCTGAGCGCAGTGCTGGACGAGGCGGTGCTGCGGCGGCAGATCGGCGGGCCGGGGGTGATGACCGAGCAGCTGCGGCACCTGGCGGCGGTGGCGCGGCTGCCCCAAGTAAAGCTCCAGGTATTGCCGTTCAGTGTGGGGGGTCATCTCGGCCTGACCGGACCGTTCGTAATTTTCTCATTTCCGAACATCGCCGATCTGGATGTGGTGGTACTCGACCATTTGACGAGTAGCCTCTATCTGGAGCGGAAGGAAGACCTTGACGCGTACAGCGCCGCATTCCGCACCATCCAGGCGCACGCCCTCCCGCCCCAGGACTCGTCGGATCTGATCAGCGTGATCGCTGACGACGCGTAAGGAGGCACCCCCCGTGTCCGCAACCCCCTGCCGCACCAGCGGACTTCCGAACAGCGCGCGGTGGCGGCGGAGCAGCCGCAGCACCGGAATGAACAACTGCGTGGAAGCAGCCGGCCTCGACGGCGGCCTGCTGGCCGTCCGCGACTCCAAGCGGACGGACGGCCCGGTCGTGCTCTTCTCCGGGCCGGCCTGGACCGGCTTCCTCGCCACTGTCCGGGCGGACGCCCGCTAGCCCGCTAGAGCGTCTCCCCCAGGTCCGTGGCACCGGCCGGAGCGGTCCGCAGGATCGTTTCCACAGCCCGGGAGATCTCGTCCCCCGTGAGATCGGCCCGAGCGGTCAGCCGCAGCCGGGAAATGCCGTCCGGCACGGACGGCGGCCGGAAGCACCCCACGGACAGTCCTGCCTCGCGACAGTCGGCGGCCCAGCGCAGTGCCGCCGAAGGCGACGGGGCCCGCACCGACACCACGGCCGCGTCCGGCCGGGCCGCGGTCAGGCCGGACGCGGTCAGCCGCTCGTACAGCTCGGCGGCCACCGCACGGGCCTGCCCGGCACGTTCCGGTTCGCGGGCCAGCAGCCGCAGCGCCGCCAGCGCGCCACCGGCCGCGGCCGGCGCCAGGCCGGTGTCGAAGATGAAGGTCCGGGCCGTGTTGACCAGGTGCCGGATCACCCTGGCCGGGCCCAGCACCGCGCCGCCCTGGCTGCCCAGCGACTTGGACAGGGTCAGGGTCGCGACCACGCCCGGCGCACCGGCGAGGCCCACCGCGTGCAGTGCGCCCCGGCCGCCCTCGCCCAGCACGCCCAAGCCGTGCGCATCGTCCACGACCAGGGCCGCGCCCTCCTCGCGGCAGACCGCGGCGTACCCGGTCAGCGGGGCGGCGTCGCCGTCGACCGAGAAGACCGAATCGCTGACCAGCAGGGCCCGGGTGCCGGGCGCCCGCGCGGCCAGGCTCTTGCGGGCGGCGTCCGGGTCGGAGTGCGGGACCACCGCGGTCTCGGCACGGGAGAGCCGGCAGCCGTCCACGATGGACGCGTGGTTGCCGGCGTCGGAGACCACCAGGGCGCCCCGGCCGCTCAGCGCGGTGACCGCGGCCAGATTGGCGGCGTACCCGGAGGACAGCACCAGGGCCGCCTCGAACCCGCAGAAGGTGGCGAGCTCCCGCTCCAGCTCGGCATGGAGCTCGGTGGTGCCGGTGACCAGCCGGGAACCGGTGGCTCCGGCGCCCCAGCGCCCGGCGGCCTCGCGCGCCCCGCGGATCGTCTCGGGGTGCCGGGTCAGGCCCAGATAGTCGTTGCTCGCGAGGTCCAGCAGACCGGAGTCGGCAGGGCGGGGGCGCAGGGTGCGTACGAGCCCTGCCTGCTCCCGGGTCCTGGCCTCGTCGTCGATCCAGGCGAACACGTCCATTGGCTGGTCCTCGCGTTTTGTCGGCTGTCCACAGACCTTCCCCGACCCTAGCCGCCGGCAACCGGTGTGGTTGGTGTGGTGATACACACACTCATCTCAAGCCATCTTGTACGGTCTCTCCTTGGCCGGGAGTGGGGGTGTGGTCCAGGATCGGGCCCATGGACCTGCTGAACACCCTGGTGGACAAGGGGCTGCGGCGTGAGCTGCCGACCCGCGAAGAGGCGCTCGCCGTGCTGGCGACCTCCGACGACGAACTGCTCGACGTAGTGGCCGCGGCCGGCAAGGTGCGCCGGCGCTGGTTCGGGCGCCGGGTCAAGCTGAACTACCTGGTCAACCTGAAGTCGGGCCTGTGCCCGGAAGACTGCTCCTACTGCTCCCAGCGGCTGGGCTCGAAGGCGGAGATCCTCAAGTACACCTGGCTGAAGCCGGAGGACGCCTCGAAGGCCGCCGCCGCGGGTGTCGCGGGCGGCGCGAAGCGGGTCTGCCTGGTGGCGAGCGGGCGCGGCCCGACGGACCGGGACGTGGACCGGGTCTCGAAGACCATCGAGACGATCAAGGAGCAGAACGAGGGCATCGAGGTGTGCGCCTGTCTCGGCCTGCTCTCGGACGGCCAGGCGGAGCGGCTGCGGGACGCGGGCGCGGACGCCTACAACCACAACCTGAACACGTCCGAGGCGACGTACGGGGAGATCACGACCACCCACACCTATGCGGACCGGGTGGACACCGTCCAGAAGGCGCACGCGGCCGGCCTGTCGGCCTGCTCGGGCCTGATCGCGGGCATGGGCGAGAGCGACGAGGAACTGGTCGACGTCGTCTACTCGCTGCGCGAGCTGGACCCGGACTCGGTGCCGGTGAACTTCCTGATCCCGTTCGAGGGCACCCCGCTGGCCAAGGAGTGGCACCTCACCCCGCAGCGCGCGCTGCGGATCCTCGCGATGGTGCGATTCGTCTGCCCCGATGTCGAGGTCCGGCTGGCCGGCGGACGCGAGGTGCACCTGCGCACCCTTCAGCCGCTCGCCCTGCACCTGGCCAACTCCATCTTCCTGGGCGACTACCTCACCAGCGAGGGCCAGGCCGGCCAGGCCGACCTGGACATGATCGCGGACGCCGGGTTCGAGGTCGAGGGCGCCGGCCAGCAGACCCTGCCCGCGCACCGCGCGGACGTGGCGTCCGCCGGCGGCGGCTGCGGATCCCACGGCTCCGGCGGCTCGGTGTGCGGCTCCTCCGCGGGCGACGCGGCGGCCGACGCGGGCTGCGGCTCCGGCTGCGGAGGCTGCGGCTCCCACGCACCGGCTGCCGAGCGGACGCCCGTGGCGGCGCATGCACCGGAGCAGGCCGAGGCTCCGGCGCAGGCCGAAACTCCGGCGCAGGCCGCGCCCGGTGAGGTGCGTCCCGACCTGGTGGCAGTGCGCCGGCGCGGCGCCGGAACGGAGCTCGCGCCCAATGCCTGACCAGCACAGCCCGCTGCCGGCCGAGGAGCTCCTCGCGCTCGACCGGCAGCACGTCTGGCATCCGTACGCGCCCATGCCGGGGCGGCAGGAGCCGATGGTCGTGGCCTCCGCCTCGGGGGTCCGGCTGCGGCTGGCCGCCCCAGTGCACGGGCAGGAGGAGCTGGTCGACGGCATGTCCTCCTGGTGGTCGGCCATCCACGGCTACAACCACCCGGTGCTCAACGAGGCCGTGACCGCGCAGCTGGGCCGGATGTCCCACGTCATGTTCGGCGGGCTCACCCACGAGCCCGCCGTCCGGCTGGCCGCCAAGCTGGTGGAGATCACCCCGGCCGGACTGGAGCACGTCTTCCTCTCCGACTCCGGTTCGGTGTCGGTCGAGGTCGGCATCAAGATGTGCCTCCAGTACTGGCGTTCGGTGGGGCAGCCGGCCAAGACCCGGCTGCTGACCTGGCGCGGGGGCTATCACGGGGACACCTGGCAGCCGATGTCGGTGTGCGATCCCGAGGGCGGGATGCACGAGATGTGGTCGGGGGCGCTGCCGCAGCAGGTCTTCGCGGACGCCCCGCCCGGCGGCTTCGACGCGCCGGTCGATCCGGGGTACGTCGAGCACCTGCGCACGGTGATCGCCCGGCACGCCGGCGAACTGGCCGCGGTGATCGTGGAGCCGGTGGTCCAGAACGCGGGCGGGATGCGCTTCCACAACCCCGGTTATCTGCGGGTGCTGCGCGAACTGTGCGACGAGTACGGGCTGCTGTTCGTGCTGGACGAGATCGCGACCGGATTCGGGCGGACGGGCACCCTGTTCGCGGCGGACCACGCCGGGATCACCCCGGACGTGCTGTGCGTGGGCAAGGCGCTGACCGGCGGGTACCTGACGATGGCCGCCACGCTGTGCACCCCCCGGGTGGCAGACGGCATCTCGCAGGGCGAGGTGCCGGTGCTGGCGCACGGTCCGACGTTCATGGCCAATCCGCTGGCTGCCTCGGTCGCCCTGGCCTCGCTCGACCTGCTGGTCGGCCAGGACTGGGCGCAGGAGGTGAAGCGGATCGAGACGGGCCTTACGGAGGGGCTGGCCCCGGCCCGCGAGGTGCCGGGGGTCCGGGACGTCCGGGTGCTGGGCGCCATCGGCGTGGTCCAGCTGGACCACGACGTGAACATGGCGGCTGCCACGGCGGCGGCGGTCCGGGAGGGCGTGTGGCTGCGCCCGTTCCGCGACCTCGTCTACACGATGCCGCCGTTTGTGACCTCGGACCGGGATCTGGCCCGGATCTGCCGTGCGGTGTGCGCCGCGGCGCGGGAGGGCTGAGATGGGTGTCGTGGTGGTGTCCGGCACGGGCACCGAGATCGGAAAGACCGTGGTCACCTCGGCGGTTGCGGCCCTGGCCGTGGCCGCGGGCCGTTCGGTGGCGGTGCTCAAGCCCGCGCAGACGGGCGTGGCCGCGGGCGAGCCCGGGGACGCCGCCGAGGTGGTGCGGCTGGCCGGCGCGGAGGTGACCGCCGTCGAACTGGTCCGCTACCCGGAGCCCTTGGCCCCGGACACCGCCGCGCGGCGCTCCGGGCTGCCGCCGGTGGGGCCGCAGGAGATCGCGGAGGCGGCCGAGAAGCTGGCCGCCTCGCACGACCTGGTCCTGGTCGAGGGCGCGGGCGGGCTGCTCGTACGGTTCGACGAGGCGGGGCACACCCTGGCCGACGCGGCGCGGCTGCTGGGCGCGCCGGTGCTGGTGGTGGCTCCGGCCGGGCTCGGCACCCTGAACTCGACCGCGCTGACCGCCGAAGCGCTGCGGGCACGGGAGCTGGAACCGCTGGGCGTGGTGGTGGGCAGCTGGCCGGCCGCCCCGGACCTGGCCTCCCGCTGCAACCTGGCGGACCTGCCGGCGGTCTCGGGAGTGCCGCTGCTGGGCGCCGTACCGGACGGGGCGGGTGCGCTGGCCCCGGCGGAGTTCCGGGCGGGCGCGGGCTCGTGGCTGGCTCCGGTGCTGGGGGGCGGCTGGTCGGCGGAGGAGTTCCTGCGGCGCTGGCCGGCGTAGGAGGGCGTTGTCAGTGCCCTCTCCTACGGTGGTGAACGGTAAGGACACCTGCCGGAGGAGGGGGCGACGGACATGGCGACGGACACGGCGACGGACAAGGTGCAGGTCTGGGAACTGCCACGCAGTAGCGATCTGATGCGCTTCGGGCCGGTGGAGGCCGCCGTGACGGTGGCCCGGCTGGTGGAGGGCAAGGGGGATCCGGCTCTGCTCGAGCCGGGGCTGGCCGACCGGCTGGCCGTGGGGCACCTGCGGGTGCAGGACTGGGACGCGGAGCATGTGGTCCTGGACCCGGTCACCGGGCGGCTGTCCAGCCTGTGGCTGTACGAGGAGCGGCCCGATCTCAGCACGCTGCGGGAGCTGGCTCCCTCGCCGGCCGCGCTGGGCAGGCTGCTCGGCGCTGTGGAGGATCTCGGGGCGTTCCGGGGGCGGTTCGCCGAGCTGGCCGGGCAGTGGGGGCCGGCGGCGGTGGCGCGGGCGGAGACCGTGTTCCGGTCGGTTCTCGCCGAGGAGGACTGGGGCCCGGGCGGCATACCCCGGTTCTGGGAGCTCTCCGCGGTGATCCGCCCGCTGTCACTGATCGCGGGGCCGGGGGCCGGGCTGCGGCTGGAGCTGCCCGGGGCCCTGCTGGCGGAGGAGTTCGGGGCCGACGGGGTGGTCCGCGTCGATCCCGCCCGGCTGCCGGCGGGGCTGGTGCACGAGCCGACCCGCCGTTTCCTGGCCGCCGTTGGACTGCCCAGGGACGGCGGGATGTTCTACCTGGACGGGCCGGAGGAGCTGCTGACCCCGTTCGCCGAGGAGGGTCCGGAGATACCGGGTGCCAACACCCGGGCGCTGTTCTCGCTCGGCGGGCTCGTCGAGGACACCTCGGTCTACGTCGACGGCGTGACCGGCGCAGTCCATGCCTGGTACCACGGGTACGGCAGCCTGGTCCCGCTCAACTCCGATGTTTCGACCCTGGCGTTCACCCTGTGGCTGTACCGGCGCGAGCAGGCTCTGGAGGAGGTCCACGGGTTCACGGACGGCCTGTACGGCCAGCTGGCCGACGCGATGGTGGACGTGCTGGCGGCGGTCGACCCGGTGCCCGGCCGGGCGACCGACGACGAGGATGACTGGCACTACTGGCCCCAGGTGTTCCACGACGAGGCCGGCGGGGTGCTTTAGGGGGGTGTGGGCGCGGGCACGGGGAAGACTGACGGCAGGAGTCCGTCCGCTTCGAGGAGGTCCGGTGCCATGCCCCTGCGAGCGAACCGGCCGTTGCCACCGGATGCCGTCCACCACCCGCTCTTCGCCCGGTTCTACGCCCGGGTGAGCGTGCAGGCCGACACCCGCGGCGGGATCGCGGAGCTGCGGCGGGAGCTGCTGGCGGGGCTGTCCGGCTGGGTCATCGAGATCGGCGCGGGCAACGGCCTGAACTTCGCCCACTACCCGCGGGCCGTCTCCGAGGTGGTCGCGGTGGAGCCCGAGCGCACCCTGCGCCGGCTGGCGGCGGAGGCGGCGCTGCGCGCGGAGGTCCCGGTGGACGTGGTGCCCGGTGCCGCCGAGGCGCTCCCGGTGAAGAGCGAGGCCTTCGACGGGGCGGTGGCCTCCCTGGTGCTGTGCACCGTACGGGACCTGCCGCGGGCGCTGGCCGAGCTGCACCGGGTGCTCCGGCCCGGCGCGGAGCTGCGGTTCTTCGAGCACGGTGTGGCTCCCGGGCGCGGCATGGCGACCGTCCAGCGGGCCCTGGACCGGACGGTGTGGCCGCGGCTGTTCGGCGGCTGCCACACGGCGCGGGATGCGCCCGCCGCGATCGAGGCGGCCGGGTTCCGGATCACCTCGCGGCGGGCCTTCCGGCTGCCGGAGCGCGGACCCGCGCTGCCCACCTCGTACTGCGTGATCGGCACGGCCCGGCGCGAGTTCGGAGACCTGCCCGCTTAGAAGGTGTCGGGGAAGGGCTTCACCCAGCGGCGCCAGCGGTCCTGGCGCTGGTAGCCGGCCGCGGTCCAGGTCTGCCGGGCCCGCTCGTTGGCCTCCAGCACCATCGCGTCGCTGCGCCGTCCGCCGACCGCGCGGAAGCGCTGCTCGGCCGCGTCGAGGAGACGGGTCGCGATGCCCAGGCGGCGGTGCGAGGGCAGGACGGCCAGCCGGTAGAGGGAGCAGCGCCAGCCGTCGTACCCGGCGATGACGGAGCCGACGATGCGGCCGTCCGCCTCGGCGAGGATCAGCGCCTGGGGGTCGCGGCCGATGAGGCCGGTCACGCCGTCGAGGTCGTCCGTGATGGACCCTTCCTCGGTCGCCTCCTTCCAGAAGCGGAGGACGTCTTCGGCATCGACCGGGTCTGCGGTCCGTATCTGTGGCTCGATCATGGCCGGCAGCGAAGCACGGCCGGCTGCGGGCACGCCACCGAGTTCCGTCCTGCGAGACGCGGCTCCACCGCCGCTTTGCCCGTCCTTTACCATGTGGGGACACTGCGATCGGCAGTGCACCCGAACACTCGAACGAAAGGTGTGAGCGTCCGCCCATGGGCGAGCCTCCCAGTACCCGACATCGCGCACCACTCCTCCTCCTGCATGATCATTGGATGGAGGTGAACCGATGACCGAAGTGCTTCTGCTCCTGGTGGCGCTCCTGCTCTGCCTTGCCTGCGGCGTGTTCGTCGCGGCCGAGTTCTCGCTGACCACGGTCGAGCGCAGCGATCTGGAGAGGGCCGTGGAACGCGGCGAGCGCGGGGCGGACAGTGCCCTGACAGCCGTCCGGAGCCTGACCTTCCAGCTGTCCGGCGCCCAGCTCGGCATCACCGTCACCGGCCTGGTCATCGGCATGATCTCCAAGCCCTCGATCGCCGCCCTCCTCAAGGGCCCGTTCGAGGCCATGGGCCTGTCCGCCGGTGCCGCCTCCTCCACCGCCCTGGTCCTCGGCACCGTCCTGTCGACCGTCGTGCTGATGGTCGTCGGCGAGCTGGTGCCCAAGAACTGGGCGATCTCGTCACCGCTGGCCATCGCCAAGCGGGTGGCCACCATGCAGCGGGTGTTCAGCCGCGCCTTCCGGCCGCTGATCGGACACCTCAACACCACCGCGAACCACATGGTGCGCCGGTTCGGCCTGGAGCCGGCCGAGGAGCTGGCCTCCGCGCGGACCCCGCAGGAGCTGGTCGCGCTGGCCCGGCACTCGGCGAAAGCGGGCGCGCTCGAGAAGGACACCGCCGAGCTGTTCGTACGGACCCTGAACCTGGCCGATCTGACCGCGGAGAACGTGATGACCCCCCGGGTCCAGGTGACCGCCCTGGACGTGCAGACCACGGCCGAGGACGTGGCGAACGCGACCATGGCCACCGGCCTGTCCCGGTTCCCGGTCTACCGGAACAACCTGGACACCGTGGTCGGCACCGTCCACATCAAGGACGTGCTCGCGCTGCCCGCCGCCGAACGGCACCGCCATCCCGTGTCCCACCTGCTGCGCGCACCGCTGCTGGTGCCGGAGTCGCTGACCGTGGACCGGCTACTGGACCGGCTGTCCGGGAAGCAGACCATGGCCGTGGTCATCGACGAGTACGGCGGCACGGCCGGGGTGGCCACCCTGGAGGACATCGTCGAGGAAGTGGTCGGCGAGGTGCGGGACGAGCACGATCCGCACGAGACCTCCGACCTGGCCCCGGCCGGCACGGACGCCGCCGGGCGCCGGCTCTACTCGGCGGTCGGCGCGGCGCGCACCGACCAGGTGGAGCGGATCGGGCTGCGGGTGCCGGACGGCCCGTACGAAACCCTGGCCGGGCTGATAGCGACCGAGCTGGGCCGGATCCCGGCGGTCGGCGACAGCCTGGAGCTCGGCGGCTGGCAGCTTGACGTGGTCGATGCCAGCGGGCGGCGGGCCGCACGCGTGCTGCTGCACGCGCCCGCGGAGGCCGAGGGCGAGGGCCATGACGGCACGCACGGTGCGGAGGGGACCCGATGACCGCGGTCCAGTTGCTGATCGGCCTGGCGACCCTGGTCGTCAACGCCTTCTTCGTCGGCGCGGAGTTCGCGCTGATCTCGGTCCGGCGCAGCCAGATCGAACCGTTCGCCGAGCGGGGCGACCGGCGGGCCCGCAGCGTGCTGTGGGGCCTGGAGCACCTGTCGGGGCTGATGGCGGCGGCTCAGCTGGGCATCACCCTGTGCACCCTGGTGCTGGGCGTGGTGGCCGAGCCGGCCATCGCGCATCTGCTGACCCCGCTCTTCGACCTGCTCGGTGTCCCCCACGGACTCACCCACCCGATCTCCTTCGTGGTGGCGCTGGCCCTGGCAACGTACCTGCACATGCTGTTCGGCGAGATGGTGCCGAAGAACGTGGCGCTGGCCGAGCCGGTGCGCACAGCCATGGTGCTGGGTCCGCCGCTGGTGACGCTGACCCGGGCGCTGCGGCCGGTGATCTTCGCGATCAACGCGTTCGCCAACGGCCTGCTGCGGCTGCTGCGGGTGGAGGTCAAGGACGAGGTCTCCGCGACCTTCACGGACGACGAGCTGGCGCGGATGGTGAAGGACTCCAGCGCGGCCGGGCTGCTCGACGGCCGGGCCGGCGCGCGGCTGCACGATGCGCTGGAGCTGGGCAGGCGGCCGGTGACGGATGTGGTGCTGCCGGCGGAGCAGGTGGTCACGGCCCGGCTGGGCATCACCCCCGAGCAGCTGGAACGGCTCTCCGCGTCCTCGGGGTACTCGCGTTTCCCGGTGGTCGACGACCAGCGCAAGATCCTGGGATACCTGCACGTCAAGGACGCCCTGGACGAGGCGGCCCGGGACGAGCCGTTCCCGCCGCCGGCGCTGCGCCCGATCGCCCAGGTGCGGGCGGACACCCCGCTGGACGACGTGCTGACCGCGATGCGGCGCAGCCGGACGCATCTGGCGGCGGTGCTGGGTGCGGACGGGGCCATGGCCGGACTGGTGACCATGGAGGACGTGTTGCGCGAGCTGTTCGGCAAGACGCACTGATCCACGGGTGGCCGACTGCGCGGTAACATCGCTCCGCCATGGAGATGAATGCGTCTTACACCAGTTTCGTCGCGGTCGGCGACTCCTTCACCGAAGGCATGTCCGACGGACTGCCGGACGGCTCCTACCGGGGCTGGGCCGACCTGCTGGCCGCCCGGCTGGCGGCCCGGGAGCCCGGCTTCCGGTACGCCAACCTCGCGGTCCGCGGAAAGCTGATCGGGCAGATCGTCGAGGACCAGGTCGGTGCGGCTGCTGCGATGCGCGCCGATGTGGTCACCCTGGTCGGCGGGCTGAACGACGCGCTGCGCCCCAAGGTGGACATGGGGCGGGTCCGGGGTCACCTCGAGGAGGCCGTGGAACGGCTGGCGCCGTCCTGCCGGCAGCTGGTCCTGATGCGCTCGCCGGGCCGCAACGGCCCGGTGATGGAACGCTTCCGGCCGCGCATGGAGGAGCTCTTCGTGGTCGTGGAGGAGCTCGCCGCCCGGCACGGGGCCCTGGTGGTCGACCTGTACGGGGCGCCGGTGCTCGGCGACCCGCGGCTCTGGGACGTCGACCGGCTGCACCTGACCGGTGAGGGGCACCGCCGGGTGGCGGAGGCCGTCTGGCAGACCCTCGGCCTGCCGCCGGCCGAGGACTGGCGGGCCGAACTGCCGCCCGGCCGGCCCGCGGGCTGGGCGGCCCGGCGGACCGAAGATCTCCGGTTCGCCCGGCAGCATCTGCTGCCGTGGATAGGCCGCCGCCTGACGGGGCGCTCCTCCGGCGACGGCCGGCCGGCAAAGCGCCCGGAGCTGCTCCCCTTCTCGTAGCAACCCACAACCCGGGAGGGGCCCCGGACCTGCGTAAACCCACAGCCCTGCGGCCAGTAGAATCCCTTTACGTGACTGCCAAGCCCCGCATCCCCAATGTCCTGGCCGGCCGCTACGCTTCCCCGGAGCTCGCCGTCCTGTGGTCCCCCGAGTACAAGGTGACCCTGGAGCGGCGGCTCTGGCTCGCCGTGCTGCGCGCCCAGAAGGACCTCGGCATCGAGGTCCCGGACGCCGCCCTGGCCGACTACGAGCGCGTCCTCGAGCAGGTCGACCTCGCCTCCATCGCCGAGCGCGAGAAGGTCACCCGGCACGATGTGAAGGCCCGGATCGAGGAGTTCAACGCCCTCGCCGGACACGAGCACGTCCACAAGGGCATGACCTCCCGCGACCTCACCGAGAACGTCGAGCAGCTCCAGATCCGGCTCTCCCTGGAGCTGGCCCGGGACCGCACGGTCGCCGTCCTCGCCCGCCTGGGCAAGCTCTCCGGCGAGTACGCCGAGCTGGTTATGGCCGGCCGGTCCCACAACGTCGCCGCGCAGGCCACCACCCTGGGCAAGCGCTTCGCGACCGCCGCCGACGAGCTCCTGGTCGCCTACGGCCGCCTGGAGGACCTGCTGGGCCGCTACCCGCTGCGCGGGATCAAGGGCCCGGTCGGCACCGCCCAGGACATGCTGGACCTGCTCGGCGGCGACGCCGCCAAGCTGGCCGACCTGGAGCAGCGGATCGCCGCCCACCTCGGCTTCGCCCATGCCTTCACCTCGGTCGGC
Organism: Streptomyces sp. NPDC002054; assembly: GCF_040296685.1. Classification (NCBI taxonomy): domain Bacteria; kingdom Bacillati; phylum Actinomycetota; class Actinomycetes; order Kitasatosporales; family Streptomycetaceae; genus Streptomyces; species Streptomyces sp. NPDC002054. The sequence goes on from NZ_JBEOXT010000002.1 coordinate 275,225, forward strand.
CAGGTCTACCCCCGCTCCCTCGACTACGACGTGACGACCGCGCTGGTGCAGCTGGCCGCCGCCCCGTCCTCGATCGCCAAGACCATCCGCCTGATGGCCGGGCACGAACTGGTCACCGAGGGCTTCAAGCCGGGCCAGGTCGGCTCCTCGGCAATGCCGCACAAGATGAACACCCGCTCCTGCGAGCGTGTGAACGGCCTGATGGTCATCCTGCGCGGCTACGCCTCGATGACCGGCGAGCTGGCCGGCGACCAGTGGAACGAGGGCGACGTCTCCTGCTCGGTGGTCCGCCGGGTGGCCCTGCCCGACGCGTTCTTCGCCTTCGACGGCCTGCTCGAGACCTTCCTGACCGTCCTCGACGAGTTCGGCGCCTTCCCGGCGGTCGTCGCCCGCGAGCTCGACCGCTACCTCCCCTTCCTGGCCACCACCAAGGTCCTGATGGGTGCCGTGCGTGCCGGTGTGGGCCGCGAGGTGGCCCACGAGGTCATCAAGGAGCACGCGGTGGCCTCCGCCCTCGCCATGCGCGAGCAGGGTGCCGAGCGCAACGAGCTGCTGGCCAAGCTGGCCGCCGACGAGCGGATCCCGCTGGACCGGGCGCAGCTCGACGCGCTGATGGCCGACAAGCTGTCCTTCACGGGCGCGGCGGGCGACCAGGTCGCCACCGTGGTCTCCCGCATCGAGGAGATCGCCAAGCAGCACCCGGAGGCCGCCGGGTACACCCCGGGGTCGATCCTCTGAGCCCCCTGACGCCCGAGAAGCTGAACGCCGCCCGTGACCGCGTCCTGCCGGACGTGGTCGCGGGTGGTCTCCGCGTGCTCTTCTGCGGTATCAATCCGGGTCTCCTTTCCGCCGCGACGGGCCACCATTTCGCCCGCCCCGGCAACCGCTTCTGGCCGGTGCTGCATCTTTCGGGCTTCACCCCCCGCCGGCTGGCCCCCGCCGAGCAGGAGGAGCTGCTCACCCACCGCCTCGGCCTCACCAATGTGGTGGCCCGGGCCACCGCGCGGGCGGACGAGCTCTCGGCGGAGGAATTCCGCGAGGGCGGCCGGATCCTGACGGCCAAGGTCGAGCTCCTGCGCCCGCAGTGGCTGGCCGTGGTGGGCGTGACCGCCTACCGCACCGCTTTCGGCGAGCGCCGCGCCGCGATCGGCGAGCAGCCCCGCACCATCGGGTCCACCCGCATCTGGGCCCTCCCCAACCCCAGCGGCCTCAACGCCCACTGGACCGCGGAGACCATGGCCCAGGAGTACGCCCGCCTGCGCGCCGCAGCGGAGGCGCCGGCGGACTAGGGGCGTCGTCCCCTAGGGCGGGTCGATCACGGTCACCGCGGCCATCAGCTGTGGGGAGTGGTCGGCACCCCAGTGGGCCGTGTAGAGGGCCACCCACCGGTCCTGGGCGCGCCACAGGTGGATGTGCCCGGCCGTGGCGCACAGCTCCTGCCAGGGTTCCGCCAGTTCCTCGCCCGCTCCGCTCCGGGTCAGCAGCCCCTGGAGGCCGAGCACCTCCGGTCTCCCCCAGCGGTCCGTCAGCCGTTCGGTCAGCGCCCCGTACTCCGCCGCCACCTGCTCCTCGCCGGCCAGTCGGTCGGCCGCGTCCTCGTCCCCGTACCAGCGGCTCCCTCCCAGCTCGGCGAGGTGGTATCCGGGCCCGCTGATGACCGGCCCCGACCGGCCTCGGACCGCGGGGAACTCGCGCGTCCGGAGCCGGTCGATCGTCTCTAGATGCTCTGCCGTGGTCATGCCGTCAGTATCCGTGGGGCCACTGACAACTGGCGTGATGTCATGCGTCCCGACGGCGCACCGCCAGCAAGCCGCCGGCCAGGGCGGCCAGCGCCCACAGCGCGGTCACTCCCAGTCCGGTCCAGGGACCGAGCTCGCCGTGCGGCTCGATACGCATGATCATCTGACCGGCACGGTCCGGCAGGTACTGGCTGATGCCGCCCACGACTTCACCCACGACGAAGGAGACGATCAGGATGAACGGTATGAGCATGCTCAGCACCGCGGTACCACTGCGCAGGATCGCTGTCAGGCCGGCGGCGAACAGCGCCATCAGGGCCAGGTAGACCCCGCTGCCGACCATGGCACGGACCGCGCCCTCATCTCCGAGCCCGATGGCGTACTGCCCCATGAAGGCCTGGCCGGCGAGGAAGGTGACGACCCCGGTGACCTGGCCCACCAGCAGCGCGAGCCCGCCCACCGTGAGGACCTTCGACAGGTAGAAGCGGGTGCGGTCCGGCACCGACGTCAGGGTGACCCTCAGGGCGTTGTTGTGGAATTCGTTCGAGAACGCGCTCGCGCCGAAGGCGATGGCGGCTATCTGCCCGAAGTTAAGGCCGTAGAAGGCTGCGAGCAGCGGGTCCTCTCCCATGCTGCCCTCCTCGGCGGTACCGATGGCGGCGGCGGTGAGCACCTGGATCCCGGCGGTGGCCACGAAGACGGCGATCAGCGACCAGAAGGTGCCGCGCAGCGACCGTATCTTGATCCATTCCGCGTGCAGAACGGGGCGGGTGGGCAGGGCGGTGGTGGACATGGCGGTACTGGCTCCTTCGGTGGTGCGGTGGGTCAGTGGGCTGCGGCGAATTCGGCGTGGTCGGCGGTGAGGTCGAGGTAGGCCTGCTCCAGCGAGGCCCGCTCGTCGGCGAGTTCGAACATCGGTATGCCTTCGCGGGCGGCGAGCGCGCCGATCTGCTCGGCCTGGATCCCGTCGACCGTCCAGCGGCCTTCCGGCGCCTCGATCAGCTCCAGGCCGTCCCGGGCCAGGGTGGCCCGCAGGCGGATCGGATCCGAGGTGCGCAGCCGCACCCGGGCGGTGCTCCGCTCGTCGATGAACTCCTCCATCGAGGTGTCGGCGAGGAGCTTGCCGCGGCCGAGGACGACGAGGTGGTCGACACAGGCGGCGGTCTCGGACATCAGGTGGCTGGACACCAGCACGGTACGGCCCTGGGCGGCCAGGCCCCGGATCAGCTCGCGGACCCAGATGATGCCCTCGGGGTCGAGGCCGTTGGTCGGCTCGTCCAGCAGCAGCACACCGGGGTCGCCGAGCAGTGCGGCGGCTATCCCGAGTCGCTGCCGCATGCCCAGGGAGTACGTCTTGATACGCCGGCCGGCCGCGGAGGCGATACCGGCCTGCTCCAGCACCTCGTCCACCCGCCGCACCGGGATCCGGTTGGCGGCTGCCAGGGCCCGCAGATGGTTCCGGCCGCTCCGGCCGCCGTGCGCGGCCTGGGCGTCCAGCAGGGCCCCCACGTGGTGGAGCGGCTCGGTGAATTCGGTGAACCGCCGCCCGCCGATGGTGGCCGTGCCCGAGGTGGCCCGGTCCAGGCCCAGCAGCAGGCGCATCGTGGTGGACTTGCCGGCGCCGTTCGGCCCGAGGAAGCCGGTGACCCGGCCGGGCAGCACGTCGAAGGAGAGGTGGTCCACGGCCCGGGTGGTGCCGTATTCCTTGGTCAGTCGGCGGATCTCGATGCTGTTCATGGCTCAAGATTCGCCGCCCGCCCCACCCCTGTTCCTCCCCCGTGCGGGGGGAACGTCTCCCCCACACGGGGGAGACGGCCGTGCTGGTCGGGCTGTCACGATGTGGGCATGTACCAACTGCTCCGATCCCCGTTCCAACCGGTCACGTACTCACGCTGGTTGCACCTGTGCGTGCCCGTGCTGCTGGTGGCGATCTGGATGTTCATAGAGCCGGAGGCCATCTGGGCGCCGGCTCTGATCATCGCCCCCTTCGGACTGGTCCCCTGGGTGCGGATGGCGGAGGGACTGCAGGCCCAGTTCCTCCTCACCCCGCAGGACCGGGGGTCGGAGGACAGCGCCATATCCACCAAGGCCTCGAAGCGCTGGGGCGACCGCTGGCGGACCGTGCTGTGGCTGGAGATACGGCTCGTGCTGGCCTTCGCCGCCATGTTCCCGACCGTCTGGCTGCCGATGTTCACCGTCGAGCTGATCACCACCGCCTGCGGGTATCCGGTCCAGGGTGACGTGGCGCTGCCGGTGGTCCCGCCGCGCTGGCTGGCCGCGGTGCTGGTGCCGGTGCCGCTGGTCCTGCTGTTGCTGACCGTGCATCTGCTCGGCCGGCTGATCACCGCCACGGCGGCCCGGCTGCTGGGGCCCTCGGCCGCCGAGCGGATGACCGCCCTGGAGCTGCGTACGGAGCAGCTGTTGGAGCGGACCCGGATCGCGCGGGAGCTGCACGACACGATCGGGCATGCCCTGACGGTGGCAGTGGTGCAGGCCGGCGCGGCGCGGGCGGCCGGGGACCCGGAGTTCACCGACCGGGCTCTGTGCGCGATTGAGGAGACGGGCCGGGCGGCGCTGGAGGATCTGGAACGGGTCCTGGCGGTGCTGCGGGACAGCGGGTCGCGTCCCTCCCAACGCCCCACCCTGGCCGACGCGGACCGGCTGCTCGATTCGACCCGGGCCTCCGGGGCCGTGGTGGAGGCCGAACTGCACGGTCCCCTGGAGTCGTTGCCGGGTCCGGTCACCCGGGAGGCGTACCGGATCCTGCAGGAGGCGCTCACAAACGTGTTGCGGCATTCCGGTCCGGTGCCGGTCCGGGTGAGGGTGGAGATGACGGACGGGGGACTGGAGTTGGAGGTGGTCAACCCGCTGCCGGCCAGCGGGGCGGCAGCCGACGCAGGCGGCAGCGGAACCGGGCTGCGGGGGATCCGGGAGCGGGCTGCGCTGCTGGGCGGAGCCGCGGACTCCGGTCCGGCCGGGGGCAATTGGAGGGTGCGCGTGCGGCTTCCGCTGGAGCCAATACGCTGACCGGATGCCGGTTACCGTATTGCTCGTTGACGACGAACCCCTGGTGCGCGCGGGTCTGCGCGCCGTGCTCGATGCCCAGCCCGATATCGAGGTGGTGGGAGAGGCCGCCGACGGGGCGGCGGTGATCCCCCTGGTCCGGCAGTTGCGGCCGGATGTGGTGGCCATGGACGTGCGGATGCCGTTGATGGACGGGATCGAGGCCACGAAGGCGGTCCTGAAGACCGTCGCCGACCCGCCGAAGATCCTGGTGGTCACCACCTTCGAGAACGACGAGTACGTGTACCGGGCGCTGCGGGCCGGGGCGGACGGGTTCCTGCTGAAGCGGGCCCGGCCCGCGGAGATCGTGCACGCGGTGCGGCTGGTCGCAGAGGGCGAGAGCCTGCTGTTCCCGGCGGCGGTACGGGCGCTGGCAGGCGAGTACGGGAACAGCAAGGCGCGGGCGGCTCTGGAGCGGGCCGCGCTGACCGAACGGGAGGAGGCGGTGCTGCGGCTGATGGCGCGGGGGCTCACCAATGCGGAGATCGCGGGCGAGATGTTCGTGGGGACGGAGACCGTGAAGTCCCATGTGAGTGCGGTGCTGGCGAAGCTGGGCGCGCGAGACCGGACCCAGGCGGTGATCGCGGCGTACGAGTCGGGTTTCGTCGCCCCCGCCTGACCTGAGGGGGGCTGCTTCTCGCCGTTGCCCGGAGTGGGCAGTACGATCCGCCTGACAGCGCACTAGGCCCTGTCCGGGCGATCTCCGTGGATCAGCCCGCGTCGTCTGGTGCGGTGCATCGCAAGGCGGAGCTTCGCGGCTCGTACTGGATGTACTTGCGCGATGCGACAACGCAGCGAGGTGCCGTGCCAGGCGGCGCGGGCCCGCGGAGATCGCCCGGACAGGGCCTAGCTGGGAGGACACACGTTGGGGCAGCTGACCGGCGGGGATCCCTCTCTGCTCCGGCGGATCAATTCCGCCGTGGTGCTGCGCGCGCTGCGCGCGGCCGAAGCGCCGACCCTCACCGACCTCACTCGGGTGACCGGGCTGTCCCGGCCGACGGTGGAGGGGGTCGTCGAGGGGCTGATGGGCACCGGGCTGGTGGTGGAGGCCTCCGCCGAGGAAGGCGCGCGCCGGCAGGGCCGGCCGGCCAGACGGTTCCGGTTCCGGGCCGAGGCGGGCCACCTGCTGGGCATCGAGATCGGTTCGCACCGGGTCGCGGCCCTGCTGTCGGGTCTGGACGGGCGGGTGATCGGCGCCGGTACCAAGGAGGTCGCCGAGACGGCGTCCGCCGACGAGCGGCTGGAGAAGGTCCGGTCCATGGTCGCCGACCTGCTGCGGCGGGCCGGTGTGCCGCGGGACTCACTGCGGGCGGTCGGCGTGGCCAGCCCGGGGATCGTGCAGGCGGACGGCACGGTCCGGCTGGGTACGGCCCTGCCGGGCTGGACCGGGCTGCCGCTCGGCGAACGGCTGCAACGGTCGTTCCGGTGCCCGGTACAAGTGGAGAACGACGCGAACGCGGCGGCGGTCGGCGAGCACTGGAAGGGCTCCGCGCGCGACACGGACGACATGGTGTTCGTGATGGCCGGGCTCAGCCCGGGCGCCGGGTCGCTGATCGGCGGTCGGCTGCACCGGGGCTTCGGCGGGGCGGCGGGCGAGATCGGCGCGCTGCATCTGCTGGGCCGGGAGGTCACCCCGGAGAAGCTGCTGTCGACGACCGGTGAACCGCTGCATCCGCTGGACGAGCAGGCGGTGGCCGAGGTCTTCGCCATGGCACGCCGCGGTGACGAGCGGGCGGTGGCCGCGCTGGACCGGTTCATCCAGCGGCTGGTGCACGATGTGGCCGCGCTGGTGCTGGCCATGGACCCGGAGCTGGTCGTGGTCGGCGGCTGGGCGGCCGGCCTGGACGGCGTACTGGACCCGCTGCGGCGGGAGCTGGAGCGGTACTGCCTGCGCCCGCCGCGGGTGGCGCTCTCGCTGTTGGGCGAGGCGGCGGTGGCGACCGGGGCGCTGCGGCTGGCGCTGGACCAGGCGGAGGAAGAGCTGTTCGCCGTCGAGAAGACGGTCACGGCCCGCCGCTGAACCGCTTCGGCAGCGGTCGGCGACGGGCCGATGGCTCAGTGCCCGGGCCTCCGGGCGCAAGCGCCTCAGGGAGCAGGCACCTCAGGGCGCAAGCGCCTCAGGAGGCGACGCGGTCGGGCTGGTGCGCTATCTCGACGTCGCCCGAGTCGCCGAAGGTCAGCCGGCAGGTGTCCGCGCGGTACGTGGCCACCGAGACCGCGGCGGTGCCGGCGGCCGTGATGTAGCGGGTGGTGACCAGCAGGACCGGGGCGCCGGGCAGCCGGTCGAGTTCCTTGGCGTCGTCGGCGCGGGCGGAGCCCAGCTCCACCGCACGGTCCTGGCCTTCCAGCACCAGGCGCTGCAGTTCACGCAGGACCGCGCGGGCGCGGGCCGGCCCGGAGGGGGCGTCGATGGCGGAGAGTCCGGGCACCGAGGAGGCCGGGACGTGGAGCAGTTCGGCGGCGACGACCTGGCCCTGGGTCACACGGGTCCGCCGCACGGTGTGCACCGGCTGGTCGGCGGGGCCGCCGAGCAGCTTGACGACCGCGGCGGTGGGCAGGGACTCGGTGGCGTCGACGGGCTGCCAGCCGTCGCCGCTCTCGCCGGGCCAGCCGTGCCGGGCGCTGCCGACGGCCACGCCGACGCGCGGCGGGGCGACGGTGGTGCCGACACCGCGGCGGCGCTGCAGCCGGCCTTCGAGTTCCAGCTGCTCCAGCGCCTGCCGCAGGGTCGCGCGGGCGACGCCGAAGCGGGCCGCGAGATCACGCTCGTTGGGCAGTACCTCGCCCACCGCGAAGTCCTGATCGAGCGCCTCGCTGAGCACGGTCTTGAGGTGCCAGTACTTCGGCTCCGGCACCGTTTCGAGCTGCGTGGTCCCCACCCTGACTCCTCCTGCGATCGCTGCAATCGCCGTGTTCCAGCGGCAGTTCGCGCCGTGGTTTCGCGCCCTTATTTATTAAAGGTTCCTGCACTATCCCTGCGACCATAGGGCGGCGCACCCCCTTGGTCAAGACCAATCCTCATCCCTTTGCCGGGCAGATCGGGCATACGTATCAAGCCGTTCACGGGATGTTCGCGGATCGGCCGGTGGCCTGCCGGGGCCTTGTGTCCGGGCGTCACCGGGCGCTACCGGCCGGTAGCCAATGCGGTGATCCATACGGTAGTCATGACGGACGGAGAGTCCCGCAACGCCGCACCCGCCCGGAGCAGAGGAGCAGCATGACCGCCACGGTGTCCTTCACCATCGATTCCCCGCTCGGGCCGCGCACCGCCACCGCGGCCTACGAGCGCAAGGGCGCGGGCGAACCCCTCCTGCTGCTCCACGGCATCGGCCACCACCTCCAGGCCTGGCAGCCGGTCACCGGGATCCTCGCCGCCCAGCACGACGTGATCGCCGTCGACCTGCCCGGGTTCGGCGCCTCGGAGCCGCTCCCGGACGGCGTCCCGTACGACCTCGCCACCGTCGTCCCCGCCCTCGCCGCGCTCTGCACGGCCCTCGGAGTGGAGCGGCCCCACGTCGCCGGGAACTCGCTCGGCGGGCTGCTCGCCCTCGCGATGGGCCGGGCCGGACTGGTCCGCTCGGTGACCGCGCTCTCCCCCGCAGGCTTCTGGACCGAGCCCGAGCGGCGGTACGCCTTCGCAGCCCTGCTCGCCATGCGGGCCGGAGCGAAGGCCCTGCCGCTGCCCGCCATCGAGGGCCTCGCCCGCAGCGCGGCCGGCCGGGCCGCCCTCACCGGCACCATCTACGCCCGGCCCGCCCGCCGCGCACCGGAGGCCGTGGTCGCGGAGACCCTCGCCCTGCGGGGCGCCACCGGCTTCCGCCAGACCCTGGCCGCCGGCGGCTCGGTCCGCTTCACCGACGACGTGCCCGGCCTGCCGGTGACCATCGCCTGGGGCTCCCGGGACCGGCTGCTGCTGCCGCGCCAGGGCATCCGGGCCAAGCACACCCTCCCGGACGCCCGGCTGGTCCGGCTGCCCGGCTGCGGGCACGTCCCGATGAACGACGACCCGGCACTCGTCGCCCGGGTCATCCTCGACACCGCCCGCACCCCCCGGCCCCGTACCGACACCGGCGCCGACACCACCTCAGACACCGCCTCCGACACCGCCGCCGGCGCCGCGAGGTGAATGTCTGAGGGCTGTTCACCAGCGGTTCGCGTCGGCGACGCGGTCGGGCCGGGGTACCGGCGGCACACTGGCCCGACCCGTCACTGGAGGCGCACCGATGCCGCACACCCGCCGGTCCCTGTTCCGCGGCTCCCTTGCCGCGTCCGCCGTCCTCGCCCTGCCCGGCGCGCCCGCCGCGCTGGCCGCCACCGGTCCCACCGCCCCCGCCTTCGCCCGCTCGGGCCGCCCGAGCGCTCCCTGGGGCGTCCAGTCCGGCGAGATCACCCCGTTCTCGGCCGGCGTCTGGACCCGCTCCGACCGGCCCGCCCGGATGTCCGTGGAGACCTCCCCCAGCGAATCCTTCCGGTACGCGGTACGCCGGCACCCGGGCCCCTACCTCGGCCCGGCCACCGACTTCACCGGCACCGCCACCCTGCACGGCCTGCCACCCGGGCAGCAGATCCACTACCGGGTGCTGCTCGCCGACCCGGAGGATCCGCGCCGTACCGGCGAGCCCGTGTACGGCACCTTCCGGACCACCCCGGTCACCCGCCGCTCCGGGGTCCGCTTCCTGTGGTCCGGCGATCTGGCCGGCCAGGGCTGGGGCATCAACCCGGACCGCGGCGGCTTCCGGGTCTTCGACGAGATGCGCCGGCGCAACCCGGACTTCTTCCTCTTCAGCGGAGACACGGTGTACGCGGACGGCCCGATCCAGGCCACCGTCCCCCTGCGCGACGGCACCGTCTGGCGGAACATCACCACCGAGGAGAAGGCCAAGGTCGCCGAGACCCTCGCCGAGTTCCGCGGGAACTTCCGCTACAACCTGCTGGATGGGAACCTGCGCGCCTTCAATGCTCAGGTACCGGTGATCGCCCAGTGGGACGACCACGAGGTCCGCAACAACTGGTACCCGGGCCAGCTGCTCGAAGACCCCCGGTACACGGTCAAAGAGGTGGACGTCCTCGCCGACCGCGCCCGCCGGGCGTTCTCCGAGTACTTCCCGGTCACCGACCTGCGCCGGAGCCGCGAGGGCCGGATGTACCGGGTGGTCCGCCACGGTCCGCTGCTCGACGTCTTCGTCCTCGACATGCGGACCCACCGCAACGCCAACTCCCCCGGCCGCCAGACCGTCGATCCGGTCGGCATCCTCGGTGCCGAGCAGCTGGCCTGGCTCCGGCGCGAGCTGGCCCGCTCCCGCGCCACCTGGAAGGTCATCGCCTCCGACATGCCGCTGGGCATCGTCGTCCCGGACGGCGCCACCGACTTTGAGGCGGTGGCCCAGGGCGACCCCGGCGCCCCGCTCGGCCGCGAGCTCCAGATCGCCGAGCTGCTGCGTTTCATCAAGCACCGCCGGATCACCGGCACCCTGTGGCTGACCGCCGATGTGCACTACACGGCCGCGAACCACTACGCGCCGGAGCGGGCCGCGTTCACCGACTTCGCGCCGTTCTGGGAGTTCGTCTCCGGACCGGTCGGTGCCGGCGGGTTCCCGCACGGCCGGCTGGACGCCACCTTCGGCCCGCGCCAGGAGTTCGTCCGGTCGGCGCCGCTGGCCAATATGTCGCCGGCGGAGCACCCGCCGTATTACGGAGAGGTGGAGATCGACGCCGAGAGCGGAGAGCTCACCGTCCGGTTGCGGGCCGAGGGAGAAGGCGTACTCTTCGCCCGGACCCTGCCGCCCGGCCAGGTGGGCAGCCACTGACCGACCATGAAGAGCACCGGAACAGCGCCAGGAAAGGAGCTGGGAAAGGCGCCAGGAAAACAGGGCGAAATCGGCCAGATGGATCCTTAACCAGTCGGTCACAGATCGTTCGTGATCACGCAACACCCCTTGGCCACAGTGGTGTGCATGACTCAGCCGAACCAGCGTTCCAAGACCACCCGCCACCACTGGCGCCGCGACCTCGTCGAACTGGCCGCCCTGTTCTGCGCCGTCGCGGTCGCGGACGCCATCGCCAAGCTCGTCGTCCGCGGCCCGCGCGGCCCCGTCATGCTCATCGCCTCGGCCGTCGCACTCCTGCTCACGGCCGTCTTCCACACCTGGTGGGCCCGGCGCCACAGCCATGCCCCGCCGCCGGAGCCGACGGCCCCCTCCGATACCGGCGTCCCCGCGGCCCCGTCCGGATCCACCAGCCTGTGGCGGATGCGGACGACCGTGCGGGACGAACCGGGCAGCCTGGCGGCGCTCTGCACCGCCCTGGCCACCCACAGGGTGGACATCCTGACCCTGCAGACCCACCCGCTCGCCGAGGGCGGCACCGTGGATGAGTTCCTGCTGCGCGCCCCGCAGGAGCTGGCCTCCCCCGAGGTGATGCGGGCCGTCGCCGAGGCCGGCGGCCACAGCACCTGGATGGAGCGGGCCGACGCCCACGACCTGGTCGACACCCCCACCCGGGTCCTCGGCCTGGCCACCCGGACCGCCCTCGACGCCGCCGAACTCCCGCTCGCACTGCGCCAGCTGCTCGGCCGCTGCACCATTCACTCGCTGCCCGCCACCACCCTCTCCGGCCGCCCGAACGCGGCGGCCGACGCCCCCGTCGAGGGCGTCCTGGAGGCCACCGTGATGCGGCTGCGCGACCCTTCCGGCGGCGCGATCACCGTGGAACGGCCCTATCTGCCCTTCACTCCCACCGAGTTCGCCCGGGCCCGCGCCCTGGTCGAGCTCGACGCCCGGCTCGGACCGCGGGTCCCGCGCAGCCAGGACGTGCTGACCCTCCCCGAGGGCAACGAGATCACCGTGCGCCGCGCGGACTCCGCCGACCACCGGGCCGCGCTCGCCATGCACGAACGCTGCTCCCCGCGCACCCTGTCCCTGCGCTACCACGGCCCGGTCTCCGACGCCGACCGCTACCTGGGCCACCTGCTCAGCCCCCGGTTCGGCCGCACCCTCGCCGCCACCACGGCCTCCGGCAAGCTGGTCGCCCTCGGCCACCTGCTGTGGGACGGGGACGAGACCGAGGTGGCGCTGCTGATCGAGGACGAATGGCAGCGCCGCGGCATCGGCTCCGAGCTGCTGCGCCGGCTGATCGCGATGGCCGTGGAGGCCGGCTGCGACAGCGTGTACGCCGTCACCCAGGCCTCCAACACCGGCATGGTGGCGGCCATGCGCGCCCTCGGCCTGCCCCTCGACTACCTGATAGAGGAGGGCACCCTGGTGATCACCGCCCGGCTGGACGCCACCCCGGTCCGCTCGCGGCTGCCGTACGAGCTCCCGTACGAGGTCCCGTACGAGCGGCCCCGGCCGCAGCACTAGGTACCGCATCCGCCACGGGCCCTTTCCCGCCCGCGTCATGCGCCTGGATGAAAACGGTGGTGACGCGGGCGGGTTCCCCGTACGAAGATGTCCACATGTCAGACACCCTCCACGCCGCCATGCTGCCGCGCCAGGTCGCCGATGGTTACGTCGACGAGCTGATCGCCCTCGACCCGATCACCGGCACCTACCTCGGCGTCGCCGCCAGTTCGAGCAAGCTCCCGGACTTCTCCCCGGCAGGACGCGCCGCCGTCGCCGAACTCGCCCGCACCACCCTGGCCCGGCTGGACGCCGCCGAACAGCGGCCGGGCGCCGACAGCGACATCGAGCGCCGCTGCGCCCGCCTGCTGCGCGAGCGCCTGAACGCCGAACTCGCCGTCCACGAGGCCGACGAGGACCTGCTCGCCGTCAGCAACATCCACTCCCCGGCGCACGCGGTGCGCGAGGTGTTCACCCTCACCCCGGCCGACACCGACGAGGACTGGGCCGCCATCGCCGAGCGGCTGCGCGCCGTCCCGGCCGCCCTGGCCGGCTACCGCGCCTGCCTGGAGCTGGGCCTGTCCCGCGGCCTGTACGGCGGCCCGCGCCCCACCGCCACCTTCATCGGCCAGCTCACCACCTGGGCGGGCGAGGACGGCACGGAGCCCGCCTTCTTCACCGAGTTCGCCGCGGGCGGCCCGGACGCCCTGCGCGCCGAGCTCGACGCGGCGGGCGCCGCTGCCACCGCCTCCGTGGCCGACCTCCGCGACTGGATGCGGGACGTGTACGCCCCGGCGGTCGACGGGCGCCCCGACACCGTCGGCCGGGAGCGGTACGCCCGCTGGTCGCGCTACTTCAACGGCACGGACCTGGACCTGGACGAGGCGTACGCATACGGCTGGTCCGAGTACCACCGGCTGCTCGCCGAGATGAAGACCGAGGCGGCCAAGATCCTGCCCGGGGCCGGCCCCTGGGAGGCCCTGCGGCACCTGGACGAGCACGGCACCCACATCGAGGGCGTCGACGAGGTCCAGGCCTGGCTGCAGGGCATCATGGACGAGGCCATCGAGAACCTGGACGGCACCCACTTCGAACTCGCCGAGCGGGTCCGGAAGGTGGAGTCCCGGATCGCCCCGCCCGGCGGTGCCGCGGCCCCGTACTACACGGCCCCCTCGGAGGACTTCTCCCGGCCGGGCCGCACCTGGCTGCCGACCATGGGGCAGACCCGGTTCGCGGTCTACGACCTGGTCTCCACCTGGTACCACGAGGGCGTGCCGGGCCATCACCTGCAACTCGCGCAGTGGGCGCACGTGGCCGACCGGCTGTCCCGCTATCAGGCCACCATCGGCCTGGTGAGCGCCAACGCCGAGGGCTGGGCGCTGTACGCGGAGCGGCTGATGGACGAGCTGGGCTACCTCAAGGACGCCGAGCAGCGGCTGGGCTACCTGGACTGCCAGATGATGCGGGCCTGCCGGGTGATCGTGGACATCGGCATGCACCTGGGTCTGGATATCCCGGCGGACTCGCCGTTCCACCCGGGCGAGCGCTGGACCCCGGAGCTCGCGCAGGAGTTCTTCGGCCTGCACAGCGGCCGGCCGGCGGACTACGTCGAGAGCGAGCTGACCCGCTACCTGTCGATGCCGGCGCAGGCGATCGGCTACAAGCTGGGCGAGCGGGCCTGGCTGCTGGGCCGGGAGAACGCGCGGGCCGCGCACGGCGACGCCTTCGACCTGAAGGCCTGGCACATGGCGGCCCTGTCGCAGGGGTCGCTCGGTCTGGACGACCTGGTGGACGAGCTGTCGAAGCTCTGACGGCGACTAACGGCGACTGACGGCGACTGACGGCGACTGGCGCCGGGGGGGCCTGCCTCAGCAGCCGCAGTCGTCGGAGTCGGTGGGCGCGGTCAGCGGGTCGGCCTCGGTCCGCTGCGCCGTGCCCTGCCAGGTCTCAACCTCGAAGCCCTCGCGGATCCAGTACTCGATGCCGCCGAGCATCTCCTTGACCTGGAAGCCGAGTTCGGCGAGTGCCAGGGCGGACCGGGTGGCGCCGTTGCAGCCGGGACCCCAGCAGTAGGTCACCACGGGGACGTTCTTGTCCAGCAGCTGCTCGGCCTGCTCGGGGATCAGGGCGGTCGGCAGGTGGATGGCCCCGGGGACATGAGCCTGGTCCCAGGACGGGGTGGAGCGCGAGTCGATCAGCTGGAAGCCGAGTTCGGCACCCTGCTCGCGGTGGGCCTTGACGGCGGCGGCGACATCGGACACGTCCGCGTGGAAGGCGAGGCTCGCCGCGAAGTAGGCGGCGGCTGCAGCCGGACTGGCCGGGGGGACCCGGAGCACGGGGTTGGTGGCGGCTGCTGCGGTCGCGGTGTTCTGCGTCGTCGTCATGGCCAGAAATCTACGACCGTTGATCAACTCCAGGAAGTGGCTTTCCCCGGCGTATCACTTGCTGGACCGGGGATTCCCCTGCTATCCCTGCCGCATGACCGGCTATTCCCCCGACGCCACGGACTGGCGCATCCTTGAGGCCCTCCAGCGCGACGGCCGGGCGAGCTTCGCCGAGCTCGCCCGGGCCGTGGCGATGTCCGCCAGTGCCGTCACCGAGCGGGTCCGCCGCCTGGAGGAGGCCGGGGTGATCACCGGCTACACGGCGGTGGTCGACCCGGAGAAGCTCGGCAAGTCCATCCTGGCGCTGGTCCGGCTGCGCTATCCGCACGGCAACTACAAGCCGTTCCACGACTTCCTGGAGAGTGCGACGGAGATCCTGGAGGCCCATCACGTCACCGGTGACGACTGCTTCGTGCTGAAGGTCGCCGCCCGCTCGATGGCCCATCTGGAGGAGGTCACCGGCCGGATCTCCGGCCTCGGGCCGGTGACCACGAGCATCGTGTACTCCTCGCCCCTGCCCCGGCGCCCGCTCAGCCCGTGAGCTGCCCGGTGCGGTGCCGGACCACCGAGCCGCCGCGCTGCTTGACCACCTCCAGCCGGGCCTGCACCCGGCTGCGCAGGTCGGCGACATGGCTGACGATGCCGACGCTGCGGTCGCGTTCCCGCAGCGAGTCCAGTACGTCGAGCACCTCGTCCAGGGCCTGTTCGTCCAGGCTGCCGAAGCCCTCGTCGATGAACAGGGTGTCCAGCCGCATTCCGCCGGCCTCGTCGGTGACCACGTCGGCCAGCCCGAGCGCCAGCGCGAGGGAGGCGAAGAAGGTCTCGCCGCCGGACAGGGTGGCGGTGTCCCGCTCGCTGCCCGTCCAGGCGTCCACCACGTGCAGGCCCAGCCCGGAGCGTCCGCGTCCGCCGGCCCGCGCATCGGAGTGGACGAGGGTGTACCGGCCGCCGGACATCCGGAGGAGGCGGACCGTGGCGGCGGCGGCGACCTGCTCCAGCCGGGCGGCCAGCACATAGGCCTCCAGCCGCATCCGGCGCTCATTGTCGGCGGAGGTGCCGGCGGTCAGCGCGGCCAGCCGGGCCACCCGGTCATAGGCCTCGCGCAGCGGGCCCAGGGCCCGGAGTTCCGTTTCGGCCTGCCGGGAGAGCCGGTCCAGTTCGGCGCAGCGCACCCGGGCGGCGTCGCAGGCCGAGCCGGCGGCCCGCAGTCCGGTCGCGGCCCGGTCGGCGGCGGCCTCGGTGCGGGCCGGGTCGGCGGGAGGCAGCCCGGCCGCCGCGGCCGTGTCGGCCTCCGCGAACCGGTCGGCCAGCAGTGCCTCCTCGGCCTGCCAGCCGTCCAGCCGCCGTTGCAGCGCGGCACGCTCGTACTCGGGCAGGACGGCGTCGGCGGCCTCGTCCGTGGTGTCGAATCCGGCGGCGAAGGCGGCGTCGGACAGCTGGTCGTCGGCCTCCTTCAGGCGCTGGGCCGCCGCTTCGGCACGCCGCAGGGCCTCCGCGGCCCCGGCCACCAGCCGGACCCGCGTCGAGAGAATCCGGGCCCGCTCGGCCACGCTGCCCGAGTCCCCCCGGACCAGGAGAAGTTCGGCCTCCAGGGCAGCCTGTTCCCGCTCGAGGGCCTCGCGCCGGGAGGCGCGGGCGGCGGCGAGGCGTTCGGCCTGCTGCCGGTTCTCGCTGCGGGCGGCGTGCTCGCGTTCGGCAGCGGCGAGGGCCTCGCGGGCGGCGTGCAGTCCGGTCGCCGCGGCATGCGCCTCGGCGTGCCGGGCCGCCAGTTCCTGCGTACGGGTGAGCAGTTCGGCGGTGGCGGTGTCCCCGGCGGCGGCTGCGGCCTCGGTTCCGGCCTGGCGTACGGCGGCCAGCCGGCGCTCGCCCGCTGCCCGGCGTTCCTCGGCCAGCTCGTAGCGGGCATGGGCGGCGTCCTCGGCGGCCCGGTCGACATGGCCGGGGGCCGGCCGGGCCGGCGCGGGGTGCTCGGCCGAGCCGCACACGGTGCAGGCCTCGCCCGCGACCAGTGCCCCGGCCAGTTCGGCGGCGATGCCGCGCAGCCGGGCCTCCTTGAGCTCCAGCCAGCGTTCCTTCGCCGCCCCGGAATCCTCCCGGGCGGCGAGCAGCTCGCCGGCGGTCGTGTCGGCCTCGGCGGCGAGGGTGTCCCGGCGGCGGGCGGCGTCCAGCCGGAGCCGGGCGGGTTCCAGGGCCCCGGCGAGCTGTTCGGCGAGGGTGGCGGCCTGCTGGGCGGAGTCGACGCGGTCCCGCAGGCCGGCCCGGGTGGCGTCCCAGCGGGCCAGCCAGCCGGCGTCGTCCTGGAGGAGTTCCTCGGCGGAGCGGGCCTCCCGGTCCAGCGCGGCGCGCTCGCGGCCGATCTCGGCGCTGCGCTGTTCGGCGCGGTGGGCGGCGCCGAGCGCGCCGAGGTCCTCGCGGAGCTTCCGTTCGAGGGCGCCGAGCTGTTCGGTGCCGGCTTCGGCGAGGGGGGCCGGCAGCTGGCCGCGGGCCTCGGTCTCGGCGCGGCCGGCCGCGCGGTGGGCGGCGGTCGCGGCCTCGCGGAGTTCGAGGGCGGGGCGGACCAGGGCGGCCCGACGGGCCCGGTCCAGCCGGTCCCGGACCCGGTCGCGTTCGGGTGCGGCGGCGTCCAGTACGGCGGCCCGGGCGAGGGTGTCGGCGTGCCGGCGCTGGAGCCGGTCGAGTTCGCGGGCCTCCTCGGCGTCTCGGCGGGCGGCATGGTGGCGGCTCTCGGCGGCGGTCACGGCGTACTCGGCGATCGTCAGCCGTTCGCGGGCTCCGCTGCGGGCGACGGCCGCCCAGGACCGGACCGCTCCGGCCAGGCCGGGGTCCCCGGGGGCGAGGCCGGGCAGCGGCCAGGCGCGCAGGTCGGCGGTGTCGCCGGCGGCCTGGGCCAGCCGCTGGGCGGTGGCCAGCACCTTCTCGTCCCCGGCCCGGACCTTGGCCTCGGCGGCCCGGCGGCGGTCGGCGAGCAGGGTTTCCACGGCGGCGAACCGGCGGGTGTCGAAGAGCCTGCCGAGCAGCCGGCCGCGGGCTTCGGCATCGGCGCGCAGGAAGCGGGCGAAGTCGCCCTGCGGGAGCAGCACCACCTGGCAGAACTGTTCCCGGCTCATGCCGAGCAGCTGCTCGATCTCCTCGCCGATCTCCTGGTGGGAGCGGGACAGGGCCTGCCAGCCGGGTTCACCGGTGTGGTCGGTGCCGTGCTCGCGGAGCCAGGACTGCGCCTTGTCGCGGGTGGTTCCGGTGCCGCGTTTCTTGGGGCGGTCCTGTTCGGGGCGCCGGGTGATCTCCAGCCGTCGGCCGCCGGCGGTGAGCTCCAGGGTGACCTCGGTGGGGGTGCCCGGATCGGCGTGGTCGCTGCGCAGCCGGGTGCCGGGGGCCTGGCGGGGGCCGGGCACGGATCCGTACAGGGCGTAGCAGACGGCGTCCAGGACGGAGGTCTTGCCGGCGCCGGTGGGGCCGTGGAGGAGGAAGAGGCCGGCGCCGGAGAGGGCGTCGAAGTCGATCTCCTGGAGGTCGGCGAAGGGGCCGAAGGCGGTGACCTTGAGCCGGTGCAGCCTCATCGGGCGGTCTCCTCGACCGCGGTGTCGGTGCGGACCGTGTCGAAGGCCTCGCGCAGCACGCTGCGCTCGGCCTCGTCGGGCAGGCCGCCGCCGCGGACGTGGGCGACGAAGTCCTCGGCGATCTGCTGGTCGCTGCGGCCCATGAGGCGCTGGGCGTAGGAGGCGGTGCCCTCCTCGGGCCGGCCCTCGGGGTCGAAGGCCAGGCTGAGGGTGTGCGGGAAGCGGGCGGCGATGCGGGCCATCGGGTCCTCGGGGCGGACCGGGTCGGTGAGGGTGGCCTCCACCCAGGAGTCCTCGTACGCGTCGAGGGCGGGGTCGTCGAGCAGCCGGTCGAGGTGGCCGCGGAGCCGGGCGAGTGGCCGGGGCACGGGGGTGTCGATGCGTTCGGCGGTGAGTTCCCCGGCGGGGCCGAGGTCGATCAGCCACATGGTCTTGCGGTGATCGGCCTCGGAGAAGGAGTAGGCGAGCGGGGAGCCGGAGTAGCGGACCCGGTCGGTGATGGTCTGGCAGCCGTGGAGGTGGCCGAGGGCGGCGTAGTCCACTCCGTCGAAGACCGCGGCGGGCACGGCCTCGACCCCGCCGACGGTGATGTCGCGTTCGCTGTCGCTGGGCTGCCCGCCGGTGACGAAGGCATGGGCGAGGACCACGGAGCGGGTGCCGGGGGCCCGGCCGGCGAGGTCGGCGCGGACCCGGTCCATGGCGGCGCCGAGCACCGCCTCGTGGCTGACCTTCTCGGCCGCGAAGGCATCCTTGACCAGGGCGGGCTCCAGATACGGAAGCCCGTAGAGGGCCACGTCCCCGTGTACGTCGGCCAGCAGGACGGGGTCGGCGCAGCCGGCCGGGTCGGTGCGGAGGTGGATGCCCGCTCGGCCGATGAGCCCGGCGCCGACGCCGAGCCGGCGGGCGGAGTCGTGGTTGCCGGAGATCATCACGGTGGGCACGCCGAGCTCGGCGAGCCGGTGCAGGGCCCGGTCGTAGAGCTCGACGGCGGGCAGCGGCGGCACGGCGCGGTCGTAGATGTCGCCGGCCACGAGGACGGCGTCGACGGCCTGCTCGCGCACGGTGTCGATCAGGTGGTCGATGAAGGCGGCCTGCGCCCTGAGCAGGCCGACGCGGTGGAAGGTCCGGCCGAGGTGCCAGTCGGAGGTGTGCAGGAACCTCACGGCCCTGCCACCGCAGCCCCCGCTGCGCCCTTGCCCGGCATCCCGATGGCTGCCCCCACACCCGCCCCGACCTGCATGTTGTCCGCTCCTTGCGCTTCCGGGCCGTGCGCGGCCCGGAAGGCGTGCGGCGGACGGCACCCACCACAGTAACGCGCCGGTGCCGGGACCAGAGTCAGATGGCGATCAGATGGTGAACGGCTTCTGGCCGAGGAACGTCGGCCGGCCGGTGGTGTAGAGGTTGGGGCTCTGGATGGCGGGCATCCGCTTCTGGATGTCCCGGTGGAAGGTGCGGTAGTCGCCGCGGAAGGCCCCGTTGCGCCACACGGTCAGCAGCTGTTCGGTGAACAGGCCGTTGATCTCGCCGTCGGAGGCGAGCTGGTTGTCCTGGCAGGCGCCGATGAGGACGGCGTTCTGCGCCGCGCCGTCGCCGTTCCCGTCCTTGAGCTCGCGCTGGAGTTCCGTGTAGAAGGACCGGTCCCGGGCGGCGATCTGCTGCTGCTTCAGCAGGGGCATCAGCCGGGAGGCGGCCTCGATGCGGCCCGGGTCGCGGGTCTGGAACTGGGTCTGCAGGGCCTGGGGCGTGAGCAGCTCGCGGACGGATTCGATGGCGCTGCCGCTGTGGCAGCAGTCCAGCAGGACGAAGATCCGCACGTCCTGCTCGAACCGCTGGAGCTCGCGGTACAGCTCGTCGTCGAGGAACTGGCGGTCGAAGAAGACCAGGGTCTCGTCCTGCCGGTCGGGTTCGTCGTCCGAGCCGGCGAGGTTGTCGATCTGGCCGCCGTGGCCCGAGTAGGTGAAGAGCAGCATGTCCCCGGTGCGGAGCCGGCCGGCCGCCTCGCGCAGGGCGGCGGTGATGTTCTCCACGGTGCCGTCGTCGGTGAGGATCACGGTGGATTCGAACCCGTTGGACCGGGCCGCCTCGGCCATGTCACGGGCATCGTTCTCGCAGGCCACGAGCTTGCCGTCCCAGCCGTCGTACTGGGCGGGATCGACCTGGTTCAGGCCTACGTGGAGGGACAGACCAACGGGCACGGTGACTCCTGGGGCGCGGGGGGACAGCGGGGGTCGAGAGCATGGTTTCCGTGCCCGGGGCCGTCCGAATCAGGGGTGGCCGCTGTTCGGGTGGCCCGTTGCGCCACACCGTGAAGGCCCGCACATCCGCGGTACTTCCATCACATGAACGCAATCGAGACGCCCCCGGGAGCCCGGGCGGACTCCCTCTCCGACCGGACCGGCTACGACGAGGCCTTCCTGGGGCCGGTGGTGCCGCTGCCGCTGCCCACCGGCAACGGCCTGCGGACCGTCACCCTCCCCTACACCCACTTCACCGTGGTCCTGCGCCCCGACCGCAGGCTGGCGGCGGCCACCGCGGTCTGCATCGACGGCGCGAAGCTGCTGGAGGATGTGCCCCGCGACGACGTCTGGGAGTTCGACCCCCGGGTGCCGGAGTCCCAGCAGGCCGGGAACGACATCTACCGCAACAACAGCCTCGACCGCGGCCATCTGGTCCGGCGCCTCGACCCGGTCTGGGGGGCGAACGCGGAGGCCCACCGCGCCAACACCGACACCTTCCGCTACACCAACGCCGCGCCCCAGGCGGATGTGTTCAACCAGGGCAAGCAGCTGTGGCAGGGCCTGGAGAACCATCTCCTGGACCATGCGGCCCAGTTCGACCGCAAGCTCAGCGTGATGACCGGCCCGGTGCTGCACGACTCCGACCCCCCGTACCGGGGCATCCAGGTCCCGATGCGGTTCTGGAAGGTGGCCGCGTTCCTCCAGGACGGCCGGCTGGCCTCCACCGGGTACATCCTCGACCAGAGCCCGGACCTGAGCCGGGACTACGAGCGGGCGATGGCGGGGGCGAAGGCGGGCGACCCGCCGCCGCTTGGCCCCTTCCGTACGTTCCAGGTACCGGTCACGGACATCGCCGAACTCACCGGTCTCGACTTCGGACCGCTGCCGGAGGCGGACCTGATGCCGGTCACCCGGGCACCCGCGGAACGGTGGAAGCGGCTGGAGTCCTTCGACGACGTGATCGTGCGGAGCTGAGCCGGAGCCAGGGCTCCGCGCCGCGCACGGCCGCCTTGCAGCGGAGTGGGGCGAGTGAAACGATGACTGGTATCAGCAGTCCGTCTCGCCGCTCCGCTGCGGCGGCTGTGCAGGTGCGCTATGTCGCTCACCGATACCGAATGGGACCTCGTCACGGAATGGGTCCGGGACCACCTTTTCATCGTCGGTTCCCCGCGCGCCCGCCTGGTCCAATTCGGTTTCTCCGAGGAATTCGTGGGGGACATCCCTTTCGGGGAATCCGGATCGAGCAGCGAACAGGCCGTGGCGCTGGTCGAGGCCGTGCGGAACAAGGGGGTCCAATCCCAGCAGCTGCTGCTCGACACGCTCGCCCGGCTCGACTCACTGACCTCCATTCCCGCAGGTGAAGTGGTACTGCGGTTGAAGCGGGAGCTGGACGACGCCACCCGGCTGCACACCTCCCCGCGGGACCACTATCTGGCCGGCGTACTGAAGAACGGCACCGAGGTCTTCATCGACCGGCTGGAACTGAGAAAACGGCTCAGGGAATTCGTCGAAGACCCCGACAAAACGGTTCTGGTGGTGGACGGGGACCCGGACAGCGGCCGTTCCTACACCTACAACTTCATTCGCCATCTCGGTGTGCACTGTGAATTCCGCCCGGTGCGGGTGACGCTCAACCGGACCTCGACGGCCGAGCAGGTGGTCCAGCGGCTCGCCGAGTTCGTCGCCGACCCGCGCCTGGGCATCTCGCCGTTGAATCCCACACAGTTGAACGATCCACTGCCCTCGGTGGACGCGGCGGTGCACCGCATCGTCAGCCAGGCCACCGCCGCCACCGAGCAGTTCTGGCTGGTCCTGGACGAGTGCGACAAGCTCGACGTCAATTCCGACGTCTGGGACTGCATCGGCAAGCTCGCCCTGGCCATCTACGAACACACCCCCGTCCGCCGGCAGACCGCCCCGCGGCTGGTGCTCCTCGGCTACTCGGCGACGATCCGGCAGCTCCCGTACGAGATACGCAAGAACGAGGTCCGGGACACCGCCCGGGCGGCCGGGGCCGACGACCTCCAGCAGTTCTTCCGGCAGTTCTTCACCGAGACCGCGGCGCCCGCCGCCACCGCACCGCCCGACGAGCACGGGGTCACCGCCCTGGTGGAGACGGTGGTCCCGACCGTGCTGGACGCCGCCCGGACCCCGGGCGGAGACAGCTACATGCGCAAGGTGTGCACCGCCGCCGAGGAGACCGTCCGGCTGTACCGGTCCCTCGCGCCCGGCGAGGACTTCGGCGCCCGGCTGCGCGAGCGGCTGTGCGCCGCCGCCACCGCCCCGCATCCGGCACCCGTGCCGGACCTCCGGCAGGCCTACCGGGAGGCCGCCTGTCTGCTCACCCGGTTCGACCCCTCCCGGCTGC
This sequence comes from Streptomyces sp. NPDC002054, assembly GCF_040296685.1. Taxonomy (NCBI): domain Bacteria; kingdom Bacillati; phylum Actinomycetota; class Actinomycetes; order Kitasatosporales; family Streptomycetaceae; genus Streptomyces; species Streptomyces sp. NPDC002054. Next base: position 297,910 of record NZ_JBEOXT010000002.1, read on the forward strand.
GGCTGCCCGGCGAGGCGGAACCCACCGGCCGGGCGGACCTGGAGCTGGTCCACGACTGCCGGGCCGTGGGCACCCGGTCCACCCTCACCTGGGTCCTCAAACCGGAGATCCGCGACACCGCGCTGCGCAGCCTCACCGGCCCCGACCAGGCCCGGCTGGCCCTGCTCGCCAACCAGGACCAGATCCCGCCCGGCCCGGGCCCCGAACGCACCGCCCTCGCCTATCTCGGCGGCACTCCCCCGGATCTGCCCGGCCAGCACCTCGACGAACTGCCGCACACCCTCCAGGCGGTGCTGTGGCTCGCCCAGATCCCAGGCATCACCGGCATCCCCGACACGGCGGTGGTGCAGCGGCGGCTGGAGCGGGCCCGGCTGCTGGATCCCCTGGAACGCCTCGTACGGGACTCCTTCCAGGGCCGCTCCCAGGAACTCGCCGAGCTGCGCGCCTACATCGGGCTGCCGCCCGACTCGCTGCACGGCCGGCTGGCGCAGGCCCGGGAGAGCGTCACCAGGACCATCGGCAGCGGGCCGGTGCCGCCCCTGCTGATCCACGGGCTCGGCGGCATCGGCAAGAGCACCCTGCTCGCCAAATTCCTGCTGGACAGCCTGCGCGATTTTCCGTCCGGGTTCCCCTTCGCGTACGTGGACTTCGAGCGGCCCACCCTGTCCGTGCACGAACCGGCCACCCTGGTCGCCGAAATGGCCCGCCAGCTCGGCATCCAGTACCCCGACCACCGGGTGGCCTTCGACGCGCTGGCCCAGGAGTGCGAGGAGACCGCCGGAGCCCACCGGGTGGAGCAGGGCGCCGTGGACGAGCTCTTCCGGCTGTCCACCACCCGGGCGACCCTGGGCCGGGAGTCGTCCTCCGGGCTGCACGCCCAGACCGCCGCCCACGAGGCCGACCTGGCCCGCCGGCTCGGCACGCTGGTCGTCGCGGCGGTGGGCATTCCGCCGGACCGGCCGCAGCCGCCACTGGTGCTCGTGATCGACTCCTTCGAGGCGGCCCAGTACCGGGGCTCACCGGTGCTCGGCCGGCTCTGGGCGGTCTGGTACGCCCTCCAGGCGGCCCACCCCCGGCTGCGGAACGTCGTGTCCGGACGGCTGCTGGCCGACCACCCGGCCCGGGTGGTCCAGCCGCGGACCATCGAGCTCGGCGAACTCGACCCGGAGGCCGCGGTGGCCCTGCTGGTGGCCGGCGGGGTGACCGACGAACGGCTCGCGGAGGAGCTCGCCGCCCGGGTGGGCGGACACCCGCTGAGCCTGAAACTGGCCGCGCGGGCCGCCGTACAGGAGGGCGCCGGGGCGGAGTCCGTGAGCGAGCTCATCGAGAGCCTGCCCGCCCGCCGCCGGCACTTCTTCCGCAAGGTCGACCAGATGCTCATCCAGGGCACCCTGTACGAGCGGATCCTCAAGCGCATCGCGGACGACGAGGTCCGCGCCCTGGCCCAGGCGGGGCTGGCCCTGCGCAGCATCACCCCCGAGCTGATCCGGGAGGTGCTCGCCGAACCGTGCGGGCTCCGGGTGGACACGGCGGAGGCGGCCGACCGCCTGTTCGACCTGCTGTCCCGGCTCGACCTCGTGGAGTCCGCCGGACCCGGCGCCATCCGGCACCGCTCCGACCTGCGGGCCATCATGCTGCGGCTGGCCGACCGGGGCCGGACGGACCTGATGCGGGCAGTCGGCCAGCGGGCGGTGGTCTACTACGCGGCCCGCGAGGGGCCGGAGGCCCGGGCCGAGGAGATCTACCACCGGCTGCGGCTCAACGAGAGCCCGCGCACGGTGGAGCAGCGCTGGCTGCCCGGGGTGGAGCGGTATCTCGGCGGGGCCCACCCGGACATGGCGGGCCGCTCCGCCGCCTACCTGGCCGGGCACCTGGGCGGCCACACCCCCGACGAGGTGATGGCGGAGGCCGACCAGGAGGACTGGGAGCGGATCGCCGCCCGGGAGGTTGAGGACCTGCTGTCCCAGGAGTACACGGACGCAGCCGCCGCCCGGCTGGCGGAACGCCGGCCCTGGACCGCCGGCAGCCCCCTGCACCCCTTGTGGGTGGAGACCCTGGACCGGCAGGGCCACCGTACGGAGGCCAGGAAGGCCGCGGACGAGGCCGCGGACCGCGCCGACGAGGCCGGTTTCCCCGAACTCCAGCTGGAACTGCTGCTGCTGTCCGCCCGGCTGGCGGAGGCGGACGGCGACCTGGGCGAGGCCTTCGACGATCTGGCGGAGGCCGAGGAGATCGCCACCGGCCTCGGCCGGGACTTCGAGGCCATGGGGGCACTGCTGGCCCGGGTCCGGCTGGGCGCGGCAGCGGAGCGGCCCGATCCGGAGGTCGGCGACCGGCTCGCGGACCGGCTGCGCCGGCTGCCCGACGCCGAACTCGTCCAACAGCCCGCCCTGGTGCGGGCCGCGGCGGCCGAGGTGTCCCACGACCATCCGCGGGTCCTGGAGCACACCCTGGACGTGGTGGGCCTGCCGGACGGCGAGCAGGCGGTACTGGACACCCTGGAGCAGGCGATCGGGGAGGCGGTGGCCCAGCGGCCCGAGCTGCGCGACGCGCTGCGGAGCCTGCTGGAGAACGCGGTGGGCCCGCCGGACGCGAGGCCCGGAACCGGAGGCACGCACACCGGGGTGACGGGCATCCTGCGCGAGGCACAGCGCCGGGGCACCCTGGACCGGCTGGCCCGGCGGCTGCTGAACCTGGACGACCGGAGCGGGGAACTGGTCTCGGGCGTGGCGGCGGCCATGAGCTCCGGCCCCACCCCGCCCGGCCTCGTCCCGGTCGCCGCCGCCCCCGGGCCCGGTGCGCCCGGGCCCGGTACGCCCGCCGGCCTGGTGACCGGAGGCGCAGCGGGGTCGACCGGAGGCGCAGCAGGGGCGACCGGTGGGACAGCGGGGACCAGCGGGGGCACGGCGGAAGGGAACGGCCACCGAGCGGCCTGATCGACATGAGCGACCCGTATCTCCCGCAGGACGAGATCGTGCGGCTGCGCGACATTGCCGTGGAGCAGGGTCTGACCGATCCGATGCTGCGGCGGCTGCTCTTCGAGGGCATCCTCCCGAAGTACCGCGGCTCGCTGCCGATGCTCCCGGCGCCCGGCCAGCAGGTCCATTCCGACCTGAACGAGATGAACCGGGTGGAGCGGCTGATCGACGGCAGCGTGCCGCTGGCGGTCTGGCTGCGGAACGCCGTGGCCCAGCTCAGCGACGCCGCCGCCCGGGACGTGTTCCAGGACGCCCTGGACCGGGTGGTGCGCGATGCGGCGGGCGAGCCCGACGTGGCTCCGGACCTCCCCACCGGGGAGACCAAGGAGGAGATCGTCTTCCGGGACGACACGGTGCCGTTCGAGTTCCTCGGCGGCGGCGCGCTGGCCGGCACCTCGGTGGCCCGGGTCAAGGTGCTCCCGTATGCCGCGGGCGCCCCGCTCCAGCCGCTGGCCCTGCCGCACACCGGCACGGGCTGGCTGATCGCCCCGGGCCTGCTGGTGACCAACCACCACGTGGTCAACGCCCGCAAGCGCACCGCCGGCGAGCGCCCCGTGGTGGACCCGGCGGACCTGCGGCTCCAGGCCCTGGGCTCCCGCTCCCGGTTCGACTACCTCGCCGAGGACGAGGGGGACTCCGGCGCCACCGCCGAGCTGCCCGCCAGCGAACTCCTGGCCTGGGACGAGGAGCTCGACTACGCGGTCCTGCGGCTGGCGGACGCGCCGCCCCGGCCCTTCCTGCGGGTGGCCACCGAGCCGCTGACGGTGACCCCGGACGTACCCGTAGCGGTCAACATCATCCAGCACCCGGGCGGGGAGCCGAAGCGGATCGCCCTGCGCAACAACCTGGTCTTCGAGGCGGACGCGCAGGACCTGCGCTACTTCACCGACACCCGGGGCGGTTCCTCCGGCTCGCCCGTCCTCACCGACGACTGGACGGTGGTGGCCCTGCACCGCGGTACCCGCCGTGTCTCCGACGTCAGCTTCCAGGGCAAGAGCACGGCCTTTGTGAACGTGGGCACCCAACTGAGCGCCCTCATGCGGCACCTGCAGGAACACAGCCCGCAGGTCCACGCCGAGATCACGGCGGCCCAGTCCGCCCTGAGCCGGCCCCGGCAACCCCAGGAGGTGTGAGATGCACGGTGGTTCCCCGGTGGCGACCGGGCCCGAGCAGGTCTTCCGCGAAGACCTGCTGGAGGTCGCCGCACGTGTACGCAAGGGTCTGGAAGCGGAGGCGGAGGTCTCCGAGTCCGCCGTGCCCGAGGACGCCTACCCGCCGCAGGAGGCGAGCGCCGCGCAGGTCGAGCGGGCCGCCCATGAGGAGCGGGCCAGGGTGCTGGAGGCGGGGGTGCGCGGGCTGGAGAAGCTGGCCGCGGGCCGCTCTGACGACGTCGACGAGGACGAGTACTTCGGGCTGGAGGCGATCGTCCTGCTCGAGGGCCGGCCGGCGATCCTGGTCCAGGGCCGGGACTTCGCCCCGCAGGCCGGCGACTGGGCGGTCCTGGACGGCCAGCGGGCCGGCATCCGCGAGTCCCTCGCCCGGGTCGGCCGGGTGGAGGTGACCGGCCATCCGGATCTGGAGTGGCTGGGCACCGGCTTCCTGGTGTCGCCGGACGTGGTGATGACCAACCGGCATGTGGCCGGCGAGTTCACCCGCGCCGACGGCCGGGGCGGGTTCTCCTTCCGCCCGGGCATGGGCGCGCGCATCGACACGGCGGAGGAACTGGGCGCGCCGGCGTCCGACGGCTCCTTCGAGTTCGCGGTCACCGAGGTGCTGGGCATCCACCCGGAGGTGGACATGGCGCTGCTGCGGGTGGCCCCGGCCTCGGGCGGCGGCGGAACGCTGCCCACCCCGCTGCCGGTCGCCGCGGACGCCCCGCCGGATCTGGCCGGCCGGCCCGTGTACGTGGTGGGATACCCGGCGGCAGACGGCCGCCGCAACGAGCCCGAGGCGATGAGCCGGATCTTCATGGACATCTACAACGTGAAGCGGCTCCAGCCGGGCACGGCGACGGCCCTGCTCCCGGACGGGCTCACGATGACCCACGATTGCTCCACGCTGGGCGGCAACAGCGGCTCCCCGGTCTTCGACCTGGCCGATCACCGGGTGCTGGGGCTGCACTTCGGCGGCAGGTTCCGGTCCGGCAACTTCGCCGTGCCGCTGTTCGCGCTGACCGAGGACCCGCTGCTGGAGCGGGCGGAGGTCAACTGGGTCTGACCCGCGCCCTCTCCCCTCTACCCCTCGCTGTACGCCTCGCCACCGAGCTCGAATCCGGCGGTGCCGGCGGTGGTGTCGGCCAGCCAGGCCCGGAAGGAGTCGATGTCGGACTCGGGGAGGCCGATGTCCAGGGAGACGGCCTCCCCGTAGCGGACGTCCAGCACGGTGCGGCCGGTGGAGCGCAGATCGTTCTGGGTCTTCCCGGCCCGCTGGTGGTCCACGGTGACGGTGGCCAGCCGGTACCGGTGCCGGGTGACGGTGCCGAGCGCGTCCAGGGCCTCGCCGACCACCCCGCCGTACGCGCGGATCAGCCCGCCGGCCCCCAGCTTGACCCCGCCGTAGTAGCGGGTGACCACGGCCACCGCGTAGCGGATGTCGCGCCGGGTGAGCATCTGGAGCATGGGCACACCGGCGGTGCCGCCCGGTTCGCCGTCGTCGCTGGCCTTCTGCACCGAGGCATCCGCCCCGATCACGTACGCGTAGCAGTTGTGCGTGGCGGTGGGGTGCTCCTTGCGGATGCGGGCGACGAACTCCTGCGCCTCCTGCTCGGTCGCGGCGGGCGCGAGCGCGCAGATGAACCGGGAGCGGTTGATCTCCGCCTCGTGTACGCCCTCCCGGGCGACCGTCACGTACTGGTCTGCCTTCACCTCTCCACCCTAAGCGGAGCGGGGGCGGGGAATCGGACCCGCGTCCCGGCCGTTGATCCCTGGTGCGGGCCGGCAGCGGGCCGGCCCCGCCAGCAGCAGGAGGCGGCACGCGTGTACGGCGACCCGGCAACCATCCGGACCATCCTCACCGAACTCGGCGACACCTGGGCGGTCGTGGGCCTGTCCAACAACCGCGACCGGGCGGCGTACGGGGTGGCGCAGGTCCTCCAGCGGTTCGGCAAGCGGGTGATCCCGGTCCACCCGAAGGCCGAGACGGTCCACGGCGAGCAGGGCTACCCCTCGCTGGAGGCGATCCCGTTCCCGGTGGATGTGGTCGATGTGTTCGTGAACAGCGCGCTGGCCGGCCCGGTGGCCGACCAGGCCGCGGCGGCGGGGGCGCAGGCCGTCTGGTTCCAGCTCGGTGTGGTCGACGAGGCGGCGTACGAGCGGACCCGGGCGGCGGGCCTCCACATGGTGATGGACCGCTGCCCCGCAATCGAGATCCCGGCGCTCGTCCGATAGGAGGGCAGCCGAGCAGTCGGACAGCCGTGTGATGTACTCGAGCGTTTCATCACGTCTGTTCTTCTGCTGTCTGCTCTTCCGTTCTGCGAGGTCCTGCCATGACCGCCCTGTTCGCCCTGGCCACCGCCGTGCTCTGGGGGTTCGCCGACTTCGGCGGCGGCCTCCTCACCCGGCGGCTGCCCGCGCTCACGGTGGTGATGGCCTCCCAGGTGATCGCCGTGGTGGTGCTGGGTGCGGTCGTCCTGGGCACCGGGGCCTGGCGGGAGGCCGGCCCGCAGCTGTGGTTCGCGGTGGCCGCCGGCCTGGTCGGGCCGGTCGCCATGCTCAGCTTCTACAAGGCCCTGGCGATGGGCCCGATGGGGGTGGTGTCCCCGCTGGGCTCGCTCGGCGTGGTGGTGCCGGTCGGGGTGGGGCTGGCGATCGGTGAGCGGCCGGGGCTCGGTCAGGTCGCCGGGATCGCGGTGGCGGTGGCCGGCATCGTGCTGGCGGGCGGCCCCGAGCTGCGCGGTGCCCCGGTGCAGCGGCAGGCGATCGTCCTGACGCTGGTCGCCGCGTTCGGTTTCGGCGCGGTGATGGCGCTGATCGCGGAGGCGTCCGCCACGGTGACGGGGCTGTTCCTGGCGCTGTTCGTGCAGCGGGTCACCAATGTGGCGGCGGGCGGGACCGCGCTGTGGGTGCAGGCCCGGCGCGGCCGGCCGGTGCTGCCGGAGGGGACGGGCGCGAAGGCGCTCTGGCGGCTGGTGCCGGCCCTGGCCTTCGTGGGTCTGGCCGATGTCGCGGCCAACGGCACGTACTCGATCGCCGCGCAGAACGGCCCGGTGACCGTGGCCGCCGTGCTCTCCTCGCTGTATCCGGTGGTCACGGCGCTGGCCGCGTTCGCCCTGCTGAAGGAGCGCCTGCGCACGGTCCAGGCGGCCGGCGCGGGCCTCGCCCTGGCGGGCACCGTACTCCTGGCGGCCGGCTAGGTCCGGTCCGGGACGGGCCCTGCGTCGGCCGGGTGGTCGAGGTCGAGGTTGGCCAGGGCGCGGAGCTGTGCCGGGGTGACTCCGGCCGGGATGGGGACCGGGGCCGGGGTGCGCAGGGGTGGCTGCCAGCCGGTGTCGGGCTCCCAGCGGCGTACGATCCGCGCGGGCGCGCCCGCCACCACGGCGTGGTCGGGCACCTCGCCCCGTACGACGGCCCCCGCGGCCACCACCACGTTGCGGCCGAGCCGGGCCCCGGGCAGGATCACCGCTCCGGTGCCGAGCCAGCAGCCGGGGCCGATCTCCACCGGGGCGCTGCGCGGCCACTGCCGGCCGACCGGCTCGTGCGGGTCGTCGTAGCTGTGGTTGGTGGAGGTGATGTACACCCCGGGACCGCAGAAGGTGTCGTTGCCGATGGAGATCGGTGCGTCGGCGATGACATGGCTGCCGCGGCCGAGCACCACGCCGTTGCCGAGGACCAGCATCGGGTCCGGGCCGAGGTCGAGGTCGGGCATCATGCCGGCGGTGAGGGTGACCTGCTCGCCGATGATGCAGTGCTCGCCGAGCCGGATCCAGGGTGCGCCGAAGACGGTGCCCTGCGGGAAGGCAAGCCGGGTGCCGCTGCCGATCGCACCGAACCGGTGTCCGCCGGGGGTCTGCGCGGTGACCGCGCCGGCCCGCTGCATCCAGCGCCACCCGGCGTGGACGGCGCGGCTGGCGGCCCGGCGGCGCCAGTCCGCCAGGGATGAGAACGTGTTTCTGTTCTTCGGCACCCGGCCACGGTAATGCGCCGCGCCGCGGAGGGCCGGACCGGGATCCTGTGATCTTCACCCCATCGTCTACGGTGCTGGCAGCGCGGCAACCGGTACACAAGAGGAGAAGAGACCACACATGGCGTATCAGTCGGATGGGGCACTGGTCGCGGGCGTGGGCGGGAAGAGCCCGCAGATCGACGCCGAGGCCTTCACCGCGCCCACCTCGGTGGTGATCGGCGATGTCACGCTGGCCGCCGGTACGAGCATCTGGTACTCGGCGGTGCTGCGGGCGGACTGCGGTCCGATCTCGCTCGGCGCGGACAGCAATGTCCAGGACAACTGCACCCTCCACGTGGACCCCGGCTTCCCGGTCTCCATCGGTGAGCGGGTGTCGATCGGCCACAACGCGGTGGTGCACGGCTGCACGGTGGAGGACGACTGCCTGATCGGCATGGGCGCCACCGTCCTCAACGGTGCGGTGATCGGTGCGGGTTCGCTGGTGGCGGCCCAGGCCCTGGTCCCGCAGGGCATGGTGGTCCCGCCCGGCTCGCTGGTGGCCGGGGTGCCGGCGAAGGTCCGGCGCGAGCTCACCGAGGAGGAGCGGGAGGGCATCCGCCTGAACGCGGCGATGTACCGGGAGCTGGCGAAGCAGCACCGCGCCTCGGTGGGCTGAGCCCAGGCCTGAAGGACCCAGCCGTCAGGCCCGGTCGGCCTTGGCCCGGGCGGCCAGGGCCGGCTCGGCCGCGGCGGCGGGCTGCTCCGGCACCGCGCCGCCGGCTGCGGCCTTGGCCTCGGCCTCCGCCGCAGCCGCGCCCTTGGCCGCCCGCCGCTTCAGCACCAGCATCGAGGTCGCTCCGACGAGCACCGCCAGCACCAGCCCCAGCCAGGAGAACCGCTTCAGCCAGGCCTCGGCGACGATGCCGACGTAGTAGATGACGGCCGTGGTGCCGCCCGCCCACAGGATGCCGCCGAAGACATTGGCGATCAGGAACTTCCAGTACGGCATGTGCAGCACGCCCGCCAGCGGACCGGCGAAGATCCGCAGCAGGGCCACGAACCGGCCGAAGAAGACGGCCCACATGCCCCACTTCTGGAAGGACCGCTCCGCCATCGCGATGTTCTGCTCGCCGAAGTGCTTGGGGAACCGCTTCCCCAGCCGCTCCAGCAGCGGCTTGCCGCCCCGCCGTCCGATCGCATAGCCGATCGAGTCGCCGACGATCGCACCGGTGGTGGCACAGATGCCCAGCACCAGCGGGTCGATCTCGCCGTGCTGCGAGGCCAGCAGGGCCGAGCTCACCAGGATGATCTCGCCCGGCAGCGGGATGCCCAGGCTCTCCAGTCCGATGACCAGTCCCACCAGGAGATAGATCACCACCGCCGGAACGGTTTCCAGCCATTCCTGGATGTGCACCGGTACGTCCTCCCAGATCATGCCCGCGTCAGGCCCACGCCGTCCCCGCGGCGGGCCCCGGCGCGTCCCCTGCGACGCACCCGACCGGGCAGCCTACCGGCTCCGGACCACCGTCTTTGTCCGCAGCGGCAGTTCCCGGGAGGACCGCCCCACGAACACCTCCCGCCGGCCGGTCCCCAGCACCCAGGCGTGTCTGCCCGGGTCCCAGGAGGACAGGGTGCGCCGGTCGATGTCGACGGTGACCCGCCGCGCCTCGCCGGGGGCGAGGGTGAGCCGCCGGTAGCCGGCCAGCGCGCGGACGGCCTGGGCGAGCTTCAGATCGGGCGAGGGCCCGAGGTACACCTGGGCCACCTCGGTGCCCCTGCGGCGGCCGGTGTTGCGGACGGTGAACTCCACCCGCAGGCCGCCGCCCTCGGGCCGGACCGCGGGCTGCTCGTACTGCCAGGTGGTGTACGACAGGCCGTGCCCGAACGGGAACAGCGGGGCCACCCGCTGCACGTCGTACCAGCGGTGGCCGACCTGGATGCCCTCGGTGTACTCCTCACGCCCGCCCACCCCCGGATAGCGCAGCGGATCGCCGCCGGCCGGGTGGGCGCGCTCGTCCGCCGGGAAGGTCTGGGTGAGCCGGCCGCCCGGCTCGGCATCGCCGAAGAGCAGATCGGCGGTGGCTCCGGCGCCCTCCTGGCCGGGGTGGTACATCTGCAGCACCGCTCCGGTCCCCGCCAGCCAGGGCATGGTGGTGGCGGAGGAGGTGTGGAGCACCACCGTGGTCCGCGGATTGGCCGCCGCCACCGCCTCGATCAGCTGCGGCTGCCCGCCGGGCAGGCCGAGGCCGGCGCGGTCGGTGCCCTCGGCGGCATCCTCGTGGGCGAAGAGCACCACGCTGCGGGACGCCTTGGCGGCCCGCACCGCCTCGGCGAGGTCGGCGGCCCGGGTGGCCTTCGTGGTGTGGCGCAGCCGGAACCGCCGGCCGCCCGCTCCGCCCCGGGCGGTGACGGCGAGCCGGTGCGGGCCGGCCTTGAGGGCGAGGGTGTGGCGGCGCACGGTGAGCCCGTCCGGGGCGGTGCCCAGCAGTCCGCCGGCGCCGGGTTGGGCGGGTCCGGGGAACAGCTCCGCGCCGTCGAGTCGTACGTCGGGCCGCTGGCCGGAGTAGTGGACCAGCAGGGTCCACTCGTCGTCGGCGGGCAGGGTGAAGGTGCCCGTCCAGCTCCAGCTGCGGCCCGCGTCGATCCGCCGGTCGTCGAGGTCGACCGCCGGGGTGAGCAGCCCGGCGGGCAGCGGCCGGCCGTGGACGTCCTCGCCGAGGGCGTAGCGGACGGTGGCGGTCCGGCCGGCCCGCTTCTTGATGGCGGTCAGCGGTGCGGTCACCCGGCCGCGCACCCCGGGCACGCCGGCCGCCCCGGACGTACCGGCGCCGATGGGGCCGATGACGGCGATCGACCGGGCGGCGGCGCCGGTCAGCGGCAGGGTGCCGCCTTCGTTGCGCAGCAGGACCGCCCCGGCGGTGGCGATCCGGCGGGCGGTCCGGGCGCCGGCCACCGGGTCCCGCGGGGGCCGGCGGGGTGCCCGCCCGTCGAGCAGGCCGAACCGGTCCAGGGTGCCGAGGATCCGGCGGACGGCCTGGTCGACGGCGGGTTCGGACACCGAGCCGCCGCGCACCGCCTGCCGCAGCGGTTCGCCGAAGTGGGTGCCGCCGGGCATTTCCATGTCGAGGCCGGCGGTGATGGCGGCGACGGTGCTGCGGGTGGCGTTCCAGTCGGACATCACCCAGCCGTCGAACCGCCAGCGGGCGCGCAGCAGTTCTTCGAGCAGCGGCCGGCTCTCGCCGGCGTGGACTCCGTTGACCTTGTGGTCGGCGGCCATCACCGCTCCGGCGCCCGCGGCCACGGCGGCTTCGAAGCCGCGCAGTTCGGTCTCGTGCAGGGCCTGCTCGCCGATGCTCACGTCGACGGTGCCGCGGCCCTGTTCCTGGTTGCGGAGGGCGAAGTGGCGGACGGTGGCGATGAGGCCCTCGTCCTGGATGCCGCGGATCACCTGGGCGACCAGGTCGGCGGTCAGCCGCGGGTCCTCGGCGAAGCGCTGGGCGTTCCGGCCGGCGTACGGGGTGCGGATCAGGTTGGCGTTCGGCCCGAGCAGGATGTCCTGGCCCAGCGCCCGGCCTTCGCGGCCGAGGACCCGCCCGTACTCGCGGGCGAGTTCCGGATCGAAGGCGGAGGCGAGGAGGACGGGTGCGGGCAGGGCGGTGGCCGGTCCGGCCACTCGTACGCCGGCGGTGCCCTCGGCGAGCCGCAGCGGCGGAATGCCCAGCCGGGGTACGCCGGGCAGGTAGCCGGCCTGGCCGAGGGAGGCGGGGTCCGGCCGGCCGTGCAGCAGGGCGGTCTTCTCCTCCAGGGTGAGCCGCTCCAGCAGGGCGTCGACCCGGGCGGCCCGGGCCGGGCGGGGTGCGCCGGGCGGGCCGCCGCCTTCCGGGGGCGGGCTGGTGGCGGAGCCGGGTCCGGTGCCGGGGGGCACGGTGGCCACGCAGCCGCCGGCCCCGGCGGCCCCCAGGGCGGCGCCGGCCGCTCCGAGCAGCCGCAGGGCGGATCGTCTGGACACGGCCTCGCTCATGGGCGCTCCCTGCGGCGGCGGAACGGCCCGCTCCGGACCGCCCCGCCCACTGTGCGCCCGCCGGCCTGCTCCCCCGGTCAGACGCGCGGCCGGGGGCGGCCCGTTCAGCTGTTGGGACGCAGGGTCCAGACGACGGTCATCTCACCGGTCACGGCCTCGTCGGAGTCGCGCTGGATGGTGATGGCCACCGGGAACTCGGGACGGCCGCCGGCGTCGAGTTCGGCGATGACCTCGGCGGCCGGGCGGCCGAGGGTGGCGGTCGCGGTGACCGGGCCCTTGGCGACCTTCTTGTAGCCGATGGAGGCGCTGACGGCGAGCGGGACGGCCTTGCCGAGCTGCTCCTGGAAGGCGGCGAGGACGATCGCGCCGCTCGCCGACTCGGCCAGGGTGAACATGGCTCCGGCGTGCGGGCCCTGGATGTGGTTGTGGTAGTCGGGCTGGTCCGGGAGGCGGAAGACCGCGCGCTCCGGCGTGGTCTCCACGCATTCGAGGTTCAGGGTGCGGACCATCGGCACCGTCGCGGCGAGCAGTTCGCCCATGTTCATCTGATCTGCGCTCATGGAATCGGATGTTACCCGCGAGTAGAAGCTCTTGGCCAGACCCCGGGGAGGGGTGGACGTGGCCCCGTCTGGCCCCTCCCACTATCGTTACCGGCCATGTGGCCAGGACAGCAGCAGCAGCCCGGGGGCGAGCAGCACCCCAACGACCCCGCCCCCCACCAGAACCCGTACCAGCAGCAGCCCGGGCAGCCGAACCCGTACCAGCAGCAGCCGGCGTACGGACAGCCGCAACAGCCGGGCTACGGCTACCCGCAACAGGGCTACGGCCAGCAGCCGCCGCCCGCCCCGCAGCCCTGGGGCCCGCAGCCGGCCCAGCCCCCGCTGCCCCCGCAGGGCGGCGGCTCCGGATCGTCCAACTCGACGAAGACCGTGGCCATCGTCGCGGCCTCCGCGGTGGTCGTGGCGGCAGCCGTCACCGGCGCCTTCGTACTGACCCGGGACGACGACAAGACCGACGACGCCGGCGGCAGCACGCCGCAGAACTCCGCGTCCGCCCCGGCGAGCACGCCCGCGAGCTCGGCACCGGCCACGAAGCCCGCCGACAACCCGCGCGCGGGCGGGGCGATCCAGCCGGTCATCCCCGGCTGGAAGGTGGTCGTCAACACGAAGTACGGCGTGGCCTTCGACGTCCCGCAGGAGTGGAAGGTGCTGGGTTCCGGCGTCTCCTCGGGCATCACGGACGAGATCAAGAAGGACGGCATGCCGGTCATCAGCATGTCGGCGCCCGCGTACCTGAAGGAAGAGTGGTGCACGGTCGACGAGGACAAGGACGGCGACACCGAGGAGTGGTCCCTGGCCGGCACCGGCGTGAAGGGCGCCAACGGTGCGAAGGACACCGGCGATGCCGCGTACCAGAACACCGGCAGCTGGGTGTGGGCCGGCTATGCGCAGAAGGAGCCGAAGGGCACCACCAAAATCACCAAGCCGGTGGAGTACACCACCAAGTCCGGCCTCAAGGGCCACATGGTGACCGCCACGGCCACCGGCGTGAAGAAGCCCCACAAGTGCGCCACGGACGGCAAGGGCATCGGCTTCGGCTTCAAGACGGCCAGCGGTGACTTCGCCAGCTGGGTGATGTACGGCGCGGCCGGCGTCAAGGACGAGTACCAGCAGGACGTGGCGGAGAAGGTTCTCAGCTCGCTCCGGCTGACGACCGGATAAACGGTTTGGCAGAACGGCTCCGGCCGGGGATAGTCCGGGGGTGAGCTCTCGCAACGCCTCTCCCCACCACCCCCGGACACCCCGCCGGAGCCCGGAATGGGCCGGCCGCAACTACCGCCTGCTCACGGCCTCCGCGGTCATCACCAACCTCGGCGCGCACGGCGCGCTGATCGCCACGGCCTTCGCCGTGCTGGAGGCCGGCGGCTCGGGCCGGGACGTGGGCCTGGTCGCTGCCGCCCGTACGCTCCCCCTCGTGCTGTTCCTGCTGGTCGGCGGCGCCCTCGCCGACCGGCTGCCGCGCCATCACGTGATGGTCGCGGCCAACGCCCTCAACTGTGTCTCCCAGGGCGCGTTCGCGGCGCTGGTGCTGCTCGGCGAGCCCCGGCTGTGGCAGATGATGGTCCTCACCGCGCTCTGCGGCACCGGCCAGGCCTTCTTCAACCCGGCCGCCGAGGGCATGCTGCTGTCCACCGTCTTCGGCGAGAACACCAACCGGCCCTTCGCCCTGTACCGGATGGCCGTGAACGGCGCGGGCATCGGCGGCGCGGCACTCGGCGGGGCGATGATCGCCGCGATGGGGCCGGGCTGGGTGCTCGCGGTCGATGCCGCCGCCTTTGCCGTCGCGGGCCTGCTGCGCGCCTTCCTGGACGTCAGCCGCACCACCGCCCGGGAACCGGGCGGCGGACTGCTGTCCGACCTCCGCGAGGGCTGGGTGGAGTTCCGGACCCGCCCCTGGCTGTGGAGCATCGTGCTCCAGTTCTCGGTGGTGGTGGGCGTGATCGGCGCCGCCGAGTCGGTATACGGCCCGCTGGTCGCCCGGGAACAGCTGGGCGGACCCGCGCCCTGGGGCATCGCCCTGGCCTTCTTCGGTGTCGGCACCATCGCCGGGGCCGTGCTGATGATGGTGTGGAAGCCGCGCCGAATGCTGCTGGTCGCCACCCTGTGGGTGTTCCCGATGGCGCTGCCCGCGGCGGGGCTGGCCGTCCCGCTGCCCGCCTGGGGCCTGTGCGTGGTGATGTTCGCCAGCGGCACGGCGGTCGAGGTCTTCGGCGTCAACTGGATGGGGACGATGCACCAGGAGATCCCCGAGGACAAGTTCTCCCGGGTCTCCGCCTACGACTGGTTCGGCTCGGTGTCGATGCTGCCGCTGGCCACCGCGCTGGCCGGGCCGGCCGAGTCGGCATTCGGGCGGACCGAGGCGCTGTGGGGCTGTTCCGCTCTGATCGTCGTGGTCACGGCGCTGGTCCTCCTGGTCCCGGACGTCCGAAACCTGACCCGCCGCCCCGCCGGCCCGAAGGCCACCGTGCCACTGCCCACCCCGACCCCGCCGGCCGTCCCGGGCGCTCCGGCTGCCGATCACATCACCCGCTGACCGGGGCCTGGCCGGCTGCGGTGGTCAGCTCAGGGAGAACGCGCCGGCCGGCGGGGGTGGTGAGGCCACCGCATCGCGGTCGGGCACCGGGACCGCGGAGCCGATGAGCTTCGCCAGGGCCGGGCCCGCCACCACCCGGGCGGGAAACGCATCCGCCGCGCACCGGCGGGACAGGGCCGCAACCGGAATCTCCGCGTCCGAGGCCAGCAGCACCGCGTTCCCGAACCGCCGCCCCCGCAGCACCGACGGTTCCGCGATCAGCGCCAGCTCCGCGAACACCGAACGGAAATTGGCCAGCTGGGCCCGCAGGAAGGCGAAGGGCGCCCCGTCCGCGAGGTTCGCCGCGTACAGCCCGCCCGGCCGCAGCACCCGCGCCGCCTCCCGCGCGTACTCCACCGAGGTCAGCTGGGCCGGCACCCGCGAGCCGCCGAACACATCGGCGATCAGCACGTCCGCTCCGCCCGCGGGCGCCCCCTCCAGCCACGCCCGGGCATCGGCGGCGTGCAGGGCCACCCCCGCGTCCTCAGGCACCGGCAGGTGCTCCGCGACCAGCTCCAGCAGCCCCGCGTCGAACTCGACCACCTGCTGGCGGGAACCGGGCCGGGTCGCCGCGGCATAGCGCGGCAGGGTCAGTGCGCCGCCGCCCAGGTGCACCAGGTCCAGCGGCGCGCCCGGCTCCGCCGCGCAGTCCAGGACGTGCGCGAGGCGCCGTACGTACTCGAACTCCAGGTGCTCCGGATCGTCGAGGTCCACATACGACTGCGGGGCCCCGTCCACGGTCAGCAGCCACGCCCGGTCCCGGTCCACGTCCGGCATCAGCTTGGCGGTGCCCTGCCCCACGTCCCGGATCACCGGGATCTGCTCGTCGCTCACCGCACCATTGTGGGCGGTGGGTCAGGCCCGCCAGACCCGGGCCACCTCGTCCGCGTGCGCAGCGGCCTGGGCCAGGCCGGCCCGGGCCGCGGGGGCCCGCCGCGCCGGGTCCAGCACATTGCGGCCGAAGGCCCTGCGGGCCTCGTCCGAGGGGTGGATCACCACCACCTCCGCGCCGGCCTTCCGCAGCTCGGCCGCCTGTGCCCGGGCCGAGGGGGCCAGCCGGGTGCCCAGGGTCATCGGTGCCAGGATCACCACCCGGCGGTGGCCCGCCGCGAGGTCCGCATTGGCGGAGGACCGGATGCCGCCGTCGATGTAGCGGCGCCCGTCGATGGTCACGGCCGGCCACACCAGCGGTACGGCGCAGCTCGCGGTGACCGCGTCGACCAGTCCGGCCCCGCTGTCCCGGTCGAAGGCCTTGAGCTCGCCGGTGACCGCGTCCACCGCGCTGATCAGCAGTTTCCGCTGCGGCCAGGTGTGCGAGCGCAGCCGGGCGGCGAGCACGCCGCGCCGGTCCGCTTCCTCGCCGGTGTCCGCCGGATCCGCCGCGAGGGCGAGCGCGCCGACCCGCTGCCGGTAGGCGGTGGCGCTGCGGGAGCGCAGCATCGCCAGGGCGTAGCGGGCCAGGGTGCCGGTGCCGAACCGGGCCGCGACCTCCCGGGCGGGGTCGACGAGCTGGCGTTCGTACAGTTCCCGGGGGTCGAGCAGCCCGGAGGTGAGCTGTGCGCCGACCACGGAGCCGGCGGAGGTGCCGACGACGAGGTCGGCGTCGAAGAGGTCCACCCCGGCCTCGGCCAGGCCGTGCAGGATGCCGCATTCCCAGCCGATGCCGGTCAGCCCGCCGCCGCCCAGCACCAGTGCGGTTCCGTCGCCCGTCACCGCCATGTCCGCCCCCCGTCGTGGCCGGTCGTTCGACCGGATGAGGTCCAGATTACGGCGCAGTGCCGCATGCGTCGGTTAGTCTCCCCGGATGTCCCTCCTCCTCGCGCCGTGGATCAGGCTGTCGCTGCTCGTCCTGCTGCTGGCGGCGGCGGGCGTGTGCGTGCTGCTGTTCGAGCCCCAGCGGCTGCTGTCCGAGGGCTGGCCGCCGGGGCTCCCGGTGGGCACGGCGGTGCTGCTCTTCGCCGGCGGGTACGGACTGTGCACGGCGGCGTTCGTGCCCCGGCCACTGCTGAACCTGGGTGCGGGTGCGGTCTTCGGCGCGCAGTTCGGGCTGGTGGCGGCGGTCGGCGGGACCGTGCTCGGGGCCGGGCTGGCCTTCGGGCTGGGCCGGATCATGGGACAGGACGCCCTCCGGCCGCTGGTGCGCGGTCGCTGGCTGCAGGCGGCGGACGGACAGCTGAGCCGGCACGGATTCCGGTCGATGCTGGCGGTGCGGATCTTCCCCGGGGTGCCCTTCGCGGCGGCCAACTACTGCGCCGCGGTCTCCCGGTGCGGCTGGCTGCCGTTCCTGGTGGCGACGGCAATCGGTACGGTGCCCAACACCGCGGCCTATGTGATCGCGGGCGGCAACGCCTCCTCCCCGACCTCCCCCGCTTTTCTGGCCTCGTTCGGCTTCATCGCCGTATCGGGGCTGCTCGCAAGTGCGGTGGCGTGGCGCAAGCGGCACCGGCTGACGGGCGGAATTTCCGCCCAGGCCACCCCAGTGGTCAACGGGGCAACCAACGGGCCCTAGCATCGGACCCATCCTGCCCAACGATCACAAGGACGAGCGCACCCCGACATGAGCTGGTTCGAATCCCTAATCCTCGGTCTCGTCCAGGGGCTTACGGAGTTCCTCCCGATCTCTTCCAGCGCCCACCTGCGGCTGACCGCGGCGTTCGCCGGCTGGGAGGACCCGGGTGCGGCCTTCACCGCCATCACGCAGATCGGCACCGAGACGGCGGTGCTCATCTACTTCCGCAAGGACATCATGCGGATCATCTCCGCCTGGTTCCGATCGCTGACGAACAAGGCGATGCGCTCCGATCACGACGCACAGATGGGCTGGTTGGTGATCGTCGGCTCGATCCCGATTGGTGTGCTGGGCGTGACGCTCAAGGACCAGATCGAGGGTCCGTTCCGTGATCTGCGGCTGATCGCCACCACCTTGATCGTGATGGGCATCGTGCTGGGCATCGCCGACCGGCTGGCGGCCCGCGACGAGATCGGCGGTCGGCACCGGGCGATCCGGGAGCGCAAGACGCTCAAGGACCTGGGTGTGAAGGACGGTCTGATCTTCGGTGTCTGCCAGGCGATGGCGCTGATCCCGGGTGTCTCCCGGTCGGGCGCGACCATCTCCGGCGGTCTGCTGATGGGCTACACCCGTGAGGCGGCGGCCCGTTACTCCTTCCTGCTGGCGATCCCGGCGGTGCTGGCCTCCGGGGCCTACGAGTTGAAGGACGCGGGTGAGGGGGGCCACGTCTCCTGGGGGCCGACCATTTTCGCCACGGTGATCGCCTTCGTGGTCGGCTACGCCGTCATCGCATGGTTCATGAAGTTCATCACCACGAAGAGCTTCATGCCCTTCGTGATCTACCGGATTCTGCTGGGCATCGCCCTGTTCGTGCTGGTCGGCACGGACACGCTGAGCCCCCATGCGGGCGAGTCCGGCCACTGACCCGCGGGTATTCCGCAGCGCAGGGCCCTCCCGGGAACGTTCCCGGGAGGGCCCTGCGTCGTTGTTCCCGAAGAAGGCAGACATACGAACGACAGGTGACGTGCAGGGGGTGTCCGATGGGGCGTGTGGTGCTGGAGCGATTTCCGGCGGGGAGTCCGAGGGGGAGCTGGCCGGCCGAGGAGTATGCGGCGGAGCGGATGCGGGAGGGGGTGCCGGCGGAGGTGGTGATGGATCTGGCCACCGATGCCTTCCTGGTCGTCGTGCGGCAGCGCGACGCCCGATCCGGCCACTGAACCGGCTCGGGGGCGTCCTGGCTCCGCCGCACCCCTTGGCGTCCGTGCCCGGCTGATCCACACTGTCCCGATGACGCAGCGTGTGGACCTGGCGACCGTAATGGACCGGCTGGCCGTGGACGAGGTGATCACCGGGTACGCGGTTGCCGTGGACGACGGCGACTGGGCGGCGTACAAGGCCCTGTTCGTGCCCGGTGGGCGGGCCGACTACCGCTCGGCCGGCGGGATCGAGGGCGCCGCCGCGGAGGTCGCGGACTGGCTGGCGGAAACGATGAAGCTGTTCCCGGTCCGCCAGCACCTGATCGTCAACCGTCGGGTGACGCTGGAGGACCTGGGCGGTTCGCCGGGCGACCGGGCCGAGGTGCGCGCCGATTTCGTCAACCCGATGCGGCTGGCGGGCGAGGCGGAGGACGGCAGCGTCACGGCCCCGAACTTCGTGGCCGCCGGGCGGTACACCTTCGGCCTCACCCGGACCCCCGAGGGCTGGCGGCTGTCGTCGGTCACGGTGCAGGAGAAGTGGCGCCACCTGTCCGGCTGAGCCGGCTGAGACGGCTCCGGCCGACCTGACCGGCAGATGTGTCCGGCTGACCTGACCGGCCGTACAGCCCCGGCCGACCCGGACCGTCCGGTCCACACTGGAGGGGGAGGCGCCTCATGCTGACCGACCGGCCGGGCCGGTCCCGGTGGTGGCGGGCCGCGGCTGCGGTGCCGGCCGGGGCTCTGCCTGCGCTCGCCTTTCCCGCGCCTGCCCTGTGGTGGTTCGCGTACGTGGCCCTGGTGCCGTGGATGCTGCTGCTGCGGGGCGCGTCGAGCGGGCGGCGGGCCGCGCTGGAGGGGTGGCTGGGCGGGGCCGGGTTCATCCTTGCGGTGCACCACTGGCTGCTGCCGAGCCTCCATGTGTTCCTGCTGCCGCTGGCCGCGCTGCTGGGGCTGCTGTGGATCCCCTGGGCCCTGCTGGTGCGGACGCTGCTCGGCGGGAGCCCGGGGGCGGGCCGGGTGGCGGCTGCGCTGGTGCTCGTACCGGCCGGCTGGCTCCTCTCCGAGCTGGCCCGGTCCTGGGAGGGGCTGGGCGGGCCGTGGGGGCTGCTGGGGGCCAGCCAGTGGCAGGTGCCGGCCGCGCTGCGGCTGGCCTCGGTGGGCGGGGTGTGGCTGGTGAGCCTGCTGGTGGTTGCGGTGAACTGTGCGCTGGTGCTGCTGCTGGCGGTGCCCGCCGCCCGGGTGCCCGCCCTGGCCGGGCTGACGGGCTGCGCCCTGCTGACCGGGACGGTGTGGCTGTGGGCCCCCCGGCCGGAGATCTCGGGCGGGCTGCGGGTGGCGGTGGTCCAGCCCGGGGTGGTGAACGGCGTGGACAGTGTGGAGCGGCGCTTCGACGCCGGGGAGCGGCTGACCCGGGGCCTGGCCGGGCAGCGGCTCGATCTGGTGGTGTGGGGCGAGAGCAGTGTCGGGGCGGACCTGGCGGCCCGGCCGGACCTGGCCCGGCGGCTGGCGGCCCTGTCGGCTGAGGTGGGGGCTCCGGTGCTGGTGAACGTGGACGCCCGGGCGGCGGATCGGCCCGGGATCTACAAGTCCTCGGTGCTCGTGGGCCCGGACGGCCCCACCGGCCCCCGCTACGACAAGATGCGGCTGGTGCCGTTCGGCGAGTACGTGCCGGCGCGGACCGCGCTCGGCTGGGTCACCTCGGTGGGCAAGGCCGCCGGCGAGGACCGCCGGCGGGGCACCGCCCCGGTGCTGATGGCGCTGCCGGGCCGGCCCGGGGTGGCGGTCGGTCCGCTGGTCTGCTTCGAGTCGGCCTTCCCCGACATGGGCCGGCGGCTGGCCCGGGACGGGGCCGCCCTGCTGGTCGCCCAGTCGGCGACCTCCACCTTCCAGGACAGCTGGGCTCCGGCCCAGCACGCCTCGCTGGCCGCGCTGCGGGCCGCCGAGACCGGCCGCCCGATGGTGCACGCCACCCTGACCGGCATCAGCGCCGTGCACGGCCCGTCCGGGGAGCGTCTGGGCCGGCCGGTGCCGGTCTCGGCGAGCACGGCCGAGGTGTACGCCGTACCGCTGGCCCGGGGCAGCACGCTCTACCTGCGCTTCGGGGACTGGCCGGTGGCCGTCGCCCTGACCGCCCTCGCCGGGTACGGCCTGGTCCTGGCCGCCGGGAGGATCCGGTCACGGCTGACGGCACGGCTTATGACGGATCCTGCTCCAGCGCCGACAGAACCACCCGCTCGCACAGCTCGTGAGTGAGCAGGGCGTCCCGGGCGCTCAGCGGCCGGCCCGCGGCGACGGCCTCCAGGAAGGCGTCCACCACCTGCTCGATCCCGCGCTGGCGGGCCACCGGCACCCAGTCGCCGCGCCGCCGGACGGTGGGCTGGCCCCGGTGGTCGATGATCTCCGCGAGGTTGACCACCTGGCGCTTGGTGTCCTGGCCGGAGACCTCCAGGATCTCCTCGGTGGAGCCGGAGAGCCGGTTCATGATGCCGAGGGCGGTGAAGCCGTCACCGGACATCTGGAGCACCACGTGGTGCATCAGGCCGTCCCGGATCCGGGCCCGGACGTCGATGTGGTCGGCCTCGCCGGGCAGCAGGAAGCGGAGGGTGTCCACCACGTGGATGAAGTCGTCCAGCACCAGCGTGCGCGGGTCCTCGGGCAGCCCGACCCGGTTCTTCTGCATGACGATCAGGTCGCGCGGGTGGTCGGCGCACTGCGCGTAGCCGGGGGCGTACCGCCGGTTGAAGCCGACCGCGAGGGACACCCCGCGTTCCTCGGCGAGTTCGACCAGCCGCCGGGAGTCTTCGTAGGCGTAGGCGAGCGGTTTGTCCACGTAGGTGGCGATGCCCGCTTCCAGCAGCCTGGTCACGATCTCCGGGTGGGCCGGGGTGGCGGCGTGCACGAAGGCGGCGTCGGGACCTGCGGCGAGCAGGGAGTCGAGGCTGCCGTGGCGGCGGGCGGCCGGGACGGCGTACCGGTCGCCGAGTTCCGTCAGGACGGCGGGATTGCGGGTCTGGAGGTGCAGTTCGACACCCGGGCGGGCCGTGAGGACCGGCAGGTACGCCTTCTGCGCGATGTCGCCGAGTCCGATGCATGCGACCTTCACCGGGGGTCCTCCTCGTTGCTGCTCGTTGCCGGCAGCTTAATCCCTGGTGCGGGAGGGTGGATTCGCCGAGGATGACGCCCATGATCTCTTCTGAACACGAGCGTACCGAGCCGTCCACCACCGCAGGCGAGCGGGAGATGTTGGAGGGCTGGCTGGACTACCACCGGGCCACCCTCGCCCTGAAGTGCCGTGGACTGGACGAGGAGCAGCTCCGGCGGGCCGCCCTGCCGCCCTCCGAACTGACCCTGCTGGGCCTGGTGCGGCACATGACGTTGGTGGAGCAGTGGTGGTTCCGGGAGATCACGCTGGGCCTTGACCTGCCCGAGCTGTACTCCACGCCCGAAGACGTGGACGGCGACTTCCACTTCGGCCCCGAGGACACCTGGGCGGAGGCCGAACGGCGGTGGCGGTCGGAGATCGAGGAGGCCCGGGCGGCGGTGGCGGGCCGCTCGCTGGACGCGCTGTCGGAGGTCGAGCACCCGCGCCGCAAGGAGCGGATCAACCTCCGCTGGATCTACACCCACATGATCGAGGAGTACGCCCGCCACAACGGCCACGCGGACCTGCTGCGCGAGCAGATAGACGGGGCAACCGGCGAGTAGCGTCACTCATGCGGGGTGAATATCGGCTCAGGATTTTCGCAACCGGGTCCGCGCAGAGCAGAGTTGCGCGAGTGCATCCAACCCGAACCACGACAACCCTGCTGCTCGGAGTGGCCTGTGCCGTATCGGCCGTCTCCGGCTGCGTGCATGTGAACCCGGCCGCGGTGCGGCCCGCGGTGGCCCCCGCGGCGGGGGTGCCGCCGCAGCACGAGACGCGGAGCGGCCGGGGGGCCGCGCCGGTGGAGGTGCAGGCGCCGGCCCTGGAGGCGTTGCGGACCGCGCCGGATCCGGTGGCGGAGGACGCGGCGGCGCCGGCCGCCCCGGCCCCGCGGGCCGATGCCCCGCCCGCGGGGAGCGCCCCGCAGGGGACGGCCCCGGCCCACGTGGAACTGCCGCCGCCGGTTCTGGACATCCCGGAGCCGCCGGCCCCGGCCGGGTCGGCGCCCGGGCGGAGCGAGGGCAAGGGCGAGAGCGAGGCCGACAGGAAGCGGAACCGGCGGGAGGCCCGGAAGGTGGAGCGGGAGCTGATGAAGCGCCTGCCGGTGCGGCCGTCCGATGTGTGTGCGCTGGGGCGCAAACACGGCAGCTGGCAACCGGACAGCCCGGAGGCCCGTATCTGCGCGGGCGTCCACGACGGCTGACCGCCCCGCCCCCGCGTCCCCTCCCCGTCTCCCCCGCTCCGCGTCTCCTATTGCTGGCCCGGGAAGGGGCCCGGGCGGGGGTCCGGGCCCGGCTCCTCGGCCAGCTGGAGCTCCAGCCGGGCGATGGCCGCGCGGATCCCGTTCCCGTACCCGTCGTCGGCGAGCGCGGTGGTGGCCGCGCGGGCCCGGGCCAGGTGGATCCGGGCCGCCTCCGGCCGCTGCAGCTTGACGTAGTCGGCGGCCAGATTGAGGTGCAGGGACGGGTAGAAGGCCCGTACCGCCACATCGGGCTCGTGCCGGGCGAGCCGCTCGTCCCCCAGCCCGTCGGCGGCCGTCAGGGCCCTCAGGTCCCAGGAGAGTTCGTCGGCGGGGTCGTCCTGCGCATCGGCCATGTAGTGCGCCAGCGTGCAGCGGTGGAGGGGGTCGCCCTCCTCGCCGATCTCCGCCCAGATCTCTCCGAGACGGTTGCGGGCCTCCTCGCGGTCTCCCGCGTGCAGCAGCATGATCGCCTGGCCGATCCTGGTCATGACGGCGTCTTCCGACGCCTCCTGCTGCTCCGTCAAGGCGGCCTCCGGCTTCGTCCCGTCAGACCGGTCCGGTCTGATCGTCACGACGCTAGCCGGAGGCACTGACAAAGCCGCCGAGGCGCGGGCGCGCGATCGGGCGTCAGCCTCAGCCGAGGTCGGGGATCCGCCAGTCGATCGCCTCGTGGCCCTGCGCGGCCACCGCCTCGTTGATCTGGGTGAAGGGCCGGGAGCCGAAGAACTTCTTCGCCGAGAGCGGCGAGGGGTGGGCGCCCTTGACGACCACGTGCCGGGTCTCGTCGATCAGCGGCAGCTTCTTCTGGGCGTAGGCGCCCCACAGCACGAACACGGCGGGGTCGGGCCGCTCGGCCACCGCGCGGATCACCGCGTCGGTGAACTTCTCCCAGCCCTTGCCCTTGTGCGAGTTGGGCTCGGCCTCGCGGACCGTGAGCACCGCGTTGAGCAGCAGCACGCCCTGCTGGGCCCACGGCATCAGATAGCCGTTGTCGGGGATGGGGGTGCCCAGCTCGGCCTGCATCTCCTTGTAGATGTTGCGCAGCGAGGGCGGGGTCTTCACCCCGGGGCGGACCGAGAAGCACAGGCCGTGGCCCTGGCCGGCGCCGTGGTACGGGTCCTGGCCGAGCACCAGCACCTTGACCCGGTCGTACGGCGTGGCCTCCAGCGCGGCGAAGACCTCCTCGCGCGGCGGGTAGACCGGCCCCTGGGCCCGCTCCAGCTCGACGAACTCGGTGAGCTCCTTGAAGTAGGGCTTGTCCAGTTCCTCGCCCAGTACGGGCAGCCAGGATTCGGGCAGCATCTCGGTCACGTCGACAACCTCCGACAATCGTTCTGCAACTGATCGGAGAACTTACCCGCCACCACTGACACTGCCCGAACCTGCGTCCGGCCGACCGCCCGTTACCAGCTGGTCTTGCGGTACAGCTCCCACATCTGCATGGCGGTCTGCGGGTCGAGCGCCCGCTCGGTGCCCGCGATGTCCTCGCCGGAGGCCACGTAGAGCTTGCCCTGCCAGAGCGGCAGCAGCCGCACGTCGTCGGCGAAGATCTTCTGCGCTTCCTCGAACTGGCTGCTGACGGCCGAGCGGTCGCCGGAGCGGCGGGACTTGGGCAGCAGGTCGTTGAGGATCGCCGGGGGCTCGTACGGCGTACCGACGGCGTTCTCCTTGCCGACGAACGGCGCGATGAAGTTGTCCGGGTCCGGGAAGTCGGGGAACCAGCCGCGCCCGAAGACGGGGTACTGGCCGTTCTTGTAGCCGGCCTGGAACTCCTTCCAGGGCTTGCCCTCGAGGGCGACCCGGAACAGGCCGCTGTCCTCCAGCTGCCGCTTGAGCTCCTTGAACTCCGCCTCGGTGGAGGAGCCGTAGCGGTCGGTGGTGTAGAAGAAGCTCAGGTCGACCGGGGTCTGGATGCCGGCCTCCTTCAGGAGCTTCTTGGCCTTGGGGACGTCGGGGTGGGCGAACTTGTCGAAGAACGGCGTCTTGTGGCCCAGCACGCCCTTGGGAACCATCGAGTACAGCGGCTCGGCGGTGCCCTGGTAGACCTCGGAGATCAGCGTGCCGCGGTCGACGACCTGGGCGATGGCCTGGCGCACCGGCAGCTGGCGGACGACGGGGTCCTTGGGGTTGAAGACCAGGTAGCGGATCTCGGCCCCGACGTTGGCGACCACCTGGATGCCGAGATCGCGCGACTGCGGGCTCTGCAGTCCCTTGATCTCGTCGGCGGTCAGACCGCGGTAGGTGGCGTCGATCTTCTTGTCCTTGAGGGAGGCCACCATCTTTCCGGAGTCGTCGAAGTACCGGATGGTGACTCCGTCGTTCCGGCGCTGTGCGAAGCCCTGGTAGTCGGCGTAGCCGGTGAGCTCCGCCTTCTCCTTCTCCACGTACTCGTCCAGGACGTACGGCCCGGAGCCGGTGATCTTCCCGTCCTCGCGGAGCTTGTCGGCCGGGTAGTCCTTGGGCGCCACGAGGGAGGCGGCCGGGGAGCCGAGCACGTAGGGGAAGGTCGCGTCTGAGGCCTTCAGGTGGAAGACGACCGTCTGCGCGTCCGGGGTCTCGATCTTGTCCAGGCTGCCGAACAGGTCCTTCGGGCCGACCTTGGAATTGATCGTCCGGATCCGGTCGAAGGAGTGCTTGACCGCCTTGGAGTCCAGCGGCTCGCCGTTGGAGAACTTGAGGCCCTTGCGGAGCGTGCAGCGGTAGGACTCGTTGACGGAGTCGGTGAATTCGCAGCTCTGTGCTGCGTCCGGCTGCGGCTTGAGGCTGCCGGTGGGGAATGCCAGTAGGGTCTGGTAGACGTTCCGGTACAGCTCCCACGAGCCGTCCCAGGCCGCCGCCGGATCGAGCGTGCTGGGCGCGCTCGTCGTGCCGACGACAATCCTCTTGCCGTCCTCTCCCCCGTCGCCCGAGATCAGCCCGCAGCCGGCAACCAGGGATATGGACGCAAGGGCCGCAGTGATCTGCAGGCATCTGGTCCGGTTGAACACGTGCACGCTCCTCGATCAGGCTGGGTGCGGCAGACCCTACCGCAGTACCCCACGAATCCAATGGGCAGGTTCCGTGGGGTACTTGACCGGTTCCGTACACATTCGGGACACATTTGCCACCCTATGGGGGCCAAATCCGTCCGATTATCGGTTAGTGAACGCCGGCATTAAGAAACATTCCCCCATCAACAACAAGTGTCTGACCTGTGATCCATTCCGCTTGTGCCGAGGTGAGGAATGCGGCGGCCCCGCCGATATCGGCCGGAACGCCGAGCCGGCCGAGCGGATAGGCGGCTGCCGCCTCGGCCTCCCGGCCCTCGTAGAGCGCCTGCGCGAACTTCGTCTTGACCACCGCCGGGGCGATCGCGTTCACCCGCACCCCCGGCGCCATCTCGTGCGCAAGCTGGAGGGTGAGGTTGACCATGGCGGCCTTGCTCATCCCGTACGCGCCGATGAACGGCGAGGCGGAGACCCCGGCGATGGAGGCGATGTTCACGATCGCCCCGCCGTTGTCCTTCTGCCACGCGTGCCAGGTGCGCTGGGCGAAGCCGAGCGCCGAGATCACATTGGTCTCGAAGACCTTGCGCGCGACCCCGAGGTCCAGGTCGGCGATGGGGCCGAAGACCGGATTGGTGCCGGCGTTGTTGATCAGGAAGTCGACCCGCCCGAAGGCCTCCATCGCGCGCTCGACGGCGACGGCCTGGTGGGCCTCGTCGTGCGCCTTGCCGGGGACCCCGATGACCCGGTCGGCGCCGAGCTGCTCGACGGCCTCCTTGAGGGTCTCCTCGTTCCGGCCGGTGATGCAGACCCGGTCGCCGCGGGCGACCAGCGCCTCGGCGATGCCGTAGCCGATGCCGCGGCTCGCGCCGGTGATCAGCGCAACCTTGCCACTGTCGTTGCCTTGGTACGCCATGACGTACGCCCTCTCTCGCGTTGGGGGCTAGCTGAGCGGGCCGCCGGCCACGTACATGACCTGGCCGGACACGAACCCGGCCGCTTCGCCGGTGAAGAAGGCGATGGCGTTGGCGATGTCCTCGGGCCGGCCGACCCGCTGGACCGGGATCTGGGTGGCGGCGGCGGCCTGGAAGTCCTCGAAGCCCATGCCCACGCGGGCGGCGGTCGCGGCGGTCATCTCGGTGACGATGAAGCCGGGGGCGACGGCGTTGGCGGTGACGCCGAACTTGCCGAGCTCGATGGCCAGGGTCTTGGTGAGGCCCTGCAGGCCGGCCTTGGCGGCGGAGTAGTTGGCCTGGCCTCGGTTGCCCAGCGCGGAGCTGCTGGACAGGTTGACGATCCGGCCGAACTTGGCCTCCACCATGTACTTCTGGCAGGCCCGGGACATCAGGAAGGCACCGCGAAGGTGCACGTTCATGACCGTGTCCCAGTCGTTCTCGCTCATCTTGAAGAGCAGGTTGTCGCGGAGCACGCCGGCATTGTTGACCAGGACGGTCGGGCCGCCGAGGGTGGCGGCGATCCGCTCGACGGCGGCCTCCACCTGGGCGGCGTCGGACACGTCGCAGCCGACGGCGAGGGCCGTGCCGCCGGCGGCCGTGATCGCCTCGACGGTGTCCTTGCAGGCCCCCTCGTCCAGGTCGAGTACCGCCACGGCCCGGCCCTCGGCGGCCAGCCGCACGGCGGTGGCGGCGCCGATCCCCCGGGCCGCCCCGGTGACGACGGCGACGCGCTGCTCGGTGGTGGACATGCTGGTTCTCCTCGCCCTTGAGATACGGCCGCCCAGGCCTGAGCAACCGCTTAGTAGCTTCAGCTGAGGAGACGCTAGGGATCACACCCCCCGCTGTCAACGCCATCCGCCTCCCGCCGCCACGTTCGAGCCGGGCCCCCAGGCCCCGGCCCGCATCCGCGCACCCCGGCGGGCCCGGGGCGCATCGCGCCCGTCGGTGCCGGGCGAAGCCCGTGCACCCCGGCGGGGTGCAGGGCGCAGCCCCGCGTCACGGTGCCGGGCGAAGCCCGTGCACCCTGGGGGCAGGGCGCAGCCCGCATGTCGGTGCCGGGCGAAGCCCAGGCACCTCGGGGTGGGGGGCGCAGCCCCGCGGGCGGGGGCTGGGGCCGCAGGCCCCAGTTTCGGGAAGGGGCGGGGAGGGGACAGCCCCGCGCAGCGGGCCCCGGCCCCGCGCCGGGCGGCGCCGGGCGGGGGTCAGTGGACCAGGAGGTCCAGGAGGCGGTCCACCTCTGCCGCCGGGTCCGCGGTCAGCCCCGTATGGACCGGCCCCGGCTGCACCACCGTGCTCCGTGGCGCGATCAGCCACCGGAACCGCCGCCCCGCTTCGTCCCCCGCGGCCTGGCCCGCGGCCTCCCCGCCCGCGCAGACCCCCTCGACCGCCCGCAGGGCGGCCCGTACGCCGGTCACATCGGCCTCCGGGTCCAGCGCCAGCAGCTTCGCCTCGTCCAGGTGCGTCCGCGCCGCCACGAAGCCGTGCGCCCGGCAGTAGACGATCACCCCCGCGTTGAAACACTCCCCGCGCTCCATCCGCGGCACCACCCGCACCAGCGCGTACTCGAACACATCCCGCTTGGTCACCGGCTGTCGCTCTTCTTCTCGCGGGGCCGTACGGCCAGTCGGTCGGCGAGCCAGCCGGGCGGCTGGGACGGGGCCTTCGCCTCGGCCTCCATGGAGATCCGTTCGTGGATCGTGGCCGCCCGCGCCAGCAGCACCTCCACGTACGCCCGCCGCAGCTCGTCGGTGGAGCCGAAGCCCGGCTCGTCGACCAGCCACTCGTCCGGAACGTCCGCCGCGACCTCGGTCAGCAGTTCCTCGGTGACCCGCGGGGCCAGCTCCGCCGCAGCCGCGGCGATGTCCGGCCCGACCGGGGCCAGCGCGTGGTCGGAGGCGTTGTACGGCTTGGCAGCCGCCCCCTGCGCGCCCGGCCAGTTGTGGTGCCAGATCATCGTGGCGCCGTGGTCGATGAGCCACAGATCGCCGTGCCAGACCAGCATGTTGGGATTGCGCCAGGACCGGTCGACATTGTTGATCAGCGCGTCGAACCAGACCACCCGGCCCGCCTCCACCGGGTCCACCACATAAGCCAGCGGGTCGAAGCCGATCGAGCCCGGCAGATAGTCCATCCCGAGGTTCAAACCGCCGCTCGCCTTGAGCAGTTCCTGCACCTCCTGGTCCGGCTCGCCGAGCCCGATGACCGGGTCCAACTCGATCTGCACCAGCTCGGGAACCCGAAAGCCCAGCCGCTGGGCCAGCCGCCCGCAGATGACTTCGGCGACCAGGGTCTTGCGCCCCTGACCGGCTCCGGTGAACTTCATGACGTAGGTACCGAGATCATCGGCCTCGACGATTCCCGGGAGCGAGCCGCCCTCACGCAAGGGCGTGACGTAGCGGGTCGCGATCACTTCGGACAACATCCGCCCAGGTTATCCGCGAACGTCACGATCCGAAGCGCGGACCGTGGCCGTGGCCATACGACGGAAGTCGGTGGGAGACATCGCGTACGAGAGCCGGAAGGCGCGGCTGAAGTCCGCCTGATGGCGGAATCCCCATCGGGCGGCGGTCTCCCCGGCCGCGTTCGAGTCGGCGCCGGGGGTACGCCCTACCGGGCCGGCTCGCCGGCCTGCCGCGCGAGCGATGCCGCGGCGCTGCCCTTGGCCGTGACCAGCACTCCGACGATCAGGCACGCGAGCAACAGGCCGCCCGCCGCCCACCAGAGGCCGGTGGTGTAGGCGTCCAGCACCACCAGGCCGAACTCCTGGGGCAGCGCCTCGCGCAGGTTCGCGGTGACGATGCTGCCGAGCACCACCGAGGCGATCGCCGCGCCCACGTGATCGGCCACATTGAGGGTGGCCGAGGTCGCGCCGGAGTGCTGCGGGGCGACGCCGGCGGTCGCGGTGGCGTAGATCGGCATGGAGGACAGACCGGTGCCGAAGCCGACGAGGACAATGCCCGGCAGGACCTGCGCCGCGTACGTGCCCCCGGGCTCGAGGCCGGTCAGCAGCGCCAGCCCGAGTGCCGTGATCGCCAGGCCCGCCACGATCAGGATCCGGGGCGCCGTGCGGTGCAGCAGGCGGGCGGAGACCTGGGTGGCGCCGATGACGAGTGCGGCAACCATCGGCAGCAGGGCCACTCCGATTCTGGCCGGGGGGTAGCCGAGGGCGCGCTGCAGATAGAAGCTCAGCAGCGGGAACAAGGTGAGGGTGACCGCGCCCGCCAGGACCATGGCGATGAGGCAGCCGAGGCGGTTGCGGTCCCGGAAGACGTACGGCGGAAGGAGCGGGCTCGAGGTGATGGCCTGCCACCCCAGGAAGCCCGCGAACAGCAGGACGCCCCCGACGATCAGAGTCAGGGTCAAGGGGTCGATCCAGCCGCGCGGCTGGCCCTCGTGGAGGCCGTACACAAGGGCGGTGAGTCCGCCGGTGCCGAGCAGCACGCCGAGTACGTCGAAGCGGGCGCCGGTGCGGCCGACCGGCCGGTTGGGCAGCAGGGTCAGCGCGCCGATGACGGCGATCACGGCGACGGGGATGCCGGCGTACAGGGACCAGCGCCAGTCCAGGCTCTCGAGCAGCCAGCCGCCCATGAGCAGTCCGAGTGCCGTGCCGCTGCCGACGGTCGCGGCGTAGATCCCGAAAGCCCTGCCGCGTTCCTTCGGTTCGGTGAAGCCGTTGGCCACCAGGGACAGCGCGGACGTGGTCACCAGCGCGCCGAAGACGCCCTGCGCGACGCGCGCCCAGACCAGCAGGTCGGCACCGTCGGCTGAGCCGGCGAGCGCGAACGCCGCTGCGGATCCGACCAGTCCGATGGTCAAGGTCCGTTTGGGCCCCACCAGGTCCGCGATGTGGCCGCCGAGCAGCAGCATGCCGCCGAAGGCCAGCACATGGGCCCGGTACAGCGGGTCCATGTCGTCGGGGGCGAGGTTCAGGTCCTGCTGGAGTATCGGCGTCACCAGGGTGAAGGTCGTTGCTTCGAGCAGCACCAGCAGCTGCGCCAGGACGATCACCACCAGGCCCCACCAGCGCCTGGGGTGCGGGGGCGCCTGCTCCTGGAAGACGGGCGGGGGCGGGGGCGCGGACCAGGCACCGGGAAGCGGGCCCGGGGGCGGTCCGAATCCCTGCCCGGGGACGGCGTGCACCGGAGCCGTCGGGGCGTACGGGGGCGGCGGGGGCGACAGCGGCGGCTGGGACTGAGACTGGGGCGCCACGGGACGGATCCGCGGGTCCGCCGTGGTTCCGGCGGCTGCCGCCGGGGCGTAGTCGAGCAACCGGCCCGCATGGCGGCCGAGTTGGGCCAGCACCGCGCCCGGCAGCCATTCCGCCGCCTGATCGGTTGCCGTCCGCGCGGCCACCTCCTCGGGAGTGGGCCGCTTCGCCGGGTCCTTGTGCAGACATGCGCCGATGAGTTCCACCAGCGTCTCCGGTACGCCGGTCAGGTCCGCCTCCTCCTCGGCGATCCGGAAGAGGTGGGCGCTCAGCCCGGTGTCCGCGGCGCCGAACAGGAGGCGCCCGGTGGCGGCGTACACGAGGACGGCGCCCAGGCAGAAGACATCGCTGGCGGGGGTGAGTTCGAGGCCGCGGACCTGTTCCGGGGACATGAACCCGGGCGAGCCGATCAGCGTGCCGGTGCGGGTGTGCAGGCTGTCCCCGGCGAGGCTGTCCATCGCCCGTGCGATGCCGAAGTCGATGACGCGGGGGCCGTCCACGGTGACGAGCACGTTGGACGGCTTGAGGTCGCGGTGGATCAGGCCCGCCTCGTGCACGGTCTGCAGGGCGAGGGCGAGGCGGTTGGCGAGGGTGTGGACCGAGTGCTCGGGCAGCGGCCCGAAGTCCTGGGCGACCACGGAGTGCAGGTCGGGCCCGGGGACGTACTGGGTCGCCACCCAAGGCACGGCGGCCTCGGTATCGGCGTCGAGCACGGCGGCCGTCCAACTCCCGCCCACCCGCCGCGCAGCGGCCACTTCGCGCGCAAAGCGCCTGCGGAACTCGGGGTGGCCGGCGTATTCGGCCTGCACCACCTTCACGGCAACGGTGCGTCCGCCCTCTGAGCGTCCCAGATAGACGAGGCCCATTCCGCCCTCGCCCAACCGGCCGATCAGGCGGTACGGGCCTATGGAAGCCGGGTCTTCGGCAAGGAGATCGTCCACGGAAGGAAGATAGACCAACTATCCGACAGCGGTGGAGCCATAAAGCGATTCGTCACGACCAGGCGGCGAGGACCTCCTCGGTGGTGGTGACCGCGGCGACCAGGGCGAGGGAGTTCCGCAGCACCTGCGCGGTGTACTCGGCCGGCACTCCGGCGATCGCATCGGCCGGGACGACCACCTGGTAGCCGAGGTTCACCGCGTCGAACACGGTGTTGGGAATGGCCACGTTCGAGGACACCCCGGTGACCACCAGGGTCCGGCAGCCGAGGTTGCGCAGCAGCGCGTCCAGATCGGTCCCGGCCATCGGGGACAGGCCGTGCAGCCGCCGGACGACCAGGTCCTGTTCGGCGACCTCGATGGGCGCGGCCACCCGCACGGCCGCGCTGCCGGTCAGCTGCTGCACCGGCAGCTTCCCCGCGGCGCGGAACAGCCGCGCATTGGTGTTGGCGCCCCGGCCGTCCGGCCGCCGCTCGGCGACCGCGTGCAGCACCTGTACGCCGGCCCGGTGCGCGCCGGCCACCAGCTCGGCCACCCGGGCGAGCATGCCGGAGGCCTGCGCCTCCTTGGCCAGCTCGGGCAGGGCGCTGTCCTCGCCGACCACGCCGTTCTGGCATTCGACGGTGAGCAGCGCGGTGGTTGCGGGTTCCAGCCTCTGCATCTCTCCCCCTGGTGTGACGACGGCGGAACCCGCATGATTCCTGACACACAGTCAGATGTGAAGGGGTGCGGCACGGATGGACGAGACCCAGCGGCGCGGCCGGCGGATCATGATGACCGAGCAGGAAGTCGACGCCTTCCTGCGGGAACAGCGGACCTGCCGGGTGGCCACGGTGTCCCCCGACGGCCGCCCCCACGTCGGCGCCCTGTGGTTCGCCTGGGACGGCAGCTCCCTCTGGCTGTACTCGATCACCCGCAGCAGGCGCTGGGCGGACCTGCGCAAGGACCCGCGGATCTCGGTGGTGGTGGACGCGGGCGAGTCGTACGAGGAGCTGCGCGGGGTGGAACTCTCGGGCAGCGCCGACTTCGTGGGCGAGGCCCCCCGGACCGGCGAGCCCTGCCCCGAGCTGGAGGAGGTCGAACGCCTCTTTCCGGCGAAGAACTTCGGGATCGACGAGATGCCGCACGACGGACGCCATGCATGGCTGCGGCTCACCCCGGATGCCGTGGTCTCCTGGGACTTCCGCAAGCTGTAGGGCGGCCGGGAGGGCCGGGGCGTTCGGGGGCAGCCGGGGCTCAGCCCTCGATCCGCGCCGCCGTGGCGCGCAGCGCGTCCACCGCCGCCCGGACGGAGGGCCTGCGGTCGGCGTCCGCGCGCCAGACCACGTACACATGGCGCCGTACGGTGTCACAGACCGGCAGCAGCCGGACCCCGGGCGGCACCGGGCCGCGGCCCAGCCGAGGCGTGATGCAGACGCCGAGCCCGGCCTCCACGAAGGCCAGCTGGGTGTGGTGCTCCTCGGCGATGTGCGCGATGCGCGGCTCGATGCCGGTGCCGCGGAGCGTGAAGACCAGCCATTCGTGGCAGAACTGGCCTTCGTTCCAGGAGACCCAGTCGTCCTCGGCGAACTCCGCCAGGGAGATCTCGGTGCGGTCGGCGAGCGGATGCGAGGCCGGGACCGCCACATCGGCCGCGTCGTCGAGGAGGTGCGCCCGGACCAGTTCGCCGGGGACGGGCATCCGCTTGTTGTACCAGTCGATCGCCAGCGCGAGATCGAGGTCGCCGCGCACCACGGCGGCCATGCTCTCCTCCGGCTCCATCTCGCGCACCCGCACGCGCAGCTCCGGATGGTCCGCCCGCAGTCCCGTCAGGGTGTCCGGAAGCAGCCCCCGCATGGCGGTGGGGAACGCCCCGATCCGCAGCTCCCCCACCGCACAGCCGCGCTGGGCCTCCACATCGGCCTGGGCGAGCTCCACCTGGGAGATGATCCGCGCGGCATGGCCGGCGAGCAGCCGCCCCGCGTCCGTCAGCCGCACCCCGCGGCCGTACTTGGCCAGCAGCGGCTGGCCGACCTCGCGTTCCAGCTTGGCCATCTGCTGGGACACGGCCGAGGTGGTGACGTGCAGTCCTTCGGCGGCGCCGCTGACCGAGCCGTGGCGGGCGAGGGCATCGAGGGTGCGGAGGCGCTCCAGGTTCAACATGTAAGCAATGCTACGCCGTGCACCCAAAAGAATCTCGCTTGTCCTACGAGATCACCGGTCGCAGAGTAGGTGCATGAGCACCCCCACCCGGTCCCCTTCCCTCCGCTCCCTCCCCGCCACGACCGGCACCGGCACCGGCACCGGCACCGGCCGCGCCGCCCTCGACTGGCGGATCCGGTTCGGCGTGCTCTCCGTGATCTGGGGCTTCAGCTTCCTCCTGATCAAGGTCGGCACCGAGGCGTACGCACCGTTCCAGGTGGCCCTCGGCCGGGTCTTCTTCGGCGCGCTCGCGCTGCTCGCCGTCCTGCTGGTCCGGCGTGAACCGCTGCCGCGGGGCCTGCGTACCTGGGGCCATCTGGCGGTGGCCGCACTGCTCCTCAACACCGCGCCGTTCTCGCTGTTCGCGTACGCCGAGCTGACCATCCCTTCCAGCCTCGCCGGGATCTGCAACGCCACCTCGCCGCTGTGGGGCATGGCGCTCTCTCTGGTCGCCCTCTCCGAGGACCGCCCGACCCGCCGCCGGGTCGCCGGCCTGGGCCTCGGCTTCCTCGGGGTGCTCACGGTGCTCGGCGCCTGGCAGGGCTTCGCGGGCGTCGACGCGAAGGGCACCGCGCTCGCGCTGCTGGCCGCGCTCTGCTACCCGATCGGCTGGATCTACGTCCGCCGCACCCTGGCGGACACCCCGGGATCCCCGGTCGCCCTGACCGGCGGCCAGCTGCTGCTGTCGACCCTCCAGCTCGCCCTGACAAGTGCGCTGTTCACCACGGCCCCGGCCGCCTTCCCGCTCTGGCCGACCCTCTCGGTGATCGCGCTGGGCGCGCTGGGCACCGGTATGGCCCTGCAGATGCAG
Organism: Streptomyces sp. NPDC002054; assembly: GCF_040296685.1. Classification (NCBI taxonomy): domain Bacteria; kingdom Bacillati; phylum Actinomycetota; class Actinomycetes; order Kitasatosporales; family Streptomycetaceae; genus Streptomyces; species Streptomyces sp. NPDC002054. The sequence continues at coordinate 333,308 of NZ_JBEOXT010000002.1, forward strand.
TACGCCCTGGTCACCGAGATCGGCCCGACCACCGCCCAGATGGTCACCTACTTCATCCCGGTCATCGCCACGACGGCCGGCGTCCTGGTCCTCGGCGAACAGCTCCACTGGAACACCCCGGTAGGCGCGGCCATCATCCTGGCAGGCGCCGCCCTGACCCAACCCCGCCGCCGGACCTGACGTGCGAGGTCGAGGGCGGCGCCGGGCGAGGGCGGCGCCGGGCGAGGGCGGCGCCGGGCGAGGGCGGCGCCGGGCGAGGCCGGCCCCGGACAGGGCCTAGACGTACCGGGTCGCCGAGGTCGGGCGGACCGCGGTGGCGATGGCCTCCGCCAGGGACGGGACGTCTGCCGGGGTCAGGCGGGAGACCGTGATCCGGATGCCCGGCGCGCTCTCCACCCGGAAGCGCGCCCCCGGAGCCACCGCCCAGCCCGCCGCCAGCAGGCGGGTGACCACGGCCGTCTCGTCCCCGACCGGGATCCACACGTTCATCCCGCTGCGCCCGTACGCGGCCACGCCCCGCGCCGCCAGCGCAGCCACCAGCGCATCACGCCGCTCCCCGTACCCCCGCGCCACCACGACCGGGTCCACCGCACCCGTGTTCCAGAGCTCCAGCAGCGCGTACTGCAACAGCCGGCTGACCCAGCCGGGCCCCAGCCGCTGCCGGCCGCGCACCCGGTCCAGGGTCACCGGGTCGCCGGTGACGATCGCGAGCCGCAGGTCCGGCCCGTACGCCTTCGCGGTGGACCGCACCAGCGCCCAGTGCCGGGTCAGCCCGCCCAGCGGATGCAGCGGGAGGTCCACGATGCCGTGGCCGTGGTCGTCCTCGATGACGAGCACCCCGGGGTACCGGGCCAGCAGGGACCGCAGCGCGGCTGCCCGGGCGGCGCCGACCAGCGCCCCTGTCGGGTTCTGCGCCCGCGAGGTGACCAGCAGGGCCCGCGCCCCGGCCGCCAGCGCCGCGGCCACCGCGGCCGGACGCGGCCCCTCCTCGTCCACCTCGACCGGCAGGACCCGCAGCCCCAGCGCCGGCACCAGATCCAGCACGCTTCCCCACCCCGGGTCCTCGACCGCCACCGCGTCGCCCGGCTTCAGGTGCGCCGCGAGCACCCGCTCGATGCCGTCCAGGGCGCCCGAGGTCAGTGCCAGCGGCCCGTCCGGCACCCCCTCTGCCGACAGCCCGGCGCGCGCCAGCCTCGCCAGCTCCGGGACCACCGGTTCCTGCCCGTACTCCGTGGGCGCCTGCGCATACCGGCGCGCAGCCGCCGCCAACGGCCCCGCCAGCGCGGGCAGCAGCGCCAGGTCCGGGTTGCCGCTGGACAGGTCCCGGGCGCCCGCCGGTACGGCGATGCCCATCGCCTCCCGCGGGGCGCTGGCCGGCCGCGCCCGGACCCGGCTGCCGCGCCGGCCGTCCGTCTCGATGACCCCCCGCTCGCGCAGCGTCCGGTAGGCCGCCGCAACCGTGTTCGGGTTGACGCCCAGCCGGGCCGCGAGCTCCCGCATCGGGGGCAGCAGTGCGCCGGGCGCGAGCTCCCCCGAGCCCACCCCCGCTTCGACGCTCGCCGCAATCTCCGATGCGCGGCCACCAGTGATCAGGTAATCTCCTAGCACAAACAGCATTATGCACTAGTGCAATGGAGTTCGCACCATGACCGCCCCCGCCACCTCCACCACCGCCCCCACCGAAGCCCCCGCCACCTACCAGCCCACCGAACGGACCGTCCCCACCCGGTCCGCCGACCGGGCCCACTACGACCGCGAAACGGTGCACGCGATACTCGACGAGGCGTACGTCTGCCACCTCGGCTTCGTCCGCGACGGCGCTCCGGTGGTCCTGCCCACCCTCTACGGCCGGGTCGGCGAAACCCTCTACCTCCACGGTTCCACCGGATCTCGCCCGCTCCGCTCCTCCGCCGCGGACCCGGGCCTGCCGGTCTGCGTGACCGTCACCCACGTGGACGGCCTGGTGCTCGCCAAGTCCGCGTTCCACCACTCGATCAACTACCGCTCGGTGGTGATCCACGGCATCGCCCGCACCGTCACCGACGAGGCGGAGCGCCGCAGCGCCCTCGACGCCCTCGTGGACCACGTGGTTCCGGGCCGCGCCGCCGACTCCCGGCCGGCCAACGCCAAGGAGCTGGCCGCCACCGCCGTGATCCGGCTGGACCTGGCCGAGGTCTCGGCGAAGATCCGTACCGGCGGCCCGAACGACGACCCCGCGGACCTGTCCCTCCCGCACTGGTCGGGCGTGGTCCCGGTCGCGCAGACGTACGGGGCTCCCGTCCCGGCCGCCGATCTGGCCCCCGGCATCGCGACCCCGGACTACCTCGCCGCGCTCTGAACCGGCACGGGCACCTGCTCCTGCTCAGGCTCCGGCTCCTGCCGGGCCGACACCGGACGGCGGGCCTCCGCGACAATCAGCGCGAGGACCGCCGTCAGCAGCAGTACGGTGCCCAGCACCACCGCCCCGGTCAGCTCCTCCCCCAGCACCAGAACGGCGATCACCGCCGCGCTCACCGGCTCGATCAGCATGATCACCGACACCGTGGCGGCCCGCACCGCCGCGGCTCCGGTGAAGTAGAGCGCGTACGCGAGCGCGGTCGGCACCGTGGCCACGTACACCAGCAGCCAGAGCACCCGCCCGAGTTCGGCGGTGTGCGGAAGCAGCCCCTCCACCGCGGCGAGCGGGAACAGGCAGACCGCCCCCACCCCGACCGACCACGCCGTGGTCACCAGCGGGTCCCCGGCCGCGCCGCGCTGCCCGCTCCACCGGGTCCGCAGGGTCATCCCCGCGTATCCCGCCGCCGACAGCAAGGCCAGGCCGACGCCCAGCGGACGCACCTCGCCGCCCCCGCTGCCCAGCACCAGGACCACCAGCCCGGCAAGCGCCCCCACCACGGCCGCCGCGCCACCGCGCCCGAGCCGCTCGCCCATCCAGTACCGCGCGCCCAGGGCGATCAGCACCGGGCCGGCGCCCAGGGTGACCACGGTCCCGACGGCCAGCCCGGTCTGCTGCACCGCACCGAAGTACGCGGCCTGGAAGAGGGTGAACAGCAGGCCGGTGCAGACCAGCGAGCCGAACGACGGGCGCGGTGCGCCGCTCGCCGGGCCGCGGCGGCGCACCGCCAGCACACCGAGCAGGACGGCCAGGCCGCCCGCGGACCGCCAGAACGACAGGGACAGCGGCCCGAGATCACTGGCCAGGAAGAGGAGGGAGGCAGCCGCCCCGGCAGTGCCCCAGGCGGCTCCGGCGACGACGAGGTACAGCAGACTGCGCCCGGCGGGCGAGTGGTTCGACACGTGTTTCTCCGTGCGTGCGTGAAATGCGTGAAGGATGAAGGGTGTGTGTCATCGCTTCGCGGGCAGCACGGACCGGCCCGGGAACTGCCCGGGCCGAGGTCTCGCTCTCAGCGGTGGCCGCCCGCGTCAGGCGGCAGGCGGCGGAAGCACGGTCGAATGCACGGTCCTCACCCTAAGCCGTGGTCTTTGCCCGGTCCACCGCGCCCAACGCGTCCAACGCGTCCAACGCGTCCACCGCGTCCACTTCGGGCCCGGCCGGCGCCTGCGGCCGGGCGGTCTGGGCGATCAGCGCCCCGCCCAGCACCAGGCCGCCGCCCAGGATCTGGGGCGCGGAGAGGTGTTCGCCGAGCAGCACCCAGGCCAGCACGGTGGCGACGACCGCCTCCAGGCAGGCCACCACCCCGGCCACCTGCGGCGAGAGCCTGCGCACCGAGACCACCCCGGTCAGGTACGCGAGCACGGTCGCGATCAGCACCACCCAGGCGAGCAGCGCCAGGGCCGGCACCTCCGCGCCGCCCAGCGAGGCGTCCCCGGAGAGCACCTCCCAGTCCATCTGCCAGGGCCGGGCGATCAGCGTCATCACCAGGGTTCCGATGATCAGCCCGTACGCCGCGACGCCGAGCGGGTCCGGGACGTCGTCCCCGTCCGTGCCCTGGTCGGCGAAGATGAAGTAGCAGGCCTGGCAGCAGGCAGCGGCCAGACCCAGCGCCACGCCCAGCGGGTCCAGGCTCAGCCCCGCCCAGATCTCCACCACGCAGGCCAGCCCGACCACGGCGACGGCCGCACCGGCGGCGGCGGCCCGGGTGACCGGCTTGCGCTGGACGAAGCGGATGTAGCCGAGGAGCAGCGCCGGGCCCAGGTACTCCAGGAGGAGGGCCACGCCGACCGGGATGCGGGACAGGGAGGCGAAGTAGAAGGCCTGCACACCGGCCACCGCTATCAGGCCGAAGCCGGCCAGCAGGGCGGGTTTGCGGCGCACCAGATCGCGGTGCCGCCACGCGAGCGGCGAGAGCACCAGCGCGGCCCCGGCCACCCTGAGCCACACCATGTGCAGCGGGTCCAGACCCGCCTCGATCAGCGGCTTCGCCGCAACTCCCGAACCGCCGAACGCGGCTGCCGAGACGAGCGCGAGGCCCAGTCCGGCGTTCTTCCCTGACGCTTGCATCGGGCCATCATGACAGTCGCCGTCAGGAGCGTCACGCCGGTGACGCCTGTTGAGACGGTCACAGATTTTCTGACAGGCCGCCAGTATTGAATCTTACGGCCGCCGGGGCTACGTTCCGCGCACGTACCCGACGAGAAGGGCTGGTCGCATGGCTGAAGTCACCGCGGAATCACGCATCGAGGCGTCTGCCGCGAAGGTCTGGTCCCAGCTGACGGACTGGGGTGCGTACGGCCAGTGGAGCATGACCCACACCAGCTTCCCCAAGGGCGGACCGGAGACCTTCGCGGTCGGGTCCACCTTCGAGGAGAACATGAAGATGATGGGCTTCCCCGCCGAAGTCACCTGGACGATCGAGGAGCTGGAGGCGGAGCGGGTCTTCGCCATCAAGGGCAAGGGCCCGATGGGCGTGATCGTGGGCACCAAATACACCCTGATCCCCGACGGCGGGGCGACCACGGTCCGCATCGACGGGGAGTTCACCGGCGCAGCCGTCTCGCTGATGGCGGGCAAGCTGAAGGACTCGGCCACGGCCGCGCTCAACGAATCGCTGCGCAAGCTGGCGGTCTTGGTCGCCTGACCCGCCTGACCTCGGCCACGGCAGGCAGCACGGCCGCGCTGCCTGCCGTCCGTCATCAGTGCTCGCCGGCCAGGATCAGGTAGAGCTTCTTGCGCGCCTCGTTGATGACCGCGATCGCCTTCTGCCGCTGGTCGGGCGTGCCGGCCTTCCAGACCTGCCCGAACGCCTCCATGAGACCGAAGCCGGCCGCCCGGATCTCGTTCATGGCCTCCCAGTCGACGCCGCGCCCGGCCTCTTCCCAGGGCGCCGCCGGACCGGCCTCCGCTTCGGTGCGGCCGGCCTCGGTGAGCGTGAACAGCTTCTTGCCACCCTCGCTCGCGCTGGTGATCAGGCCCTCGTCCTCGAGCATCTGCAGGGTCGGGTAGACCGAGCCCGGGCTGGGCTTCCAGGCTCCGTCGCTGCGCTGGCCGATCTCCTGGATCATCTCGTAGCCGTGCATCGGCCGGTCGGCGAGCAGCGCCAGGATCGAGGCGCGTACGTCGCCGCGCCGGGCGCGCCGGTGCGGGCCGCCACGGCCGCCACGACCCCCGAAGGGCCCGCCGGGACCGCCACCCCAGCCGGGGCCGAACGGACCGAAGGCCCCGCGGCGCCCCTCGAACTCTCCCTGACGATCGGGCCCACAGTGCCCGTGCCCGTGTCCACGTGAACGCATGGTTACGCTCCTTTCATCGTCGATCGTTCGCGATGCGTCAACGATATATCGGGACTGTTCGTTCGGCAAGGATCCTCGGAGCCACACGTCCTACGCCGCGTGCTGGTGGGCCGAGTAGGTCAGATAGCCCGCGTCGCCCCCCTGGTAGTACGTGGCCTCGTCGACGGGGGCGATCGGAAGCCCGCCCCGCAACCGCTCGACCAGGTCGGGGTTGGCGAGGAAGCCGCGGCCGAAGCTGATGAGGTCGGCCCCCAGGCCGAGCCAGTGTTCGGCGTCGTCCCGGCCGGCCTGCTTCGGCCCCATCGGAAGTACGGGGTTCATGACGAGGGTTCCCGGCCACGCCCGGCGCAGGGCGATCAGCACCTCTTCGTCGGCGGTGGCTTCGAGGTGCACGTAGGCCAGCCCGAGGGAGGCCAGTTCGGTCAGCAGCGCGGTGTAGAGCTCGAGGACATCGGCCTCCTCGACCCCCCAGAACGTTGCGCCCGGGGAGAGCCGGATGCCGGTCCTGGCCCCGCCGACTTCCGCCACGGTGGCGGCGACGGCTTCGACGGCGAACCTGATGCGGTGGGCGATCGGGCCTCCGTAGCGGTCCGTGCGCAGGTTGGCGTTGGACGAGAGGAACTGCGAGATCAGGTAGCCGTTGGCACCGTGCAGCTCCACGCCGTCGAAACCCGCGTCGACGGCGCGGCGGGCGGCCCGGGCGTAGGACTGTGCATGCTCGGGCACCTCGGCGGTGTCCAGCGCGCGAGGCATCGGAGCGGGCTGGGGTCCGGTCGGGGTGAACACCTCGCCGACGGCGGGGACGGCCGAGGGCCCGACCGGCTGGAGGCCGGTGGTGTCGGCGTGGGAGACCCGGCCACCGTGCATGAGCTGGGCGAAGATCCGTCCACCGTTGGCGTGGACGGCTGCAGTCACCGGACGCCAGGCCTCGACCTGCTCGTCGGTGTGCAGTCCCGGCGTGCCCGGATTGGACTGCCCGACCGCGCTGGGCTGCACGCCCTCGCTCACGATCAGCCCGGCCGAGGCCCGCTGGGCGTAGTAGGTCGCCATGGACGCAGTCGCCAGACCGCCGGCGGCGGCCCGGGCCCGGGTCATCGGGGCCATGACCATCCGGTTGGGCAGCATGAGGCCACCGAGCTCGTAACCGGTGAAAAGGGTCGTCATGTCAGGACTCCTTCGCGAACCACCGTGCCCGGACCTCGGGCACGGCAGCTACGCTAGAACCTGACATTGACGTCAGAGGCAAGCTGTTGTGGCGCGGGACACAGCCGGGAGGCATCGTGCGGATCGGGGAACTCGCGTCACGGACCGGAGTCAGCGTCCGGTCCGTGCGCTATTACGAGGAGCAGGGGCTGCTCACCAGCACCCGCAGTCCCAGCGGTCAGCGGCACTACACGGACGAGGAGGTCGAGCGGGTCGCGTTCATCCAGCGGCTCTACACCGCGGGCCTGTCCAGCCGCACCATCGCCGAACTGCTGCCCTGCGTCGACGCGCCCAGCGCGGAGAACTCCGACGCGGCACTGGAGCGGATGGCGCTGGAGCGCGAGCGGCTCTCCGCACACATCGCCGACCTCGTGCGGACCAGGGACGCGCTCGACGGGCTGATGGCCGCGGCCCGGGCCCACCGGGGACACCAGGGACACCAGAGACAGCCGGGAACGGCCGCAGGGGAAGGCGGCGCGTGGGCCGACGGCGGGCCAGGCCAGTGCTCCCGAATTGGCCTTGGGTGATCGATGCGGGGGCGCCCTACCGTCGGGGCATGCGTATCCGAATCGTCGACGCCTTCACCGACCGTCCCTTCGGCGGCAACCCCGCCGGGGTCCTGCTCCTCGACGGGGAGTTCCCGCCGGACAGCTGGCTCCGGCAGGTGGCCGCCGAGGTCAATCTCTCCGAGACCGCCTTCGCCCACCCGCTGCCGCCCGGCGGGGAGGCCGACTGGGCGCTGCGCTGGTTCACCCCGACCGCGGAAGTCGACATGTGCGGCCACGCCACCCTCGCCACCGCGCACGTCCTCGCGGAGAGCGGCCTGGCGAGCGGCCGGGTCCGGTTCGCCGCCCGGTGCGGCATCCTCACCACCGAGACGGCCGGGGACGGCACCCTGACGATGGACTTCCCCACGTCCTCACTGACCCGGTGGGACCCGCCGGCCGAGGTCGCCGCCGCACTCGGCGGGGTGGAGATCCTCTCGGCCCACGACACGTCCCCGCACATCGGCGACCTGGTCATCGAGCTCGCCGACGAGAAGACCGTCCGCGAGCTGCGCCCCGATCACGCCGCGCTGCGGAGCTTCGGGCAGCGCGGGCTGATCGTGACCGCCCCCGCCGAGGACCCCGCCCGCGGCTACGACTTCGTCTCCCGCGGCTTCTTCCCGCTGGTCGGGATCGACGAGGACCCCGTCACGGGCAGCGCCCACACCGCCCTGGCCCCGTTCTGGGCGGCCCGCCTCGGCCGCACCGAGCTGACCGGCCTGCAGGGCGGAGCCCGGCAGGGACTGGTCAGGGTCACCCTCGCGGGCGACCGCACCCTGCTCACCGGCCGGGCCGTCACCGTCATCGACGGCGAACTCCTGAGCTCCCCCTGACCTCCCCCGGTCTGCGGCCCGGCTAGGCCGTGGGCAGCCAGTCCACCTTGCCGGCCAGCAGCGCGTACCCGCCGAAGGCGACGATATCGAGCAGCGCATGGGCGGCCACCAGCGGACCGACCCGGCCCCACCGGCGGTAGAGCAGCACAAAGACCGCACCCATCACCGCATTGCCGATGAACCCGCCGATGCCCTGGTAGAGGTGGTACGAACCGCGCAGCAGCGAGCTCGCCAGCAGGGCGGACATCGGCGACCAGCCCAGCTGGTCGAGCCGGCGCAGCAGGTACGCCAGCACGATGACCTCCTCCACCACCGAGTTCTGCACGGCGGAGAGGAGCAGGACGGGGAACTTCCACCACACCTCGGGCAGCGCCTCCGGCACCACCGTCAGGTTGAACCCGGAGGCCCTGGCCCCCAGGTAGAAGGCCAGCCCGGCACTGCCGATGCCGGCCGCGACGAGCGCGCCCCGGGCGAGGTCCCAGCCGGGCCGGGTGCGGTCGAAGCCGAGCGCCCGCAGCCCGCCCGCCCCCTCCCGGGTCAGCAGGTGTGCCACCAGCAGCACCGGGACCAGCGCAGTGGCGATCCCGAACAGCTGCCAGGCCAGGTCCAGCCAGGGGCGGCCGGGAGCGTAGGAGCCGTTGAGGGTGGCGGCCTGGTCCTTCAGGCCGCCCGGCCTCGTGAGCGAGCCGATAAAGCTGATCAGGGACGAGACCGCGCTCGCCCCCAGCGACAGGGCGAGCACGAGCAGCGTCTCGGTGCGCAGCAGGCTCCGCCGCCCGTCCTCGCGCAGATCCTCCAGCACCGGTTCCGCCCGCACGCCCCGCTCCCGTCCCGCAATCCCGTTCCGACCTCCCCATACTGCCTGGCCGACGGCGGAAGAGGAGGCCGGGGCGGGATCACGGGCTGCGTCGCGTGCTAGGTCACGGGAATTCGGCCAGCCCCACCGGCCAGGTGTGCACCGGGTCCCCCTTGTGCATGAGCTCGCTGTACCGCCGGGTGGTCGCGGCGAGTGCCGGCCCCCGCTCCAGTCCGCCGGCCAGCGCCCGGTGGTAGGTGTCCACCTGCCAGGTGGCTCCGTTGGCCCGCCGTCGGCACCGCTCCTCGATGATGCCGAGGTAGTGGTCCCGGTCGGCGGGTTCGATGCCCCAGGCATCCAGCCCGGCGGCGGCCATCGGCAGCAGCTCGTCGAGGACCAGGCGTACGGCCGGTACGCTCGCCAGCCCGCCGGAACGCCCCCGGCGCGGCCAGCGCAGCCGGGCGTCGATCCCGTACCGGCAGGCCGCGTCGAAGTTCGCCTCGGCCTCGGCGAACGGCAGCCGGCTCCACACCGGGCTCTTCTCGTCGGCGAGGGTGCGGACGAGCCCGTAGTAGAAGGCGGCGTTTGCGACCACATCGGTGACGGTGGGGCCGGCCGGCAGGACCCGGTTCTCCACCCGCAGATGCGGCTTCCCGTCGGCGACCCCGTAGACCGGCCGGTTCCAGCGGTACACGGTGCCGTTGTGCAGCACCAGTTCCTGGAGACTGGGCACCCCGCCCTCGCCCAGCACCCGCAGCGGCTCCTCCTCGTCGCAGATGGGCAGCAGGGACGGGAAGTAGCGGACGTTCTCCGCGAACAGCTCGTACGCCGAGTCCACCCAGCGCTCCCCGAACCAGGTGCGCGGACGCACCCCCTGGGCCTGGAGCTCGGGCGGGCGGGTGTCGGTGGCCTGCTGGAACAGCGGGGGCCGGGACTCCCGCCAGAGCTCCCGTCCGAACAGGAACGGCGAGTTGGCGCCGACCGCGATCTGCACCGCCGCCACGCACTGCGCCGCGTTCCACACGTCCGCGAAGCGGCCCGGGGTGACCTGGAGGTGCAGCTGCACGGAGGTACAGGCCGCCTCCGGCACGATCGACCCGGCGGTCCACCGGACCCGCTCCACCCCGTCGATGTCGAGATGGAAGTCCTCCCCCCGCAGCATCAGGATCTGCTCGTTGAGCAGCGAGTACCGGTCGACCGCTGAAAGGTTGGCGGTCACCAGGTCCTGCTGCGAGATGGTCGGCAGAATTCCGATCATGACGACCCCGGCATCGACCTCGGCGGCCTGCCGGTGGGCATAGCCGAGACCGGCGCTGAGTTCCTCGGCGAGCTGGTCGAATACCCGGCCGTCGAGACGGTGCGGGAGTATGTTGAGCTCCAGGTTGAACATTCCGAGTTCGGTCTGGAAATCGGGGCTCGCAATGCGCTCCAGAACCTGGGCGTTCACCATTCTCGGCAGACCGTCGGGACCCGCGAGATTCAATTCGATCTCAAGCCCCATGAGATTCTTGGGACGATCGAACCTCTTCTCCGCCAGAAGCCGCTCCAGCCCCTCCAGGCACTCGTGAAGCTTCCTCCGATACCGTTGCCGATCGGACAGGTCGAATCCGCCTGCCACGACCTTCTCCCCCATCGAAGCGTCCCTCCTCGAGTGGGCCCCACCCGGCCACCCGGGCGCGCGCGTTACGGTCGATGATGCCCCGGCCGCGTGATCGATAACTCCGAGGGGGCGTGAGTGGCGGGGAGCGCACGCCGGTTTGGCCGACACGGTGCGTTGGCACATTCATCCGGCACATGGCCCGCTGCAATATACCGATCGGGCATGCCGAAGTGGGCATCGCACGCATTACCGATGCTTTTCAGCCGAGCCCTCGTCCGGTACCCTCCGAGGTCAGCAGGGAATCCATGTGTACAACCGGCATGAAAACCATGACAGCGGGACCGGTAAACGCCTTGTCCGCAATAGGCGGGACGGCTAGCCGAAACACTGTGTGAACACATGTCGTATAAACTCCGCAAACGAGGCAGAGAGTTGGCGCGCGGCCATTGCCCCACAGCCCCCCTCTGGCCCCAGAATGCGACACGCTCTCCGCACACCCCCGCCCCCGTTTCACCGGTCTCCCAAGTGAGAGGCGACCCACCATGCCGCTGCATATTCCCCCGGCTCCCGCGCCCGCCCTGCGCAGCGTCCTCGCGGCACTCGGCTCACCGACCGCCGTGCACGAAGCGCACACCCCCACCCTGCGCGCGCACCAAGGGCCGATGACCGCCGAACTGCCGCTCCCCGTCCATGTGCTGGACCGGGTCATCGCCGGCGGACGGCCACCGCGCACGCGCCTCACCGCATGGCGCTTCCTGATCCGCGGCGGCGACCGGTACGTGGCGGCGGCGGACACCCGGCTCACTCCGGACGGCTGGGCCTTCTCCCACTTCTTCGAGGGCCCCTATGTGGCCGCCACCGAACGGGCGCTGCGCCAGGCCGAATCCCTCGGGTCCCTGGGCTCGGGCTACCAGGCCCGGCTGCTGTCCGTACCGGAGCTGTACATGCTGACCCTGTGGCTGCACGGGGCGGTCGGCGCGGATCCCGCCGCCGGTCTGCCGGCCGCCGCGGACCTGCTGATTCCGCTGGCCCCGGCCCCGCCGGGCATCGCCGCGTACCGCCCGCATCCGGTCTCCGAACTGCTCCCGGTGCTGACCCACCGGCTGACCCCGCCCGCCCTGGCGGGCGAGGCCGCGGCCTGATGACCCGGTTTACCCAGATGGCCTAGTCCCCCGGAGTCAGATCCGAACCACCCGAAGTGACAGGCGAGTTGGCTGAACCGCCCGCACGAGTGATGCGTCATCAATCTGTGAGGACAGCTGCCGGGAAATCCCTGCGGAGCCAGTCGCGTAGGGCAAGACTGGGACCCTGACCACACCGATCGATACGGGGGGCGGCCATGAACAACGCATCGAGCCGCAGCACACAGACCACACCGCAGCGAAAGAACGCATCCATGTGCCAGCACCAGCCTGCCTGCCCATCAGCCGACTCCGCCGACCGGGAGGCCGCGCGTCCCGTGGCCAACCACCCGGAACAGGGATGGAGCCTGCTGTGCAACGGCGTCCTGCTGTTCGAGGACACCGGTGAGCTGCTGCCGGACGGGCAGATCATCGCACCGCACCGCCCGCTCGCGGCTGCGCACGTGGTGAAGGCGGCCTGACCGATCAGCCGAACGGCCGAGGGGCCGGCCCGGGATTTCCTCCCGGTCCGGCCCCTCGGTCGTCAGCGTCGTGCTCAGGCGTCGTGCTTAGTTGTCGTAGTCATCGAGCGGCGGGCAGGAGCAGACCAGGTTCCGGTCGCCGAACGCGCCGTCGATCCGGCGCACCGGCGGCCAGTACTTCTCGGCCGCCACGACCCCGCCCGGGAAGACCGCCTCGTCGCGGGTGTACGGGTGGTTCCACTCGCCGCCGAGCGCTGCCGCGGTGTGCGGGGCGTTGGCAAGCGGGTTGTCACCGGCCGGCCACTCGCCGGCGGCGACCTTCTCGATCTCGGCCCGGATGGCGATCATCGCGTCGCAGAACCGGTCGATCTCGGTGAGGTCCTCGGACTCGGTCGGCTCGATCATGAGCGTGCCGGCCACCGGGAAGGACATGGTCGGGGCGTGGAAGCCGTAGTCGATCAGCCGCTTGGCGATGTCGTCGACCGAGACACCGGTGGCCTTCGCCAGCGGGCGCAGGTCCACGATGCACTCGTGCGCGACCAGTCCGGCCGGGCCGGTGTAGAGCACCGGGTAGTGCGGCTCCAGGCGCTTGGCGATGTAGTTGGCGCCGAGCACCGCGACCTGGGTGGCGCGCTTGAGGCCCTCGCCGCCCATCAGGCGCACGTACGACCAGGAGATCGGCAGGATGCCGGCCGAGCCCCAGGGCGCGGCCGAGATCGGGCCGACACCGGTCTCCGGTCCGGCGGTCGGCTGCAGCGGGTGGTTCGGCAGGTAGGGCGCCAGGTGCGCGCGGACACCGACCGGGCCGACGCCGGGGCCGCCGCCGCCGTGCGGGATGCAGAAGGTCTTGTGCAGGTTCAGGTGCGAGACGTCGCCGCCGAAGTGGCCCGGCTTGGCCAGACCCACGAGGGCGTTCAGGTTGGCACCGTCGACGTACACCTGACCGCCGGCCTCGTGGACCTGGGCGCAGATGTCGGCGACGTGCTCCTCGAACACACCGTGCGTGGACGGGTAGGTGATCATCAGCACGGAGAGCTCGTCACGGTACTGCTCGATCTTGGCGCGCAGGTCGGCGGCGTCCACCTCGCCGTCCTCGGCGGTCTTGACGACCACGACCTTCATACCGGCCATCACGGCGCTGGCGGCGTTGGTGCCGTGCGCGGAGGACGGGATGAGGCAGACGGTGCGCTGCTCGTCACCGTTGGCCCGGTGGTAGGCGCGGACGGCCAGCAGACCGGCCAGCTCGCCCTGCGAACCGGCGTTCGGCTGGATCGAGACCTTGTCGTACCCGGTGACCTCGCAGAGACGTTCCTCCAGCTCGTTGATGAGCGTGGCGTAGCCCTGGGCCTGGTCGATCGGCGCGAACGGGTGCAGCTGGCCGAACTCGGGCCAGGTCACCGACTCCATCTCGGTGGTCGCGTTGAGCTTCATGGTGCAGGAGCCCAGCGGGATCATGCCGCGGTCCAGCGCGTAGTCCTTGTCCGAGAGCGTGCGCAGGTAGCGCAGCATCGCGGTCTCGGAACGGTGCTGGTGGAAGACCGGGTGGGTCAGGTAGGCGTCGGTGCGCAGCAGGCCCGCGGGCAGCGCGTCGGCGCCGGCCGCGTCGAGCGCCTCGATGTCGGCGGTGACCCCGAAGGCACCCCAGACGGCAGCCAGGTCCGCGCGCTTGGTGGTCTCGTCGCAGGCGACCGAGACCTGGTCGGCGTCGACCTGGTACAGGTTGACCCCGGCTTCGCGGGCGGCGGCCACGACCTCGGCGGCCTTGCCGGGCACCCGGGCGGTGAGGGTGTCGAAGTACGCGCCGTGGACCAGCTCGACCCCGCCGGCGGTCAGACCGGCGGCGAGCACGGCGGCGTACCGGTGGGTGCGGCGGGCGATCGTCTTGAGGCCCTCCGGGCCGTGGTAGACGGCGTACATACCGGCCATCACGGCGAGCAGCACCTGCGCGGTACAGATGTTGCTGGTGGCCTTCTCGCGGCGGATGTGCTGCTCACGGGTCTGCAGGGCCAGGCGGTAGGCCTTGTTTCCGTCGGCGTCGACCGAGACGCCGACCAGGCGGCCGGGCAGCGAGCGGGCGTGCTTGTCCTGGACGGCCATGTAGCCGGCGTGCGGACCGCCGAAGCCCATCGGGACGCCGAAGCGCTGGGTGGTGCCCACCGCGATGTCGGCGCCGAGCGCGCCGGGCGAGGTGAGCAGGGTGAGGGCCAGCAGGTCGGCGGCGACGGTGACGATCGCGCCGAGATCGTGGGCCTGGTCTATGACCGGCTTGATGTCCCGGACGGCACCGGAGGCACCCGGGTACTGGAGCACGATGCCGAAGACGCCGCGCTCGGCGATCTCGGCCGGGATGCCCTCGGCGAGGTCCGTGACGACGACCTCGATGCCGAGGGGCTCGGCGCGGGTCTCGATCACGGCGATGGTCTGCGGCAGGGTGTCGGCGTCGATGAGGAAGACGCCGCCCTTGACCTTGCCCACGCGGCGGGCCAGGGTCATCGCCTCGGCGGCTGCGGTGCCCTCGTCCAGCAGGGAGGCGCCGGAGGTGGGGAGACCGGTGAGGTCGGCGACCACGGTCTGGAAGTTCAGCAGCGCCTCGAGGCGGCCCTGCGAGATCTCCGGCTGGTACGGCGTGTACGCCGTGTACCAGGCCGGGTTCTCCATGACGTTGCGCAGGATGACCGGCGGGGTGAAGGTCCCGTAGTAGCCGAGGCCGATCATCGAGGAGAGCACCTGGTTGCGGTCGGCGAGCGAACGCAGTTCGGCCAGTACCTCGGCCTCGGTCCGCGCCGACGGCAGGTTCAGGGCTTCGGCGCTCTTGATCACGTCCGGCACCGCGGCAGCGGTCAGCTCGTCGAGGGAGCCGTAGCCGACCTGGGCGAGCATCTTCGCCTGCGCCTCGGCATCCGGGCCGATGTGACGCTGCTCGAAGGGGATGCCACGCTCCAGCTGGGAGAGCGGAATGCGGTTGGCGGTCATGTACGGAGGCCTCCTGGTCTGCACGACCTGCTTGGGCACCACGAGGGGCGCCCGGACGGCCTCCCCCTCTGTCATCTCAACCTGAGAGCTTCGCCGGTCCTCCTGGGGGTCTCCCGTGGAGCACCGGCTTTCACCGTCGGTGAGGGAGAGTGCCGGCACTGCGGTTCCGACGCCCAGCCCTGCTTTCCAGAGTGGCCTCGTCCGTGCGGTACGTCTGCCTGAGAGATTCCGGGGAGGATTTGCTCCTTCGGCGCCTCCGTCACGCTCACTCGGAGGACTCTCCCGCACAGGGTCAACAGCCATCACCCAGCCTACCAGCGCAGTTCCGGGCCCCTCCGGCCCTCCCTCGAGTGGCCCCCTCTGCGGATATGCACTTTCGTTGTGCTTACGGAGGAGTTGCGACCATTTGGAGGGACCGTGCAGACCGACATCGATCCGCGCAGCCTGATCGGCCGCAAGGCGTTCGACCGCAACGGGATCAAGATCGGCACCGTTGACGAGGTCTATCTCGACGATGCCACCGGGATCCCGGAATGGGCTGCGGTGCGCACCGGGCTGTTCAGCCGGGACGCGTTCGTCCCGCTGGAGCCAAGTGAGCTGGTGAACGACACCCTGCGGGTGCCGTTCGAACGCTCTTTGATCAAGGACGCCCCGGACTTCGGAGTGGGCCGCCACCTCTCCCCCGAACAGGAGCTCCAGCTGTACCACCACTACGGTCTGGACATCGCCCTGCCGAGCGACTTCCAGCGCGACTTCGGCCGGCTGGCGGGGGACGAGGGGCAGCCGATCTAGGTTTTCCGCGGTTCCGCGCCCTGTGTCAGGTCCTCTGTCAGGTCCGTCACAGGGCCCGGAACCGCGCCCTGGGCGAGCCCGAGAACAGGCTCGGACACCGGGTCCGGGTCCGGCTCGCGCAGCGGGAGCGGGTCCGAGGGTTCCAGCTCCGGATCGTCGATCCGGAAGGTCCGCACCCGGCCCGGCGGCGACCACGGCTGCTCGAACCGCACGGTCACCCGGCCCACCCCGCTGCCCTGCACCCAGCCCGCGCCGTAGAGGGCGTGCCGTACGTCGCTCCCCGCCGCCCAGCGCCGCTCCGCGGGCGCCTCGGGCTCCTGGCCCGGCGGCGGCACAGCGGGCTCCTCGGCGGCCCCAGGCGCCTCCTGCACCCCGTCCGGCTCAGCCGCCAGCGACTGCGCGAAAAGGTCCTCCTGCGTGTAGTCCGCCAGCCCGGAGACGCCCACGCCCAGCAGGCGCACCCCGCCCGTGGTGTCCACCCCCTCCAGCAACCGGGCCGCCGCCTCCCGGACCACCGCCGGGTCGTCCGTCGGCCCCCGGAGGGTCTCCGACCGGGTCAGGGTCGAGAAGTCGTACCGCCGCACCTTCAGCACGATGGTGCGGCCCGAGTGCCCCGAGGAGCGGAGCCGCTGCACGCACCGGTCCGCCAGCCGCTGGACCTCGTACCGGATCCGCACCCGGTCGTGCAGGTCCACGTCGAAGGTGTCCTCGACCGAGACCGATTTGGCGTCCCGCTCGGCGACCACGGCCCGGTCGTCCCGGCCCAGGGCCATCCGGTAGAGCGCCACCCCGTGCGCCCGGCCCAGCATGCGCACCAGCTCGTCCTCACCGGCCTCGGCCAGCTCCCCCACGGTGACGATCCCGGCCCGCCGCAGGTGCTCCCCGGTCGCCGGGCCCACGCCCGGCAGCGTCCGTACGGACATCGGCGCCAGCAGCGCCCGCTCCGTGCCCGGCTCGATCAGCAGCAGCCCGTCCGGCTTGGCCTCCTCCGAGGCCACCTTGGCCAGCATCTTCGACCCGGCCAGCCCCACCGAGCCGCTGAGGCCGGTGACAGCCCGGATATCGGCCCGCAGCCGCTCGCCGACCGCCCGGGCCGAGGCCGAGTCCCCGGCCGTGCCGCCCGCCTCGAGGTCCACGAAGGCCTCGTCCAGGCTGAGCGGCTCGACCAGCGGGGACAGCTCCCGCAGCAGCGCCATCACCTGGTCGCTGACCGACCGGTACAGGGTGAAGCGCGGGATCACGTATGCGCCGTTGGGGCAGAGCCGGCGCGCCTGGGCCGTCGGCATCGCCGAATGCACCCCGAACCGCCGGGCCTCGTACGAGGCGGTGGCCACCACCCCGCGCGGCCCCAGCCCGCCGACGATGACCGGCTTTCCGCGCAGGCTCGGCTTGGCCGCCTGCTCCGCCGAGGCGTAGAAGGCGTCCATGTCCAGGTGCAGGATCGTCGGAGCGGCTCTCACACTGCTGATGCTCCCCCATGCCACTGACAGTGGGGTGACGCCGGCCCGGACGTGGTGCGGCGGGGCGGACCGGGTGGGTTATACCGCCCGGTTGCGGCGGGCGGCCAGCTCGTCGGCGGGGTTGTGGCCGACGACGGTCTCGCCCGTGTCCACCCGCTCCCCGTGGAGCTGCGACAGCACGCTCTCCACGTCCCGCCACACCACCCCGACCGCAATGCCGAAGACGCCCTGCCCGCCCTGCAGCAGGTCCACGACCTGGTCCGGCGAGGTGCACTCGTACACGGTGGCGCCATCGCTCATCAGCGTCATCCGGTCCAGGTCCGCGAATCCCCGGTCCCGCAGGTGCTGGACGGCGGTCCGGATGTTCTGCAGCGCCACCCCGGTGTCCAGGAAGCGCTTGACGATCTTCAGGACGACCACGTCCCGGAAGCTGTACAGCCGCTGGGTGCCGGAGCCGTAGGCGGGACGCACGCTCGGCTCCACCAGCCCGGTGCGCGCCCAGTAGTCGAGCTGCCGGTAGGTGATCCCGGCCGCGGCACACGCGGTCGGTCCCCGGTAGCCGATCTGCTCGGGTTCCGGCTCGCCGCCCCCGCCCACCGGTGCGACCGGTGCCGGCGCGGATTCCGGCGACCGGCGCGCGGAGCCCACCGCACCACCGTGCAGCGGGAACGGCCCGCTCTCACTCCGTGCGGGGATGCCCCCGGTCGTACCGTCGCCCGTGACTCTCACGCCGACCCTCCGTCCTTGACCTGCCATCTCGACGGTAGGCAGTCACCAGGGGTGCGTCAACGATCGCCACACTCGGCACGCCGAGTGATAATCACCCTGAGAGTGGTTTCCCGTGCCCCATTGCGGGGAAAGGCTACTCGAATGGGGCGGAACGGCAGTCACTGATTGCTGGTGCCGAAGTCCTCGGGGGAGATCTGGTCGAGGAACTCGCGGAACTTCTCCACCTCGTCCTCCTGCTCGTCCGGGATGGCGATTCCGGCGTCGTCCAGCACCCCGTCACTGCCGTAGATGGGCGTTCCGGTGCGCAGCGCCAGCGCTATCGCGTCGGACGGACGCGCGCTGACCTCCACCCCGCTGGCGAAGACCAGCTCCGCATAGAAAACGCCCTCCCGCAGATCCGTGATCCGGACCTCGGTGAGTTCCTCACCGATCGCCTCCAGCACGTCCTTGAACAGGTCGTGCGTCAGCGGACGGGCAGGGGCCATGCCCTGCTGGGCAAAGGCAATGGCGGTCGCCTCCCCAGGACCGATCCAGATGGGGAGGTACCGGTCGCCTCCCACTTCACGCAGGAGCACGATCGGTTGGTTGGAGGGCATTTCCACCCGGACACCCACAACGTCGAGCTCGTTCACACAGCAACCCTAGGACCTGCCGTGCAGGTTTGGGTAGTCGGGGCCGTCCCGCCTCAGTGCAGACGGACACCCAGGGCGGTCTGCACGAGCGCCTCGTGCAGGCGTACGGAGAGGCCCGCGAGCTCCTTTATGGTCGCCTCGGCATGGGCCCTGGTCTGCGGATTGCGGTGCCGGCGCAGGGGCGCCACCACCTGTTCGACCAGCCCGGCCTCACGGTCGGCCGCCGCCTTCATGGCCCGCAGGTGGCGCGGCTCCAGGCCGAATCTGCCCAGATCCGCCACCAGCCGGGCCACGGTCACCGACTCCGCGGCGAAACCGCCGCCGGGATCCTCCGAAATCAGCCCGTACGACTCCCACTCGACCAGCTGTACCTCGTCCACCTCGGCGGCGGCGAGGAGCTCCTCCCGGCCGATCCTGGCCGCGGCGGGCCGCACCGGAGCCTCGGTGCCCACCTCGGTGACCGCGTCGGAGTGCGGGGAGGGCGCGGGGATGCGGATCGGCTCCCCCGGGGCCCGCCCGTCGAGCTGCTCGCGGATGACCTTGAGCGGGAGGTAGTGGTCGCGCTGCAAGCGCATGATCTGCGCCAGCCGGTCGACGTCCTCGGGGCTGAACTTGCGATATCCGGAAGGTGTGCGCCGGGGCTCGACGAGTCCTTCCGCTTCCAGGAAACGGATCTTGGAGATGGTGACTTCGGGGAACTCGTCACGCAGCATCGTGAGCACCGTGCCGATGCTCACCAGCCGCCCGGCCGAGCCGGCGGTGCCGTGTCCGGCACCGCCCGTCGGTGTACGCAGCATGGACCTTCCCTGGGGGTGCCCCCGGACGGAGTCCGAGGGCGTCAGATGCCCCGCTGGCTCGCGTAGAAGACCAACCGGTACTTGCCGATCTGCACCTCGTCGCCGCTGTTGAGGGCGACGGAGTCGATCGGGTTCCGGTTCACGTACGTGCCGTTGAGGCTGCCGACGTCGGCGACGGTGAAGCCACCGTCCTGGCTCCTGCGGAATTCGACATGCCGCCGGGAGACCGTGACGTCGTCCAGGAAGATGTCGCTCTGCGGGTGCCGGCCCGCCGTGGTCAGCTCGCCGTCCAGCAGGAAGCGGCTGCCCGAGTTCGGACCGCGCCGCACGATGAGCAGTGCGGAGCCCGGCGGGAGCGCCTCCACCGCGGCCTGGGCCTCGGGGGACAGCGAGGACGACACGTGCTGCTGTCCGGACACCTCTGCCTCGTAGGCCTCGAGGCCCGAGATCGAGATGGTGGACGTGGTCTCCGAGGCACGCTCCGGCGTCAGGCCCGGCCGCAGCGGCGCCCCGCAGTTCGAGCAGAATCGGCTGGCCGCACTCGCGCGGTGCCCACACCTGCTGCAAACCTGCTCGGCCGACATGGACGGCTCCTCGCGCCGCGGCTGCCCCGCGGAGGCATTGGTGGCATACGGGTCGGAGTCAAACCCTCCACCCGCACTTGAGGTTGATGGTTCACCGAAACCTATGCGGCCGGTACCGGCAGGGTCAACAGCCGACGCGCCCGGAACGCCCGAATTGTCAGCCGGGCCGGCCACCTCGTCCCGGAAGAGCGGCCGGTCGCCCTGCCCTTCCACGTCTCCGTGCCCAGCACGGTGCTTCGCACCGCTTTCCTCGCGGTTCTTCTTGCCGAACAACTTCTCAAACAACTTCACGGGCGATTCCCCTTGACCGAAACAGACCCGCCCGTGGGGCAGGACGAACTCCGAATGCAACACCTGCCGACCCGGACATTACTCACAACGTCCGTAACCACCAGACAGTTTCCACCACACACCGCGACTTCTGTGCGTCGACCCCCCGCAGGCTTCCGCCCACGTGGGAGGCTCCACCCTCCGTCCCGCATCACGACGATGACGACCGAGCGTAGTCAGGCTGCTTCGCTGCCCGCAAGGCATCAACGACGATCTTGGTCGAGCGTACGACAGAGGCCGTGGCCTGCTCCTTCTCCAGCGTCTGGATGACACCGCCCGGAATGTTCAGCGCCGGTTCCAGATCCTGGGGCTTGCCGATGACCTTGAACTCGTAGGGCTGTGTGATCTTCTTACCGTCGACACTGACACCGTCGCTCTCGTCCGAGAAGTACGAGCTCGCCACCACGCGCACACCGTTGACCTGGATCGCCTCGGCACCCGCGGCCCGCAGCTCCTGAATGGTGTCCAGCAGCATGTCCGACTGCACCAGGCCCTTGGGGTCGGAGACCTTCAGCGTGATACCCGGCCCCTGGGCTGCCACCGTACCCGCCAGGATGCCCAGTTGGCGCTCCTTCTCCACGGTCTGCCTGCGTGCCTCCGCGGCCTGGTTGGAACTGCTCTCCAGCTCCTGGCGCTGGTCCTCCAGCCGCTGCTTCTCGTCCTCCAGCCGCTTGGTCCGCCCGTCGAGCTCGTCCAGGATCCGGACCAGGTCCTCCTGACGGGCCCCGCGCAGCCCGCTGGAGTCGCTGTTGGACCGGACCTGGATGGCCAGCCCCAGCCCCAGCACGAAGAGCAGCAGCGCCACGATCAGTTGGGCCCGAGTGACCCGCGGCGGCCACAGCACGGCCATCAGCCGCTGCCGCCCGGTCTCCCCGGCCTGCGCCGGAGGCTGCTCCGCCCGCTCCGACGGCTCGGGCCGCTCCGGCTCGGGTGCGTTCTCGGGGGGTGTGTCGTGCGTACTCATCGGTCTTCCCTCAGGCCCGGAACACGTGCCGGCGGATGGCCGCCGC
Organism: Streptomyces sp. NPDC002054; assembly: GCF_040296685.1. NCBI lineage: Bacteria > Bacillati > Actinomycetota > Actinomycetes > Kitasatosporales > Streptomycetaceae > Streptomyces > Streptomyces sp. NPDC002054. The sequence continues at coordinate 354,886 of NZ_JBEOXT010000002.1, forward strand.
GTTGGAGAAGATGCGGATGCCGAGGACGACGACCACACCGGTGGACAGCTGCGCGCCCACCCCCAGCTTGTCACCGAGGAAGACGATCAGTGCCGCGACCACCACGTTGGACAGGAAGGAGACCACGAACACCTTGTCCACGAAGATGCCGTCGAGCATGGCGCGCAGACCGCCGAACACCGCGTCCAGCGCGGCCACGACGGCGATCGGCAGATACGGCTCGACGACGGCCGGCACCTCGGGCCGGACCAGCAGTCCGACCACCACTCCGACCATCAGGCCCAGTACCGCGATCACGATGCACCCTTCTTCGGCTCTACTGCTGTGGCTGTACGTACGGTCAGGCTCGACGCGGCCGGCAGGCGCACCTCGTCCTCCGCGGACAGGGTGGAGCGGATGCCGTAGCTCTCCTGCAGCACGTGCAGGTACTGGCCGTCCGCGCTGTCCTGGAAGGCGGTGCCCAGCCGGTCCTTGTCCCCCACCGCGAGAACCTCGTACGGCGGCACCAGCGGCCTGTTGTCGACCAGTATCGCGTCACCCGCGGCCCGGATCGCCGACAGTGCCGTCAGCCGCTGCCCATTGATGGACACCGCCTCGGCCCCCGACTGCCACAGCCCGTTCACGATCCGCTGCATGTCCCGGTCCCGCAGCCGGCCCGTGTCGGAGAACCCGGTGTTCTCCCGGGGCCCGCCACCGCCCGCAGCAGCCCCCTTGGCATCGTCCACGACCAGCTTGATCCCGGGGCCGCGGACCTCCGTCGCCCCGGACAGCAGCGCCACGAGCTGGCCTTGGTCGCCGCCGTGCTGCCGCAGCGCGGCCCGCTGGCGGGCCGCGACGTCCTCGCGGAGGGCGTCGATGTCCTGTTCCAGGTCGTGGGCGTGCCCGTCGGCCGCATCGACCCGGTTGATCAGCTCCTGCCGCTCCTTGGCCAGCACCGGCGCGCTCACCTGTGTCTGGGCCGCGCCCAGCGTGACCACCATGGCGGCGAGCACCAGTCCGGCCGCGAGCCCCAGCTTGGCCTTGAGCGTGCGCGGCAGACCGCTCGTACCCTCCGCCGCGCGCCGGGCGGACGCTTCCGCATAGCCCTCGTCGAGGCTGTGGTCCATCACATGCGTCAGCAGCGACATGGACGCGTCCGGGCGGGCCGGCGGCGGGGCCGAAGTCCGGTTGTTGGGCGGCTGCGACATGCCGCACATCGTCGCACGGAGGTAGCGACACCACCGAATGCGGTCGCCCGGGAGACCGGAGCGGGACCCTAGCCCGCCCCGGCCTACCGGGCTTTCGACCGTATGTTTCGCCTGACCGAACGAATCCGGCGGGGCTCAGTTCCCGGCGCCGTCCACCACGCCCGCCCACTCCTCCAGGAGCTCCTGCGCGGACGCGTCGTCGGGGCCCTCGGCCCACAGGTGGGTGACGGCCTCGGCGGGATCCGGGAGGACCAGCGCCCAGCGCCCGTCCGCCTCGACCACCCGCACCCCGTCGGTGGTGTCCACGTGCCGCTCTCCGGCCGCCTCCACCACCCGCCGCATGACCAGACCCTTGACCGCCCACGGGGTCGGCACATCCCGCTTGAGGACATGTGCACGCGGTATCCGGGCGTCGATCTGGCTCAGGGTGAGCTGCGTACGCGCCACCAGGCCGATCAGCCGCACGAACGCAGCGGAGCCGTCGAAGACACTGCTGAACTCGGGCACGATGAATCCGCCGCGGCCGTCACCGCCGAAGATCGTGTCCTCGGCCCTCCCCACCCGGGTCAGATCGTCCGGGGAGGTCGTCGTCCACTCCACCTGGGTGCCGTGGTACGCGGCCACCTGCTCGGCGATCCGGGTCGTGGTCACCGGCAGCGCCACCCGGCCGCTGCGCCGCTCGGCCGCGACCAGGTCCAGCAGCACCAGCAGCGCCCGGTCGTCCTCGATGATCCGCCCGCGCTCGTCGACCAGCGAGATCCGCTCGCCCACCGGGTCGAAGCGCACTCCGAACGCCGCCCGCGCCGAGGCCACGATCTCCCCGAGCCGCACCAGCCGGGACCGCCGCGTCTCCGCGGTCTCGGTCGGCCGGGATTCGTCCAGGCCGGGGTTGATGGTCAAGGCGTCCACCCCGAGCCGCCCCAGCAGGCTCGGCAGCACCAGCCCGGCACTGCCGTTGGAGGCGTCGACGACCACCTTCAGATCGGAATCCGCAATGCCGGTGGTGTCCACCCGCCGCAGCAGCGAGCCCGTGTACGAATCGAAGACGCTCGACGGGAACTGCAGGTCCCCGATCTCCCCGGGGAACGCCCGCCGGTACTCCTGCCGCGCGTACACCCGGTCCAGCTTCCGCTGCTGGGCCTGGGACAGGTCCGCCCCGCGCTCGTCGAGGAACATGATGTCCACGGAGTCCGGCACACCGGGCGAGGTCCGGATCATGATCCCGCCGGCACTGCCCCGCGCGGTCTGCTGCCGTGCCACCGGCAGCGGTACGTTCTCCAGGTCGCGCACGTCGATGGCGCTGGCCTGCAGCGCCGAGATCATGGCTCGCTTCAGGGCCCGCGCGCCTCGGGAGTGGTCGCGGGCCGTGGTGACGGTCGCGCCCTTCTTCAGCGTGGTGGCGTAGGCGCCGGCCAGCCGGACCGCGAGCTCGGGCGTGATCTCCACGTTGAGGATGCCGGACACCCCGCGCGCGCCGAACAGATGCGCCTGGCCGCGGGACTCCCAGATCACGGACGTGTTGACGACCGCACCGGCCTCGATGGTCTTGAAGGGGTAGACCCGCACATTCCCCTGAATGATCGATTCCTCACCGACCAGGCACTCGTCACCGATGACGGCGCCGTCCTCGATCCGGGCGGCCCGCATGATGTCGGTGTTCTTGCCGATGACGCAGCCGCGCAGGTTGCTGTGCGGCCCGATGTAGACGTTGTCGTGGATGACCGCCTTGTGCAGGAAGGCTCCGCTCTTGACGACCACGTTCGAGCCGATGACCGTGTGCTCGCGGATCTCGACCCCGGCCTCGACCTTGGCGTAGTCGCCGATGTACAGCGGCCCGCGCAGCACGGCGTCCGGGCTCACTTCGGCCCCTTCCGCCACCCACACCCCGGGCGAGATCTCGAAGCCGTCCATCTCGACCTGGACCTTGCCCTCGAGCACGTCGGCCTGCGCCTTGACGTAGCTCTCGTGGGTGCCCACGTCCTCCCAGTAGCCCTCGGCGATATAGCCGTAGATGGGCCGGCCTTCCTTCATCAGCTGGGGGAAGACATCGCTCGACCAGTCGACCGACACATCCGGGGCTACGTAGTCAAAGACCTCCGGCTCCATGACGTAGATGCCGGTGTTGACGGTGTCCGAGAACACCTGCCCCCAGGTCGGCTTCTCCAGGAACCGCTCGACCTTGCCCTCTTCGTCCACGATGGTGATGCCGAACTCCAGTGGATTCGGCACCCGGGTCAGGCACACCGTGACCAGTGCGCCCTTCTCCTTGTGGAAGTTGATGAGGTCGGTGAGGTCGAAGTCGGTGAGCGCATCGCCGGAAATCACGACGAAGGCATCGTCCTTCAATGCCGCCTCGGCGTTCTTCACGCTGCCGGCGGTGCCGAGTGGCTTCTCCTCATTGGCGTAGGTGAGCTCCATCCCGAGCTCTTCGCCATCACCGAAGTAGTTCCGCACGAGGGATGCAAGGAACTGAACGGTGACCACGGTCTCGCTGAGCCCATGCCTCTTGAGCAGCCTGAGTACATGCTCCATGATCGGCCGGTTGGCCACCGGCAGGAGCGGTTTGGGCATGCTCGAGGTCATGGGGCGAAGACGCGTGCCCTCGCCACCGGCCATCACGACGGCCTTCATGTCGGAAGAGTCCTCCTTGGCTCAATCGGCGGTGTCCGCCTTCACGAGCCGACGGACCTGAACCACGTAAAGGATTCCTGCCCACCAGTAGAGGGTTGTACCCCATCCAGCGAACGCCCATCCGAAAACAGATGCAAGCCAGGGGAGCCATCCGGAGCCGTCACTGAGGAGAAGCAACGGGAAGGCATACATCAGGTTGAACGTTGCCGCCTTGCCGAGGAAGTTCACCTGCGGCGGCGGATAGCCGTGCCGACGCAGGATCAGCACCATGACGGCGAGCATGACTTCACGTGCCAGCAGGGCCGCGGTCAGCCACAGCGGGAGGATCTCACGCCAGGTGAGTCCGAACAGCGTGGACAGGATGTACAGCCGGTCCGCGGCGGGATCGAGCAGCCGACCGAGGTTGCTGATCTGGTTCCAGCGGCGCGCGAGCTTTCCATCGAGGTAGTCACTGACGCCGCTCAGCATGAGCACGAGCAGTGCCCAACCGTCGTGCTCCGCCAGAATCAGCCAGAGGAACAGAGGTACGCCTGCAAGACGCGCCATGCTCAGGATGTTCGGAATGGTGAAAATTCGGTCCGTCTGAACCCGAGTCTCCTGGACCTCCACCCGGGGGCCTCCACTGCTGTTGAACGTGCGAACGATGCCTCCTGACCCTACAGGAGAACAGGTGTGCCCTGAACGCAGAAAAGCCCCGCACCATGACTGGTGCGGGGCTTTCCCACAATGATTGTTCGGCGGCGTCCTACTCTCCCACAGGGTCCCCCCTGCAGTACCATCGGCGCTGAAAGGCTTAGCTTCCGGGTTCGGAATGTAACCGGGCGTTTCCCTAACGCTATGACCACCGAAACACTATGAAGTTAACCAACCGGACAACAACACGGTCGTTACTTCAGAACTAACACAGTGGACGCGAGCAACTGAGGACAAGCCCTCGGCCTATTAGTACCAGTCAGCTCCACCCGTTACCGGGCTTCCACATCTG